>CAZZLG010000032.1:0-8727 GCA_964654865.1 uncultured Thermodesulfatator sp.
CAAATTAGAGGACAACAAAAATAATAAAGAAGGAAGGAGTTATGGGAATAACAAAATTAATAGTTATTTTGGTTTTGGTAATTCTTCTTGGAATAGTTTTTATTCAAAATCTTGAGCCAGTAAGAGTACATTTCCTTTTCATTACAATAGAAATGCCCCATATTGTTTTGCTGTTACTTACGGCGGGAACAGGATTTGCACTGGGTTTACTTACTGCATTATTCAACAGATCCAAAAAAGACAAACAGGATCAATAAAGAAAGTGAGACAAATAGCTTATTTTTCAATGGAGATCGGTATTGATGAAAGAATACGCACCTACAGCGGAGGACTGGGAGTGCTCGCCGGAGATACAATTCGTTCAGCTGCTGATCTTAAGGTTCCAATGGTTGCAGTCACCCTTCTCTATCGTAAAGGCTATTTTCGGCAAAAACTGGACCCAGACGGCTGGCAGCGGGAAGAACCAGACTTTTGGAATTTTGAGGAACTGCTTGAAGAGGAATCTCCTCGCGTTCAGGTTACCATAGAAGGGCGGACAGTGCACCTTCGTGCCTGGCGCTACGATGTTAAAGGTATTAGTGGTTACTTGGTCCCTGTCTATTTTTTGGATGCAGACCTTCCTGAAAACTCTGAATGGGACAGAAAGTTAACTCATACTTTATACGGAGGTGATGACCATTATCGAATTTGCCAAGAAGTAATTCTGGGAATTGGCGGAGTGAGGATGCTAAGAGCTCTGGGGTATAAAAACATCAAAACTTTTCATATGAACGAAGGACATTCTGCTCTGCTTGTCTTAGAGTTGCTTGACGAAGTAGCTAAAAAGGCGGGAAGGGAATATGTAACTAAGCAGGATGTAGAAATTGTAAGAAACTGTTGTGTTTTTACTACACATACCCCTGTTCCAGTAGGACATGATAAGTTTTCTCTTGAACTAGCTCGCAAAGTTATTGGTAATCGTGATGACTTTTTCGCCTTAGAAGGCGTAATTTATGAAGAAAATATTTTAAACATGACTTATTTAGCACTTAATTTTAGTCGCTATATTAATGGTGTGGCTAGGAAACATAGTGAAGTTTCTAAACTAATGTTTGCAGGTTATCAGATTAATGCTATCACCAACGGGGTACATGCTGCTACTTGGGTTTCTCCTCCCTTTCAAGAACTCTTTGATCACTATATTCCTATGTGGCGTCAGGATAATTTCAGCTTACGCTATGCCCTGAGCATTCCGAGAGAGAAACTCTGGGAAGCTCATATGAAGTGCAAAAGAAAGCTCATATCCCTAATAAACCAGAAAACCGGTGTAGGTATGGATGAAAATATCCTGACCTTAGGATTTGCCCGAAGAGCTACTTTATATAAAAGACCAGATCTTATTTTTAACGATTTAGAGAGACTTAGGAGAATATCCAATGAAGTAGGGAATTTTCAAATTATTTACGCAGGTAAGGCTCATCCCCGTGACTATGAAGGAAAAAAACTCATTCAAAGAATATTTCAAGCAAAAGAAAAGCTCTATCCTGATGTAAAGGTTGCCTATTTGGAAAACTACGATATAACATTAGCTGCTTTGATTACCTCGGGGGTAGATGTCTGGCTCAACACACCTGAACCACCAATGGAGGCTTCTGGAACAAGTGGGATGAAGGCAGCCTTGAATGGAGTACCCAGTCTAAGTGTGTTAGACGGCTGGTGGATTGAAGGCTGTATTGAAGGACTGACTGGATGGTCAATTGGTGAGCCTGCCCACGGAAATGAAGAAAAGCGAGACCATTCCAAAGATGCCTATTCACTATATGACAAACTGGAACATACTGTTATTCCCCTTTTTTATCATGACCGTGACCGTTTCTTGAATATGATGGCTTATTGTATTGCTCTCAATGGGTCCTTTTTCAATACCCAAAGGATGATACAGGAATATATAATCAATGCCTATTTCAATCGCTAAATAAACGAGAAGAGGATAGAGCTATGAAAAAACAAGCTCACGATAATAAATGGCATGCTTTAGACGTGCAAGAAGTGCTTAAGCACCTTGGTGCATCTGAAAATGGGCTTTCAAGTGATGAAGCTTTGCGTCGCCTGGAAAAGGTAGGTCCTAATTCCTTGGTAGCAGAAGAAGGTATAAATCCCTTCTGGCTTCTAATAAGGCAAGTTCACAATCCATTGATATATCTTTTAATTTTTGCTGCAATTCTTTCAATTTTTATAGAACATACTATTGATGCTATAGTGATTGCCGGTGTAATCATTTTAAACACCATGCTTGGTTTCTTTCAGGAGTGGCGTGCAGAGAAGACTTTGTCTGCTCTCCGCCGTATGGCTTCTCCTCATGCAAGGGTCTTAAGAGATGGGGCTTCAAAGGTAATAGATGCCTCTGAGGTTGTTCCTGGAGACATTCTTCTTCTTGAAACTGGTGATAAGGTCGCAGCAGATGCAAGATTGATATCAGTTAAAGAGCTCAGGGTTGACGAATCTGCTCTTACGGGAGAGTCAGTGCCTGTGGCAAAAAATGTGGATATTTTAAAAGCTGATACTCCTTTAGCAGACCGGAAAAACATGGTCTTTACGTCTACCAATGTAACAGGCGGTAGAGGTTTAGCAGTAGTTGTTGCTATCGGTATGAATACCGAAATTGGAAAAATCGCTGCTCAAGTCAGCGCTACAAAAAGGGAAGAAACGCCTCTTCAAAAAAGAATGCATAAACTTAGCATTTTCATTGGAGTTGGTGCTATTGTTTTATCCTTTCTTGTTTTCGTTCTTGGACTATTCCGTGGTTACAAGGTTGTAGAGATGTTAATGTTTTCGGTAGCCGTTGCAGTCTCTGCTATTCCTGAGGGGCTTCCTGCAGTTATTAGTGTAACCTTAGCACTCGGAGTTCAACGCATGGCATCCCGGAACGCTCTAATTAGACGCCTTCCAGCAGTTGAAACCCTTGGCTCTGTCACCGTAATTTGCTCGGATAAAACAGGCACTATAACTAAGAACCAAATGACGGTAAAAAAAATTTGGGCCGGAGGTCAAATTTATGAGTTAACCGGTGATGGCTATGTGCCTGAAGGAAAAATTAGAAAAGAAGGTGGAGAGAAGCTTGAAAAACTCCCAGAAGATCTGAAGAAGTTGCTCGAAATTGGACTTTACTGCAACAATGCAGTTCTAAGAAAAAAAGAGGGACAGTGGGTTGTAGAGGGAAATCCAAGCGAAGGGGCACTAATAGTGGCTTCTATGAAGGCAGGTCTGGAAAAGAACCCAAAAAAATGGAGAGATTCTCAGAAATTCCGTTTTCAAGTGATGCTAAGTATATGGCAACCCTACATATAAATGAAGAAAGTGGTAGACCCATCGCTTATGTCAAGGGAGCTCCAGATAGGATAATAGAGTTTTGTTCTTATGTCTTGATGAACGGAAAGCCTGTAGAACTAAATGATTCTCTCCGCAAAGAGATAGAGAAAACAATTGAAGACTTTGCATCTAAAGCACTACGGGTTATGGCTGGAGCTTACAAAGAGTTTGAAAATAAAGGTAAACTTGAACGAAGTGATGTAAAAGAGGGGCTGATCTTTGCAGGACTTTGGGGAATGATTGACCCACCTCGTGAGGAGAGTATTGAAGCGGTCAAAAATGCAAAAGAAGCAGGTGTTAAGCCAGTTATGATCACTGGTGACCATGCTGTAACCGCCCTTGCCATCGCTAAGAAAGTGGGAATTATTGACAATGGAAAGGTTATTACAGGAAAAGAAATTGATGAAATGGAAAACCCAGCACTTGCTAAAGCTGCATTGAAATATGGCGTTTTTGCTCGGGTCACTCCTGCCCATAAACTAAAGATCCTTAAATCCCTCAAAGAACAAGGACATATTGTAGCTATGACTGGAGACGGAGTTAACGATGCCCCTGCTCTTAAAGGGGCTGATATTGGAATTGCTATGGGTATTGCAGGTACAGAAGTGGCAAAAGAGGCTTCCGACATGATCTTATTGGACGACAATTTTGCCACCATTGTTAAAGCTATAGAAGAAGGCCGAAGAATCTACGATAACTTGCGTCGAGTAGTTTTCTATCTTATTTCTACTAACCTTGGAGAGATCCTAACCTTTATGACTGCATTAACACTTGGGTTAGGATTGCCTTTAACTCCGGTTATGGTGCTCTGGGTTAATCTGATCACTGATGGTGCTTGTACTATCCCGCTTGGAGTTGAACCTGCGCATAAGGACATTTTAAAAAGACCTCCTCGAGATCCCAAGGAGTTCATAATTAATCGTGTCGTCCTTGTGAGAATGGCTCTTTTAACACCTATCATGGCTGCGGGGACTTTAGGGCTTTTTTGGTTTACTAAACAAAGTGGAAGCCTTGAATATGCTCGAACTGTAGCCTTCACAACCCTTGCATCTTTTCAGTGGTTTCAGGCTCTTAACGCCCGCTCCACTTTCAACTCCATTTTTTCTGTTGGGCTTTTCACCAACCGTTGGGTTCTTCTGGGTATAGGAATTGCCATTATCTTGCAAATCGGGGTAGTGTATACTTCTATTGGTCAGATGTTATTTGGAACAACGAGTTTGACCATTGAAAATTGGCTTTTAATTATTTTAGTTGCAAGCTCTATCTGGGTTGCTGATGAACTTTATAAACTCATGGGTATATATAAACTCTTTGCAAAAAGTGTGAAGGGCTAATGGAAAGTAATTTTTTAACCAATTCTAAGAATTTTTGGTGGAGGCGGCGGGAATTGAACCCGCGTCCGGAGATAGTTCAAGTTAAACTTCTACAGGCTTAGCCTGTGTTTTAATTTCTCGTAGAAAGCCAGGCACAGGCACCTAAGCTTTCTACCAGGTAGGTTTTTTCTCAGCTAAAGGAACCCTACCAATTCCTTTAGCTAAAGCCTGTTTAGGTCACACACCTTCAAACCCACAGGCAAGGTCTAAAGGTGCGTGGCAGCTTCTTCTATTAAGCTGCCAATGCGTAAGCGTATTCGTCGGCAGTTGTGGCTTTGCACCCTATTTTACGTGGGTGGTGCGACCACGACCTGCAGTTTAACCCTACCTATCCCCGTCGAGCCCTTTCGCCCCCATTTTTCAAAGAACTTTAATTTAAAATAACCTCTTTTTTATAATTTTCAAGTTTTAAAATTAAAATCGGCAAAAACTAATTTTACAATACTTATAAATTCATTAACAAATTTAGAAGAACCCATAAGTTGAGGATAAATCTCAAGCAAGTTTTCATAATATTCCATTGATTTTTTATATTGCCCTGCCAATTTCGCACATATTGCTGCTTGAGAAAGGATTTGAGGAAGCTTTTTATAAGATGGAGCCTCTTCAAAAGCTTTTTCAATATAAAAGAGAGCTTCTTTATAACATTCAATATCCATAAGTTGCCGAGCAATCAATAAATAGGGATGAAGTTTTGTACTTGGTCGATTAAGACGAGCCCCAGGAATATTAACAATTACAGAGGAAATTTCAAGCACGGGATGAGTTGTTTCTACTAAATATGCTTTTAACTCTTTTTTAAAAAGTTTATCCAAAATATACTCTATTTCTACTTTAAAATCAGGATGAGAAAAAGAGGATAAATGGTTAAAGGGTATCTTTTCTCCATTTAATAAAAATTTGGCATCTTCTAAATTTTTAAATTTTAAAAAACAAAATGTAGGTCCCCCAGGTTTATTTAAAATAAATTCCCGATAAAGAACTTGAGCTCTATGCTGAACTAATTCTGTTATAGCTCTTATTAAAGCCATATTTGGATTAGGATGGGTCCCTGCAGCACCATAAACTTTAAGAGATGGTGTAGGAGCTAAGGGATCATAAGCGATTATAGCTATAGTAGGAATCCCTAAGTCTAAGGAAAAATCTTTAATAAATACTTCAATTCCTGAAGATAAAATTTTTTTAAGTGAATCTTTTATCAATGGATTTTCAATAGAATCAATCTCAATAGTAGGGACTTCTAATCTTTCTTCCATAATGGTAGAAATGCAGTGTCTTTCAATAATCTCGCATAAAGCTTGAAGTGTTGCTTCTTCTAAAGTATTTCCTGCTGCCCAACCCGTTGTTCCATAAATTCTATAAAACCAATATAATGGAAAAACCACTTTTTTTGCTTCTATAAGGTCATAAACCTCAACCCAACGCAATTTAATATTTTTCAATTTTTCTATAAAGCTATTTTCTTTAAACGCACTGGGTAATGGAGCAAATAAAGTTTCAATAGGTATAGCACTTTCTTTTATGTTAACATATGAATCTACAAGGGGTTTGGCATTTAATAAAAAAGAAAAATTACTATATCTTTCTGCCAATTCCATAAGGGCACTTGCTTTTGCTTGTTCAGGAGTTATACCTTTACCAAAACTATCTCCTATCCCTAACATATTACTTATTTCTTCCTCAACTTTACATAAATAAACAGGTATGCCTATTCTATCTAAGTTGTCTATTCTTAGAATCTCTTTAAGAATAGGTTTTTCGGTTTGATTAAGTTTTTTTAAAGCTCTTTCTATAGTTTCAACTGGAGAACAAGCTTTTTCCTGAGCATAGGTATATTTTTTAAGACAAGACTTAAGCATAAAATTATTTTAATTTTTTAAGAGATTTCTTATATTTTTCAGGTACAGTTTCTGGAAATTGGGTATAATGAATTATCCCTTTTTCATCTTTATAATAGTAAATTTCTAAAGACTTATCTTGCTCTTTAGAAATATTTTGGTAACTTTTATTTTCTTTAATTTCTAAATATTTTTTAAGTTGTTCAAGTTTTTTAGGTCCTATCCCTTTGACTCTTAGTAATTCTTCAATAGACTTAAAAGGTCCATTTTTTTCTCTATACTCAATAATGTTTTTTGCTATTTTTGGACCTATTCCTGGTAATTTTTCTAATTCCTCAGCTGTAGCTTGATTAATGTCTATTTTATTAAAAGAAAAAGAATAAAAAGGAATAAATAAAAACAAAATAAATAAAAGGAAAAATCTAAAAAAAGACATTATAAAACTTTATAAGGGGAGTAAGTATTAAAACTTCTTACTCCCCTTATAAAGAAATTTTTTAATTTAAAGTCTTAATTATACGCAACCTGTTGGTTTGGGAAGACCTGCCATTTTACAAGCACCTTTACCAGGACCAGAAGGAAAGAGTTCATAAATTTTCTTTAAGGGATAACCAGTTACTTTAGAGAAAATTCTGACCATAGGTGCTACACCATTTTTCCTGTAATAATCCTGTAGGAATTTAATGCATTTCCAATGCTCTTCTGTGAGCTCCTGAATACCTTCTAAGTGTTTTACATAATCTACCCATTCTGGACACCATACATCTAAACCCCCTGCTAAGAAACCGTCCTCATCAAGTTCAAATTTTTTACCTTTCCATTCTACTACAGGCATAGGACCACCTCCTCTTTTGTTTTTTTCATTTTTTAAATATATTTTTATATATTTTTAAAAAAATGTCAAGACCCCATAAAATCCCTAAATTTCTTTGATTACAGGCACCTCATCACATTCAGGGAATTTACTACATCTTATACAATCAGCCCAAACTTTATGAGGCAATTCATTTTTTGTTATCTTTCTAAAACCCAACTTTTCAAAAAATTCTGGGGCTCTAGTTAAAGCAAATACTTTTGGTATCTCTAAAATTTTAGCCTCTTCTATACAAGCTTCCACTAATTGAGCACCTATTCCCCTCTTTTGATATTCTTCACTAACTACTAAAGACTTTATTTCTGCTAAATCTTCCCAGCAAATATGAAGGGCACAGGCACCTACAACTAAATCCTTTTCTTCATAAACAAAAAAGTCTCTTAGATGTTCATAAAGTTCTGCTAAAGGGCGAGGTAATACATCACCTTTTTTTGAAAAATGTAATATAAGTTTATAAATATACTTAATATCTGAGATTTTAGCTTTTCTTAACATGAAGGATTACTTTATCTCAGTTATAAAAGGGTGTTCTACATTTAAATCTTTAGCTATTTGAGTGACATATTTTTTAGCTTCCTCTTTGGTTGAATATTTTCCTACATATACTTTATATAAAACTTCGCCATTAGTTTTATAATCTTTTATAAATGCTTTATATCCTTTAGATATAGCAGTATCTTTTAGTTTTTCAGCAATTTCTTTTTTTGAAAAGGCACCTATTTGAACAGAATAAAATTCTGTAGGAGTTTCTTTAATCTGAGAAGCAATTTTTGCTACCTCTTTCTTTTGATACTTAGCTTCCTTTTTCTGTTCTTCTGGTAGTTCTTTTTTAGCAATTTCCTCTTTAACCGGTTTTTCAAGAGATGGAGGTGGTGAAATTTTTACAGGTGTAGGTGGAACAGTCTCATTTGATACTGAAGGTGCAGAAGGTACAGTCTCATTTGATAAAACTGTTGGGGGAACCTCTGGACTTGAAGAAACAGCAGGTTGTTCAAGCGCTATCTCTTCTTTTTGTGCTTTCTTTTCTATTTTAGTTCCTACCCATACTCCTATTACGAAACTCCAAATTAAAAGGGATAAACTAAATAAAATGATAAAAACTAAGGCTAATTTACTAACTTCAATTTTAACCTTTTTTTCCTCCATACCTTACCTCCTTTTTACATTTTTTTAGGAGCTGAAACTCCTAAAAGCTCTAATCCATTTTTTAAAATTATTTTGCAAGCTAAACATAAACCAAGACGTGCATAAGTAAGAGGCAAATCTTCTGATAAAATCCTATGTTTAGAATAAT
>CAZZLG010000033.1:0-7297 GCA_964654865.1 uncultured Thermodesulfatator sp.
GCGGTGCTCCTGGCGGAACAACTGGTACACCAGAGGCCCGCCCACCCCGGTCCTCTCGTACTAGGGGCAGCTCCCGTCAAGCCCCCTGCGCCCGCCGCGGCCAGAGACCGACCTGCGTCACGCACCCCTTCCCACGCGGTCGTGGGAGGCTTGGGGGGAGCTGCCCCTAGTACGAGAGGACCGGGGTGGACGCACCTCTGGTGGCCCGGTTGTTCCACCAGGAGCACAGCCGGGTAGCCATGTGCGGAAGGGATAACCGCTGAAAGCATCTAAGCGGGAAGCCCACCCCAAGATTAGGCCTCCCGAGGGTGGGGTAACCCACCCCCTGAAGGGTCCGGGGAGAACACCCGGTTGATAGGCCGGAGGTGGAAGCCCAGCAATGGGTGGAGCCGACCGGTACTAATCACCCGTGCGGCTTGGCTGCAGTACCAGCTTAAAAGTTCCAAAGGATACCTTATTCACTTGTTAAAAATATTTAGATTTCCCGGGTGCCTATACCGGAGGGGCCACACCCGTTCCCATTTCGAACACGGTCGTTAAGCCCTCCAGGGCCGATGGTACTGGGAAGTTACCTTCCTGGGAGAGTAGGTCGGTGCCCGGGATTTTTTTATTTTTAAATCCCTTAAAAATTCATTGTAAAATTTCTAAAATTGATTATCTTAAATAATCAAATTATGAAACACCTTATAAAGATCATAGGTCTCTTATTCTTAACTTTTACCCTCTTTTTGGGAATTCTTTTTCTTATGTTTTTTCTTTATCTAAAAATAAGTCTTCCAAGTATTTCACAACTTAAAAATTACAGACCAGAACAAGCTAATGTAGTAATAGATATTAATGGAAATGTTATAGGTTATATAGGAGAAAAAAGAAGAATCTTTGTTCCTTTGGAAAAAATCCCTTCTCATGTAGTAGAAGCTTTCATTGCTGCTGAAGATGCCAACTTTTATAAGCACAAAGGAATAGATTTTTTTAGTGTATTAAGAGCTCTTTATAAAAACATTATCCACGGAAAGATTGTTCAAGGTGGAAGCACTATTACTCAACAAGTTGTAAGATCACTTTTGCTTTCTCCAGAAAGAACTGTTCAGAGAAAAATAAAAGAGATTGTCCTTGCCTGGCAAATAGAAAAACATCTTACTAAGGATGAAATTCTTACTATTTACTTAAACCATATATATTTGGGTGAGGGAGCCTATGGAGTTGAGGCAGCAGCCTTAACTTACTTTAATAAACATGTCTGGGAACTCGATTTAAATGAAGCAGCTACTCTTGCCGGTCTTCCTGCAGCACCATCAAAATATAGCCCTTTAAGTAATCCACAACTTGCTGTAGCTCGCAGAAATTATGTTTTAAAAAGAATGGCAGAAGTTGGTTATATATCTTGGGAAATTGCTAAGCAGGTTTCTTCTCAACCCATTATATTAAATCCCAAAAATGTAAATATTCCTGTTTATGCAGCCTATTTTATAGATGCGGTAAAAGAAGAGCTTTATCAAATACTTCCCCCAAAAATTATAGAGCAAGGAGGGTTGAAAATTCAAACTACTTTAGATTTAGAGTGGGCTAAGAGAGCTTATGAAAATGCTATAAGAACTTTAAATCATATATTTGCTAATAGAGAACCTCCAGAGGTAGCTATAGTTTGTTTAAATAATGAAGACGGAGGAGTAAGGGTTTTAATTGGTGGGAAGAATTATTCTCAATCATCCTATAATAGAGCACTTTTAGCTAAAAGACAACCTGGATCAGCTTTTAAACCCTTTATTTGGGCAACTGCTATAGAAGAGGGAGTTCTTCATTCAAGTGCAGTTATTCCAGATCAGCCCATAACTCTTCCAGGAGCTAATAAAGGTGAAGACTGGAGCCCCGGGAATTATGATAATAAATATATGGGTCCTGTAAGTTTAAAAGATGGGCTGGCTTATTCAAGAAATACTGTTTCTGTAAGAATAGCCCTATTAACTGGGTTAGGAAGAATTCAGAAAATGTTAGAAAAATTAGAAATTAAATATAGTGAACCTCTCAATTATAGTATAGCTTTAGGTACTTATGAGGTGTCTCCCTTAGAACTAACAAGGATCTATTCCATTTTTCCTAATATGGGGGTTCTTGTAAAACCATATTTTATTGAAAAAATATACGATAGAATTTATGATTCTTCTAAAATTTTATATCAGAATTATTCAGAAAATAAAGCTGTAATTTCAGCTAATACTGCTTATATAATGAATGAATTTATGCAAGCAGTAGTGCAATATGGAACAGGAACATGTGCAAAAGCATTAGGAGTTCCTACTGCTGGTAAAACTGGAACTACTCAGGACTATAAAGATGCTTGGTTTATAGGATATACTCCTCGCTACACCTGTGGAGTCTGGGTGGGATATGATAAAGGTAAAACCTTAGCCAAAGGAGAAACAGGTGGAAGAATTGCCTGCCCTGTATGGTTGAGTGTTATGCAAGCTACAGCTCATTTATATCAAGAATTTTCCACTTATATGCCTTTTGAGGAGCAAGAAAGACCTTTTTCTAATGAAACATTTTAAATTAAGAAGTAGCGTAACTGTGTAATCCAGAAAGTAAAAAGTTTACTCCAAAATAAGTAAACATAACAGAAGCAAAACCAATTATACTTAACCAGGCAAGTTTTTTACCACTCCATCCGCGGGTTAAACGAGCATGAATGGTTCCTCCATAGATTAGCCAGGTTATAAGTGACCAAGTTTCTTTAGGATCCCAGCTCCAATAACTTCCCCAAGCTTGATCTGCCCAAACAGCCCCTGTAATTATTCCTATGGTGAGCCAGAAAAAGCCAAAAAGTATAATTTTATAAATAAGATTATCAAGAATTGTTTTTGAAGGAAGATAGTTTTTTAAATTTCCTTTATCACTTACTAAATAAAAGATCCCAAAAGCAAACGCTACCGCAAAAGCACCATATCCTAAAAAACAGGTTATTACATGAGCAACAAGCCAGTTACTTTTTAAAGCAGGAATAAGAGGTTTAATAGAAGAGCTTGTTTTTAGGGATGCATAAGCTAATACTAAACTTGCTAATAAGAAGACTAAACTTCCAAAAACCTTAGTAGGTAATTTAAACTCTAAAAATAAGTATATTCCAGCAATACAGAGACTAAAAAATACTAAAGACTCATATAGATTTGATAGAGGAACATATCCAAAGCCAGCTTGGTGGGTTTGTGCCCATCTTACAAAAAAAGCTAAAAGATTTAAGAAAAATCCTGCCCAACCTATAGTTGATCCTAAAAAAGCACCTCTTTCCCATTTAAATATCCAATAAACTAAATATAAAAGTCCTGCACCTAAGTAAATAAAAGTAGTTAATCCAAAAAGCAAACTATTTTCTGGGGAAAGGTTTTTCTCGTTTAAAGAAACTAAAAGATAAATTAAGATAGTTAGAAGGAAACCAAAAAGAAGATTTTTAAATTTCATTCTTTTTTCCTCCTGCTAAAGAATTGAAATAAAAATATAATATGAAAAATGTAAAAAGGCAACTTTTTAATTTGAAAGACCAATATTTAAGAAATTTAGTAAAGGAAGAAGTTTGAAGCAGATTTCTTCCCAATCCTTTTTCCCTTCCTCTACCTCATCCATAAATTTTTCTAATTCTCTTGTGAATTCTTCAGAAACATATTGACTGTAATTACTTTTTAAATAATTGTAAATTTCTTTTCCTAAGGAAGTAGGAACTAAACTTCCATTTTTAAGTTCATATATATATTGTCTTTGGAGAAGAGTGGATACTATTTCTGCATAAGTTGATGGTCTACCAAGCCCTCTTTTTTTCATTTCCTGAATAAGAGTTCCCTGATTATAAAGAAAAACTTTAGGAACTTTGCTGTATTGAATATTTTCTGGATATAGAGGGTCCTTTAATTTAAAAATTTGAGGCTTTATCCAGAAATATTCATATCCAGGCTCTTTTATATCAAGAATTAAGTCTTCTTTCCAAGAATAAGAGGGGATTTTAAACTCAAAAGTTCCCTTTAAAACTTTGGTTTTTCTTGTCTGACTTGCCATAAATCTTCTGAAAATAATATCATATAGTTTAAAACTATCCTTAGGATTTTTAAAAGTTAAGAGTCCATGAGCAACTCTTAATTTAATTTCAGCAATATCCCAGGGTCTTGTTGGTCTTATACCTTCATGAGCTCCTTCACTAAACCATTCTCTGGGATAAAAATATTTTTCTCCTAAGGTCTGGGTAATATAAGGTTTTGCTACTTGATAGCGTCCCATATCTGAGATCCTTGTAGAATCAGTTCTATGATAAGTAATAAGTCCTAACTCAAATAATTCCTGTAAGAGTTGCATAGTATAGGAAGAAGAAAACTTAAAGAAATGAAAAGCATCCTCTAAAACCGTATCAGTGGTATAAGGAGGAGGTGGAGAAAGTTCATCCTCAAAATATTTTAAAACTTTTATTTCTAAATTTTTAGGGAGTTCTTCAAGAATTTTTTTAGCAAGAGATTCATCTTCTATTTCAAGGCTTAATTTGTATCCATTTAAACTGAAAGAAATTTTATATTTATATTGTTTAGCAAGTTCTGCCCTTTCTATAATCCATCCTAAGACAGGAGTTTGAACTCTTCCCGCAGAGAGCCTTGATTTTTTAAAAATTTTCCATAGTTGCTGAGATAAAGAAAAACCAACCCATCTATCTGCAACCCTTCTTGCAAGTTGTGCTTCTACTCTTGCTATATTTATTTCTTGTGGATTTTCTAAAGCAGATCTTAAGGCTTTTTCCGTAACCTCATGAAATTCAAGTCTTTTAATATTAGGTTGAAAAGGTTTCAAGTTAATATAAAGGTCATAAGCGATTTTTTCTCCTTCTGCATCAGGATCTGAGGCTATAAAAACTTGATCTGCACAAAAAGATAGAGTTCTTAAAACCTCAATAATTTCAGCTTTATCAAAGATTTCGTTTTTATTTCTAATTTCTTCCTCATCTACAAATTGCTCCTTATTTACTTTATCAATTTTAATAGTATTAAATACAGGGTAAAAATGATGATTATCCTTAATAATCCCAAAAATACCTATTCTTCTTGAAAGATCAAATATATGTCCCAAAGAGGCACATATAGACAAAAGATTGTTTTCCATAGGAATTTCATAAATAAAAACACTTTTAATTCTTCTTACAGAGGGTTTGCCAAAAAAGCTGGCAATAGTTTTAGCTTTATGAGGGGATTCTACAATTAGTAAGTAATTTTTGAAATCTATTTTTTCTTTTGTTAGTTTTTGACGCTCCTCTCTTATTTCTTTATCAAGAGTTAATACTTTCTCTAAATCTACTTCTTTTAATGCAATTTCTTCACCTAAATAAAAACGCAATCTCTTTTTTAAACTATTTAAAGCCTTAAAATTATCAACTAAAATCACAGAAAGTCCAGGGAGAAGTCCACGCACTTGTAATCTTGAAACTCTTCCACTTGCTTGCAGGTAAGAAGAAGCATTCCCTACTATAACATAATAGTTGCCTTCTTCATCAACTTCCAAAAAAACCTCTTCACTTTTTTTAAGGGTTTCTAAAAAATCTGGATCATTAAGTTTTTTTTCTATAAATTCTTTTATGGAAAGCACTTTCTTATAAAGTCCTTCATATTGCATAATCTGTTCTTCTTTTAAGGTAAGATATTTCCGCAGATAATTAATATGAGAAAGAGCCATTATTTTTTCTTCTTCATCAAAAAGAGGCATAAGAGAAATAAGAATACTTTGTAAAAATTGAGGAGAAATAGAAAGAGAAAAGCCTTCTTTACTTTTTGAGAGAGGGAAAATATGTTTTGGGACCCCTAAAAATAAAGCGTATCTTAAGACCTCAGGAATATCTATCCCTCTTACTAAAGGATTACCAACATGACAAAGTCCTATAGCTACATCTATTTTTTTATTTTTTAGAGCATTAAGAAGTTCCTCTTCATTTGCTTCTAAATAGGAAATGACTTTAAATCCTTTATTTCTTAAATAATCTGTAGCAATATCCACATAGGATTTCCCAAAAGATTCCTCAACAAAGATAAGGCCTCCCTCTTTTAAATGGGCAATTAATTTTTCTGCTACTTTAAGAAGTTGATAAAAGACTTCTTCTTTATTTTTTTTGTTATTTAGCTTTACAGGAATATAAGTATCTATAACTTTTCTCAAAGTTGAAACAAAGCGTGTTATTTCAAAACCAAGTAAATTCTGGAATAAAAGCACCCTATTTGTTTTAGGTTTTAAAGTAGCAGAGGAAATAATAAGCTGTTTTGTTTTTTTCTTATGGTTTTCTTTAATTTTTAAAAGATTTTCGTAATCTTTTTCCTCTTTATCTCTTTTTAAAGCAAGTTCTATTTCCTTTTTTGAAAAACCAAGGAGTAAAAATAAATTATCTACGTTTTTGCTATTTTTTAAAAAAGAGTCTACATCATCTACAAATATTAAGGAAAAGTCTATATTTTTTAGAAGTTCAAAATTTCTATACAGAAAAGCAGAGGTGCAAATAAAAATATCAAATTTCCCTTTTTCTAACAGTTCTTTTTCTTTATTTGATCCTGTATAAGCTAAAATTATTTTATCTTTTAAAAGGGGTTCTTTAATCTTTGCTAAATAATCATTAAGTTTTTCTTCTATCTGCTTTACTAAAACTTTTGTAGGGACAATAATTAAAGCTTTTTTGGGAGTAAAAAGAGAGCTTATAAGACCAAAAGTTGTTTTTCCTGTTCCAGTGGGAGAAACAATGGCAAAAGATTCTCCCAAAAAAAATCTTTTAGCCCAACCTATTTGTAAAGAAGAAGGAAAGATATTTAAAAGATTTTTAAAAACTTTTTTAAAAAGCTCAATTTTCTTTTCTACTTCGCAAAAGGGTTTTAAATCTTTTAAAGAATTTTTAGAATAAAGTGTTTTACAAATATCTGAAAAATTAGAAAGAGAAAGCCTTTCTTTTTCTGGTAAACATTTTTCGCAGGGTAATTCCTTAGCTAATCTCTCATCAGAAATTATTCCTTTACAATTGGGACACCCCTTAGCTACATAAAAGAGCATATAACTAAAATCTCCTTTAATTAAATTTTAAAATTAATTGAAAATTAAACCATAAAAAAAAAATTAAAAAAGCAAGCCCCCCTAAAATTTTTATTGACAAAAGATAATAACCAGCTAAAGAGTGACTCACAAATTTTTAGTTATTTTTTGTAAACATTTTAAAAGTGTTTTCATTACTAAAAATATTAGTAAAATTTAAAAAAATTAGTAAAATTTAAAAAATATAGATCGGAAGAGCGTCGTGTAG
>CAZZLG010000034.1:0-1648 GCA_964654865.1 uncultured Thermodesulfatator sp.
GTCCTTGCAAGTCTTGATAAGTCGTGAAGGTCAAAGTTAGTTATAGCTGAGGCTATCTTTTCTCCTCTTTTATTAAGAACTGGATAATGAACTAAAAAAATATAAAAGCGCTGAAATCTTAATAGTTCTACTAAATATTCCCAATCTTCTTCTGTAAGCTCTGCGAATCTAAATAAATAGGGCTTTCTTTTAAGAGTTATCTCTAAGGACAAATTTCTTCTATATCTTTCTATTTCAGCATGATTCCCACTTAGAAGAATCTCTGGCACTTTATATCCCATAAAATCTCTTGGGCGAGTATAACAAGGATATTTTAAAAGTCCAGTTGAAAAAGATTCTTTTTCAACAGAATCTTTTTTACCCACAACTCCGGGAATAAGCCTTGCTAAAGTTTCTATGAGAACCAAACTTGCTACTTCTCCTCCAAAAACTACGTAATCGCCTATAGAAATTTCTTCATCAACAAAATTGGCTCTTATTCTTTCATCAATTCCTTCATATCTTCCACAAATAAGAACGAGATGTTTTTCTTTAGAAAGTCTTTCAGCTATTTTTTGGTTTAAAACTTCTCCTTGTGGAGAAAGATATATTATCCAAGCTGAGGGGTCTAAATTTTTAATATGAGAAATTGCTTTATAAAGTGGCTCAGGTTTAAATACCATTCCTTCACCACCACCAAATGGTTCATCATCAACCACTTTATGTTTATCTTCAGTAAAGTCTCGAAGATTATAAAGATTTATTTTTATAATTCCCTTTTTTAAAGCCTTACCAAGAAGACCAACTTTTAAAGGAGATTCAAAATATTCAGGAAAGATAGTTATTATATCTATTTGCATAAGATACTATTAGGCTTTTTGACTTTCTATTAAATCTTTTACATTTTTTACTCGAATAATTTTAGAAATAAAATCCATCTCTTCTACATATTCTTCTACCAGAGGAATATAAAATTCTTCTCCTTTATCATTTTTAACTAAGATAAGTTCATATTCACCCATAGGCATTATTTCTTTAACCTCCCCCCACGGAAAATCATTAATATCTTTCACTTCAAAACCAATAATTTGATAATAATAATACTCATCACTTTCTAAAGCTGGGAGCTCTTCAAGATCAATGTAAAGTGTTTTTTTTATAAGTGTTTGGGCTTCTTCAAAATCCACATTTTTAAATTTGACAAGATAGATATTGTAACCAGGTCCTTTTCTAATAGTATCTACTTCTAAAGGATTTTCTTTGTTTTTCCCCAGATAAAGATTTTTTATCTGAAAGAAAATTTCTGAATGAGAAAGTAAAGGAGAGATTTTTAACTCTCCTTTTAATCCGTGAGTAGTTAATACTTTAGCAACAGGTATTAACACTATTCAATAATTTCTAATACTACTCTTTTACGAAGCTTACTTGAAGCAGCTCCAAGAATAGTTCTAATAGCCTTTGCTGTTCTTCCTTCTTTTCCAATAATCTTTCCAAGATCTTCTTTCGCTACCTTTAATTCAATTACAGAAGTCTGCTCTCCTTCTATTTCATTAATCTGTACAGCATCTGGATTATCCACCAACACCTTAGCAATGTGCTCCACTAAGTCTTTAAGTTTACTCATTCCTGACCCCCTTTTGAGCTTCCTTATTTAGGCTTTCTTATCCAC
>CAZZLG010000035.1:0-2099 GCA_964654865.1 uncultured Thermodesulfatator sp.
TAAATATATAATCTAAAATATAATTATAATCTATTTTTTTATTTTTATTAAGCCCACGACCGGATTCGAACCGGTGACCACTTCCTTACCAAGGAAGTGCTCTACCTCCTGAGCTACGTGGGCTTAATTCTCAACTTTCAAAGCGGGCGACGGGACTCGAACCCGCAACCCTCAGCTTGGAAGGCTGATGCTCTACCATTGAGCTACGCCCGCATTACTAAATATTTTAAAATGGAGGGGGGAGGATTTGAACCTCCGAAGGCGAAAGCCACCGGGTTTACAGCCCGGCCCCTTTGGCCGCTCGGGTACCCCTCCGATTTTCTATTAAAATTAACTTAAATTAAAATTTTGTCAAGAGAAGCTTAAGTGATATCAAGACATTTTCTGATTTATATCTTTAAAATATAAATCAAATACAACTGCTGTAGTTCTAAAAGCAAGATGGGCAAACTTTGAATAAGCTACACCTAAAAATAGAATGAATACAAACACTAAATGGGCAATATAAATTAATGAAGTAAGCGATCTTATAGCAGGAATATTACGAAAGATTTCAATACCAAATCCAGTTAAACCTACCAATAAAATTAAATATACCAAAAAACTATCAGGATAACCAGTTCTTACGCTTTTTTCTCTTTCAGCTTGAGATCTTCCCAAAATTATACTAATAACTCCATAAAGAAGCATAAGCCCTCCAATATTTCCTAACCATTTTATAGGATGAAAAAGAGGATTCCAAGGTGTATGAAATCCTAAAATATCTGCCATAACAAAAACAATAGCTGTAGTTAAAGCTAAAAGAATGAAAGCCCAGAGGAGAACCTTATGAGGTAAAGTTCTCCATTTATTAGCTTCACACTTATCAAATCTGGTATGATTTAAAATTTCTCCAATAGCAGAAATTAAATAAGTCTTCAGTATGGTCCACATACTATATCTATAAGCTTGAGGGATTTTATATGTTTCTAAATAGGCATTCCACATTCTGCTAATTGCTGAGAATAAAATAATGACTACAAAAGCTGCTAAAGGTAAAAATATTACGTCTATCATTAAAACTCTTGCAGGAAGGTGAAGAAACCAGATCTCATAAGAGGGGCCCCCATAAGGGAAAGAATCAGCATCAAAGAAGTTGGGAACCCCTCCAAAGGTAGCAATCGTAGCAATTAAAATAAAAAAGAGAGCTATTAATATAAGAATAGGAAAACCCCAAGCATTGTTATAAAAGGTATGTAAAAATTTAAAAGGTGTTGATTCTTTAATAACTGAAAGCCTTAAGGCTGCCATAACTTCACCAGGATTAGCTTCCCTTGGGCAGTATTTACTACAATCTCCACATTGATGACATAACCAGATAGCTGGATCATTTAGTAATCTATCCTTAAAACCCCATTGAGCTAAAATCATCTGTTTTCTTGGGAAAGGTGCTTCATCAGGAGATAAAGGACAAACTGTGGAACAGGTAGCACATTGATAACATTTTTTTAATGTATCTCCACCTAAGCTTTGTATTTCTTTAATTGCACTTAAATCTAAATCCACCTTTATAGTTTCATTAGCCATAGCCTCCTCCTTTACCAACCTTTAAATGGATTTTCTTCAAATCCTTTTATTTCTTCATTAAATTCATTCATCTTTTTAACTACCTCTTCTATTTCATCAATAGCTACAGTATGTAAAGTAACCCTTTCTGATTCTAAAGCAAGCTGTTGTAAGGTTTCAGCAACATTTTCCATACGTCTATTAGCTAATTCACTTCCCTTAATAAAGTGACACTGATAATTTTCACCATATTTACATCCTAATAAAAGAATTCCATCATAACCTTTACTCATAGCATCCTTTACAAAGGAAACATTAACTGCTCCTAAGCATCTAACAGGAATTATTCTAAAAGTAACAGGTATGCTTTTCTTTTGAAAAGCTGCCATATCTAAAGCTGGTAAAGCATCGTTTTCACATATGAAAGCCATAAGTCTATAAAGCCCATAACCTTGTTCTGGCATTTCTGTTGCTCTTATCATATTTCCAATCATCTCAATAGAGTAATCTTTAAAATTAATAATCCTCTGAGGACAAGCACCAAAACAAGTTCC
>CAZZLG010000036.1:0-4890 GCA_964654865.1 uncultured Thermodesulfatator sp.
TTTTTTTTTAATTTTTTTAAAAATTTTTTAAATTTTTTAAAAATTTAAATTTATTATTTAATTAAAGAAAGATCTAATCCTACGTGATAAAGATAAGAAATGAAAAACCTTTCAAACCATTCATGATAAGCTCGTCTTTTATCTTTAGAAAATTTTGCATTCCACCTTTGGACCTGAAGCTCCTCTGCTAAAGTGCTAAAAATATCTATTGCTTTTTCTCCCTCAAGAGGCTTTGGAATTGAACCAGCTTTGATATTATATATAGCTATATTTTTGTATGTATCTCTCACTTTTTCTTCCAAATTTTTTATCCCAAAAATTTCGTAAAGTTTCTCAAGAAAATTTTCAGCCCAGCCTCTATGAAATCTACAAAATCCTGCATTAGAAATAGCAAGTTCTTTAATAACTCTTTCATAAACAAGTTCTACAAACTCTTCAGGCTCAGCAAAAATTAATCTGTATTCAGTACAGTATTTTCCAGAAATAAAAAGAGGAATAAAAAAACCCAGAGTCCAATAAAAATTAGGGGTCATGTATCCATCTTCTCCATAGGGCTGATAAAGTGCTATGTCTTTAAAGGAAGTTCCTACTTTTTCAATTCTTTCTTCATATTTTTGATCTAAAATTTTTATCGTTTTTCTTAACCCCTTTTCTGCAATATCTTTTAAAATTTGCGTTTTTTTATTAAGTAAGTTTTGAATAATTTCTTCTGCTAAGAGCTTATTTATATGCCATCTTTCAGGGTTTAAAATTAAAGGATCAAGGTTAGGATGGGAGGAAATCCCCACTTCTACACAAGTTAGTAACCCTCTATTTACAGCCTCTAAAAGAAAAGAAACTATATGCCCTGTAGTAATAGCATCAAGTCCTGCATTGTCTATAAGGTCAACTATTTGTGAGGCTTCTTTTAAATTAAAAACACCTATTAAGGGACCAACCCCTTGGAATGGTTCATAATCCACTTTTTTTCTCTTCCAAATTTTCTTACAGGCAACTGAACAAGGTTCTCCACAAGTTTTCCAATTTTTGGTTTTTACGAAAGTCTCTTCCTTAAAAGGTTCCCAGTAATTTTTTAAAACTATGTCGGAAATTTTTCTTCTTATTTCTTTTTTTAAATAAATACTATTATAACAAAAAGTAGGAAGCCACTCCTTATAATAGGGGTAATTGGAACCAAAGGTTCCTCCTGCTCCTATTTTAGGATCAAATCGGTATTTAGTAGTTGCTAAATTAACTGCATTAAAAAAGTCTCTTCCTGTAATTTTTTTAAAAAATTCGTTAAAGTTTCTAATATTTACTAAAATTTCGGGAAGCTCAGGTTTTATTTTCCCACCAGCAATTATTCCTGCAACATTGTGTGCTTGAGCTAAAACTGAACCTGCTCCTCCTCTACCTGCAAAATCTTCACTTCCTATAATTAAATCTTTTGTTTCAGGATTTACATCAATAGAAACAAGGGAACCAAATCTTGTTTGCCATGCACCAGGGCCAACAACTACTGCTCTGGCCCTATTTTTAATAAAAAAATCACTATAAATGTCTAATAACCACTTTGTTAAAGCATAAGCTCCAAAATAATTTCCATAACCTTCATATATTCTATTTAAATTATCAAAACTAATTTTTTCAAAACTAACTTTAGTTTTTTCTTCTCCTTCAACAAAAATAAGAAGGGGTTCATCACTTTTACCGAAAATAACAAATCCGTTTACACCAGAGCCTATAAATTTATATCCCACTCCTCCAGTTTCAGAAATATGAAGCCCCAAACTTTCTGAGCTTCTAAAAACTGCTACCAATCTATGAGTTCCAAAGATTCTACTCCCAGCAAAAGGACCCATTCCAAGAAATAAAACATTTTGAGGACTAAATACGTCATAATTCCAGCTTTCAAATTCTTCCAAATGAATTTTAACTCCAATATCAACAGGTCCTAAATATGGAGGAATCCCATATTCTCTTATTTCCCACCTTAGAGAACCTACATCAATAAAAAGAACTCTGTAAATAAACATATTTTTTCTCCCTCTTTAAAATTCTTACAATTTTTACTACTTTAGCATAATTTTTTTGTTATTCCACTAAATTGAAGAAATTTTAAAAATTTTTTGATAAAAAAATTTTAAAATACCTTTTTATAATTTAGAAATTTTTAGCTAAAATTAGCTTGAAATATATAAAAGATTTTTTATAATTTTAAAAACATGGATTTAGAAGATTTAATTAAGATTTTTAAAGCACTTTCTGATGAGATAAGATTAAAAATTTTGAAGATTTTAGAAAAGAGAGAATTTTGTGTTTGTGAAATTGTATCTATTCTAAATATGGATCAGCCAAAGGTTTCTTTCCATTTGAGTATTCTAAAGGATGCTGGGTTAATAAAAAGTAGAAGGGAAGGGAATCGCATCTTTTACAGCCTTGATGACTCAAATTTATTTAAAAGATTTTTAATTCTATCAGTGGTTGAAAAAATAAAATCCTTTGAAAAAGAAAACTCAAGTAAATATGAAGAAGTTACTAAAGATTTAGAGGGAGGTATTTTTAATGATTAAAGAATTGTTAATGGCTGGATTTTTGGCTTTGGAAGACTACATTGCTAAACATGTAATTACTTGCCTTATTCCTGCCTTTTTATTAGCTGGTGCTATGGTTACTTTTATAGATAAAACATTAATAATTAAGTATTTAGGTTCTGAAGCAAATAGACTTAGATCTTTTTCTTTAGCAAGTATTTCGAGTTTTTTATTGGCTGCCTGTTCATGTACCGTAATTCCTGTTGCAAGTGGTCTTTATTATACAGGAGCAAGCATTGGGGTTGCTTTTATTATTCTCTGGGTTGCCCCTGCAGCTAACATATTAGCTCTTATTTATACAGGAGCAATTCTTGGAACTAAAATGGTATTATCAAGAATTGTTTCTGCCCTTCTTATGGCTTTTATAGTTGGTTTAGTAATGGTTTTAATTTTTGAAAGAAGACCTAAAGAATCTTTATTAAAAGCTGAAGCGGGGGAAAAAAGTATTATTCCTAAGAAGTATTTAATTTTAATAATCTTAATACTCTTGTCTTTACTTTCTCCAAACTATTTAGTAAGAAGCGGTCCCTATTGGCACAAAGTTTTAGTATGGGCTTTTTTTACTTTTATAATGGTTATTTATGCGTTTACTAACATACCTAAGGAAAAAATAAATGATTGGCTTAGAGAAACATGGTGGTTTATAAGACTTATTTTCCCCCTTCTTTTATTAGGAGTTTTTATTGTAGGGATAATTGGAAAAATTTTACCTGAAGAATGGATAAAAACTTGGCTTGGAGGGAAAAGTTTGTCAGCTTCTTTTTTTGCAACTCTTATAGGTGCTGTAAGTTATTTTGCCACTATGACTGAAGCTCCCTTTGTTGATACTCTTATGAAATTAGGAATGGGAAAAGGACCTGCTCTTGCTTTACTTTTAACCGGACCAGGAATAAGCCTTCCCAATTGGTTAGCTATAGCAAAAGTTTTTGGAGTTAAAAAGACTTTGGCTTATATTCCTACTGTTATAATACTTGGAACATTAGTAGGTTGGTTTTTTGGAAATTTTATATTTTAATTTTAAAAAGGGGGTGTAAAGATGGAAATAATAGTTGCTGGACCAGGTTGTCCAAGATGTATAACTACTGAAAATAATGTTAAGAAGGCTTGCGAAGAATTAGGATTGGAGGCTAAAATTACTCATCTTACCGATGTAAAATTATTTCCCCAATTAGGAATAATATTTACACCAGCTGTAGTAATTAATGGACAAGTAGTAGTTTCTGGTAAGGTTCCTACTGTTGAGGAGTTAAAAGAGATTTTATCAAAATTCGCAAAATAGTTTTAATTCTAAGTTCAATTTGAAATTCATTTAAAGGAGTCAACTATGAAAAAATTTTTAATTTTATTGTTTTTTGTTTTCATAAATTTTGAATCTAAAGCTTGTGATGAGTTTTTGCCAGATTGGTATTATCCTGAATGGGTAGCTAAGGCAAAATATAATACTCTTGTCAAAGTTCTTGATACAGAAAGTGCCTTAGGAAGATATGCATTAAAGTATAAGGAGATAGGACTTAAGGATTTGGTTAAGTTTCATGGGCATCTTTGTGACGGTCTTGTTATTGCTTATATAGAAATAAAAGAGGTTTTAAAACTTCTTTTTCCTGATGGTGTTGTTGATAGAACTGATTTAAGAGCAGTTTCAAAAAATGGTCCCTGTTGGGTTGATGCAGTTAGTTATTTGACCGGAGCAAGGATAAACTTTAAAACCTTAAGAATAGATAATTCCGTAGGAGATGGATTTATTATTCAAAGAATATCAACCGGAGAGACTTATCAGGTTCATTTAAAACCTGGTGTCTTTCCAAAAGAAATGAGTGAACTTGAAGCAAAGATCAAAAAGTTAAGATTTGAAGGTAAAAGTGTTGATCCTGAAGATATAGATAAACTTGAAAAAAAGGCAGAAGATTTAATAAAAAAACTTTTAAATATGCCACCTACGGAAATTTTAGAAATTAAAAAATTAGAAAATTATCAGTTTGTTCCTATAGACCTTTTTGGAGAGCGCACAGATATAATAAATAAAAATGTACCAAGAAAAAAATAGGGTATGGAAAATTTAATAATAGTTATAGGATTAGCCATTCTTTCTTTTATTTCAGGGATGCTTGGGTTGGGAGTTGCTTTTTCTGCTATTCCTTTTTTAGGTTTATTTATGCAAGATCTTGTACACCAAGTTCAACCTTTAAGCCTTTTATTAAATGGAGTAACTGCTTTTCTTAGTACCTTAGGATTTGCTAAAAGTGGATTTGTAGATTGGAAAAAAGCTATTTTTCTCTCACTTATTACTACGCTTTCAGCACCTTTTGGTGCACTTATT
>CAZZLG010000037.1:0-6203 GCA_964654865.1 uncultured Thermodesulfatator sp.
AATATCAATAAGGGCAAATCCTTTATGTTTTACTGCTTTCTTTATAATATCTTTAAGATGTTCAATATCACCTGCGAATCCCCTTGCAACAAAACTGCAGTTAAGTGCAATTGCAAGTGTAAGAGGATTAAATTGCTCTGATAGTACTCCAAAGGGCTGAGTTTTTGTTATTACACCTTTCATTGTGGTTGGTGATGCCTGTCCTTTTGTTAGTCCGTAAATCTGATTATTATGGACAAAAAGTTTTACATCAATATTTCTTCTTATTGCATGAATTAGATGGTTACCACCCTCTCCATAACAATCACCATCACCTGCTACTGCGAAAACTATAAGTTCACGATTGGCAAGTTTTATTCCTGTTGCAACTGGGAGGGTTCTTCCGTGAAGTCCGTTGAAAGTATTACATCTTGTATAATGAGGGAATTTTCCAGCCTGTCCAATCCCTGATACAATAACAAATTGATGTGGTTCAATTCCTAATTCAACCATTGCCTCGTTAAAAGCTCTTAAAATTGAAAAATTACCACATCCGGGACACCAAGCAGGCTTTTGTCCTTTGTAATCACTTAATGTAGTCATATACCCTCTCCAAAAGTTCATCAACTGTAAAAGGTCTTCCATCAAAACGATTTATGTGATTTTCAATATGTATTCCAGTTTCAATTTTAATAAGCTTTGAAAACTGACTTGTTGCATTCTGTTCGATATTTATTACTTTTTTAGACTTCCTTAATAATTCAATCCAACTTTTGTCTTCACTAAAAGGATAAATTTCGCTAAAATGAACCATAGCTATCTTATATTTTTCAAAAAGCTCATCTGTAATCTCTTTCACAATTCCAAACATGGATCCCCAGCATACTAAAACAATTTCAGGATTTTTATCTCCATAAATAAGTGGAGGTGAAATTTCTTTTTTTATAAGAGGCATTTTTTTAAAAAGCCTTTTTTCAACCATTTTTACTCTTGTTAAAGCATCTTCAATTATGTGCCCTCCTTCGTCGTGTTCATCACTGTCTGTTACGACAAGATGTTTTGATTCCCCTGGAACTGCAAAAGGAGAAATGCCTGTTTCTGTAAAGGTATGCCTTTTATAGTTTTTTATTTCTTTTAACTTTTCTTTTCTAATTCTATAATCTATATATTTGATTTTTCTTAAATCAAACCCTTCATAGCTCCATTGGGAGTCAGCTAAATATTGGTCTGTAAGTATTATCGCTATAATTTGATATTTTTCAGCTAAATCAAAGGCTTTGTTTGTCAAGTAAAAAGCCTGTTCAGGAGAACCAGGTGCAAAGATTACCTTTGGAAACTCACCGTGTCCAGCATACAAAGCAAAAAGAAGATCTGCTTGTTCTGTGCGAGTAGGAAGTCCAGTTGCTGGTCCTGGTCTTTGAGCTAAAGTGATAACTATGGGAGTCTCAGTCATTCCAGCTAAGGATATTCCTTCAACCATCAAAGCAAAACCACCTCCGCTTGTTCCTGTCATCGCCCGAACTCCTGCAAAAGAAGCACCAATAACCATATTTATTGCTGAAATTTCATCTTCAGCTTGTTCAACAACTATTCCACAATCTTTTGCATACTCAGCAATAAAATTGAAAATTCCTGTAGAGGGAGTCATGGGATAAGCTGAATAAAACTTTAATCCAGAAGCAATGGCACCAGCACCGATTGCTTCATTCCCAGAAATAAGCATTTTTGGTCTATCAAATTTTGATAAGGTAAAAGCACACATTAAACACTCTTTCTTTGCAAATTCATATCCAGCCTTTGCACATTCAATGTTAGCTCTTATTACTGCATCACCCTTTTTCTTAAAACTTTTTTCTATAATTTCGTACATAATAGTTGGATCCATCCTAAGCATTCCAAGTACTGCACCAATAGCAACAGTATTTGCCATTAATTTACTTCCTCCATACTTTTGAGCAAAATCAAGAAGGGGAAGGTTGAGAAAATTGGGTTTATCAAATTTTTCCTTAATCATTTGAGAATCATAAAGAACTTGACCATCAGGTGAAAGTTCCTTTTCGTGTTGAGTTATACTTTCTCTGTCTAAAGCTACAAGAATATGAACGAAACTTCTTGAAGCACTAATAGGTCTATGAGAAATTCTAATTTGATAAAAATTATGTCCTCCACGAATTCTTGATTCATAATCCTGATGGGTAAATACATAATATCCTGCTTTTGCGAAGATGTGAGCAAGAGTATCTCCAATGGTTTGAATACCCTGCCCTGCTTCACCGCCAATTTTTATTGTGTAATCCATTATGTTAGAATTCCTCCATACTTAAAATGTTTATTAATGTATCATAATTATCTGAAAATTCTAATATCTCCCATAGATTAAACATTTTTTTCCTCATTAAATATTCTCTGAAAGGTCTCAAAAACTTTATTTGAATTTGTAACGTAATCCTGATATAAAGTAAAATGATTTTTAATAAGATTTTTACTTGGCACTTTCATTTAAATTAATTTAAAAATTATTTTAATTTTAAAAATACTCTTTAAAAATTAAATTGTCAACTAACTTCTTATTTTGAAATTTGCCGTCTTAATGTAATTATTAATCTTTTAACCCTACTGCTTCTTTAAGTAGACGAAGCTCTTCAGAGGAAAGTGAAATTATTTGTAAAGGTTTTAAACTTCCTAACTTAATTGGACCTATGGCAATCCTTTTTAATTCTAATACCTTATATCCTAACTTACCAAACATTCTCTTTATTAAGTGGTATCTTCCTTCTCTAACCTCAACCTGTAAAAATTTTTGACTTGAATCTAAAACAGAAATTTTACAAGGTAAAGTTTTACCATCAGAAAGCTCAACTCCTTCTTCTAATCTTTTTAAATCCTCTTCTGTAATTTCTTTATCTATTTGCACATAATAGGTTTTAGTAAGTTTCCACTTAGGGTGCATAATACGATGGGCAAGTAAGCCATCGTCTGTAAAAATCAAAAGCCCTTCTGCATCCTTATCAAGCCTTCCTACAGGAAAAATCCTTCCTAAACCAGGAAGATCTGAAGGAAGAAGATTCATTACTGTAGGATTTTTATCTGCTTTGGAAGTAACATAACCCTTAGGTTTGTAAAATTTGTAGTAATAACCTTTTAAGTTAGATTTTACTGATTTTCCTTCAACTTCAATTAGATCTTTATCTGGATTAACCTTTACACCGGGATTTGTTACCTTTTTTCCATTTATCTTTACTTTGCCATTTCTAATTAAGTGAACTACTCCCCTTCTTGAAGCTAACCCAAGGGTTGATAAAAACTTGTCTAAACGCATTTTAAAAACTTTTAATAGTAATTCTTTTAAATAATAAACCCATAGGTAAGTAAAATCAACTACAAAAAAGAAAGTAGTATTTATCTAATCTCCCTATAAGTGCTTTGACTTTTTTGAAAATTTATTATATAAATTTTACAAGAATTATATTTAAAGGGGGGTAATTTATGTACGGATATGCAGGAAAAATATTAAGGATTAATCTTACAGATCAAAAAATTAAGGTTGAAGACTTAAAGACTGAATGGGCTAAGAGATACATTGGAGGTAGAGGACTTGCCAGTAAGTATTTGTTTGAAGAAATAGACCCTAAAGTAGACCCTTTTAGTTCTGAAAACAAGCTTATTATAGCTACTGGTCCTCTTACGGGAACCTCAGTTCCTACGGGTGGAAGGTACATGGTTATTACTAAATCTCCTCTTACAGGTGCTATTGCCTGTTCTAACTCTGGAGGTTTCTTTGGAGCTGAGCTCAAGATAGCTGGTTATGATATGATCATCTTTGAAGGAAAGGCTCCTAAACCAGTTTATATTGCTATAGAAGACGATAAAGTTGAAATAAAAGACGCAGGACACTTGTGGGGAAAATTAGTGTATGAAACTACCGATATTTTAAAACAAGAATATGGAGATAAGGCAAAGGTCCTTGCTATCGGACCAGCAGGAGAAAAATTAGCAAGGATAGCTGCGGTTATCAATGATTATGACAGAGCAGCAGGAAGGTCTGGGGTTGGTGCGGTGATGGGCTCTAAAAACGTAAAAGCTATTGTAGTTAGAGGAACAAAAGGTGTTTCTGTAGCTAATGAGCAAAAAGTGAAAGATGTGGTGGCAAGTAAAACAAAAATTCTTCGCGAAAATCCTGTAACTGGTGAAGGATTACCTGCTTATGGAACTGCTGTTTTAGTAAATATTATAAATGAACACGGTATATTTCCTGTAGCTAACTTTCAAAAAGCTTATACTCCTGAAGCAGATAAAATAAGTGGTGAAACCATGGCAAAAACCATTTTAACTAAAAAACATGCCTGTTTTAGATGTCCCATAGCTTGCGGAAGAGTAGTAAAATTTAAAGATGGAAAAGAAATAGGAGGTCCTGAGTACGAAACAGTATGGGCTTATGGAGCAGATTGTGAAGTCTATGACCTAAATGCTATCTCTGAAGCCAATTATTGGTGTAACCAATACGGATTAGACACCATCTCTACAGGAGCAACCATAGCAGCAGCCATGGAACTTTATCAAAGAGGTTATATCAAATATGAAGAAATAGCTAAAGACGGTTTATCTCTTAAGTTTGGAGATTCTGAAGCCATAGTTGGCTGGACAATAAAAATAGGGAAAAGAGAGGGATTAGGAGATAAGATGGCAGAGGGTTCTTACAGGTTATGTGAAGCTTATGGGGTACCTGAACTTTCTATGAGTGTAAAAAAACAGGAACTTCCTGCCTATGATCCAAGAGGAGTTCAAGGTCATGGTTTAGTTTATGCTACTTCAAACAGAGGTGGTTGCCACGTTAGAGGATACGTTATCTCTGCTGAAATACTTGGTATTCCTCAAAAGCTTGACCGCTTTTCTCTTGAAGGAAAAGCTGAATGGGCAAAACTATTTCAAGATTTTACAGCAGTAATAGATTCTCTTGGAATGTGTTTGTTTACTTCTTTTGCCTTTAGTCTTAAAGACTATGTAGAACTGACAAATGCTGTTTGCGGAACAGACTATACCGAAGAAACTTTACTTACTGCTGGAGAAAGAATATATAACTTAGAAAGACTTTTTAATCTAAAAGCAGGAATAGATTCGTCTCAAGATACCCTTCCTAAGAGATTACTTGAAGAACCTATACCCGAAGGACCTTCTAAAGGTGCAGTTCATAAACTTTCTGAACTTCTGCCTAAGTACTACGAAGTAAGAGGTTGGGACGAAAAAGGTTATCCTAAAGAAGAAACATTAAAAAAGTTGGAAATTTAAATTAAATATGAATGTTGTGGTATGATGCCCCCTCTGTGAAATTGTTTGCGGAGTAAAGATTTTATCTTATATCAATAGTTTAAAGCTCAGAAAAAAATGATAAAAGTAAAACTCTTTGCTAACCTTAGAGAGGGCAGAAAAAAAGAAGTAGATTTTGAGTTTTTTGAAGGAATAAACGGAAGATACATCCTTAAAATACTTAATATTCCAGAAAAACAGGTGTCTATATTTCTGGTAAATGGAAGGGACAAGTCTTTAGACGCTCCTCTTTCTGAGGGAGATGTAGTAGCTATTTTCCCACCTGTAGGAGGGGGATAAACTTTGATAGAAAAAAGATATCTAAAAAATTTAAAAACGCTTTCTTTAGAAGAGCAAAAAAAGTTAAAAGAAACCAAAGTTGTGGTTGCCGGTTGTGGAGGTCTTGGGGGTTATGTAGTGGAGATGCTTGCAAGGCTTGGTATAGGTTTCATAACTGTAGTAGATGACGAGGTTTTTGAAGAAACCAACTTAAACAGACAGATTTTTTGTGATATTAACAGTCTTGGAAAAAAGAAAGCATTAGTAGCTAAGGAGAGAATTTTAGCAGTAAATCCTGAAGTAGCGGTAAATCCTATATTGATAAGAATAGAAGAAAGAAATGCAAAAGAGCTTATTACAGGACATAAGGCAGTAATAGACGCTCTTGATAGCATACCTCATAAAATCCTTCTTGAAAAAGCATGTGAAGAGCTAAAAATTCCTCTTATTCATGGGGCAGTAGCAGGATGGTACGGTCAGGTAACTACGGTTTTTCCTGGGGATAGAACTCTATCTATAGTTTACAAAGATCATACTGAAGGAATAGAAAAAGAATTAGGTGCCCCTTCTTTTTCTCCGGCTGTAGTAGCTGGAATACAGGTAAGCGAGTTGTTAAAGGTAATTTTAAAAAAAGGAGAAGT
>CAZZLG010000038.1:0-18057 GCA_964654865.1 uncultured Thermodesulfatator sp.
AGAAGTAATACATATGGGTAAGTCTTGTAAATGGAATAGCTATAAGCATTATCTCCCCAAATAGAATATGAAGATTTAACATAGCCCTATAAGGTAATAACCATTGATAATGAGCTAAAAACCCTGTCAAAAAGGTAAAAAAACATATAAATACAAAAATGAAATCCGAATAGGTGGTAACAAATCTTACCGTAGGGTTAAATATTCTTCTTCCAATAAAAAATAGGCAACCAATTATTACAAAAATTGTCCAAACATCAGCTACTATATCTGATATGGTCCACCAAGAAATACCCCAAGATTCATACCACAAAGCATTATGAGCATAAAGAAAAATAGGAATAAAAACTATTCCTGTATGAAAAAGAAAAGTAAAAATAGTAAAGTAGGGTCTAAGCCTCCAACTTCTTGAACCAAAGGGAATTAACCAGTGAAGATAAGATTTAATAGCTGCTTTTATGTTAATAAAGGGTAAAACCACTTTTTCTTTTTTAGCCAAGTTTATCAAAGTATAAATTTTATAAATACTTCCTACTATAAAAATTATAAAAGTTACCCATACCATTGGTCCTCTAAGAAAACTATAAAGAGCAACACTTTCTAAAAACTCCATATCTCTTCCCTCTTTATTTATATTTCATTAATAGAAAATACTTTTCTAAGGTATTTCCCATCTTTTATACATCTTACAAGAATTTTAGAACCATCAGGACTAAATACAGGGTCCCATAACCAATCATAAGCTTCTTTACCCACTTTTCCGTCAACTACAACATAATACTTTCCTTCTTTTTCTGCTCTAACAGCTATTTTATCTCCTGTTGGAGAAAATACAGGATCCCATACATTATCAAACCATGCTTCCCAAGAATTACCATCAACTACCACTGTCCATTTATTATTATGTTTTACAACTACAGCTACTTTTTTACTATCTGAGCTAAAGTGAGGGTCTAAAACCATTTGGTTAAATATGTTCTTCCAAGGAACTCCATCTATAGCTACAGTCCATTCTCCTGGAGCTAAGGCAATAACAGCAGCTATTTTCCCCCCATCAGGACTAAATTTTTGTTTCCAAACTTGCAAAAAGTAAGGCCATATAGGATCTCCATTTTTAACTAAGGTCCATCCCTGTGGTGTCTGAACTGGTGCAACTACATCAGAGCTTTTAGGCACAAATACAGGCTCCCAACAACCCCCGAATTCCTTATCCCAAGTTTTACCATCAACTGCTATGGTATATTTAGTGAGATCAGTCATTACACAAACTGCAACATGATTTCCATCATCACTAAATACCCCACCATAAATACTCATAAAAGAATTATCCCAGGGTATGCCATCAACTGCTATGGTATAATTTTTTTCATAAATCCAAAAAATATCTAACTCTCTTCTTGGATTTATCTGAACACGAGAAGCTGTCTTTTGACCGTCAGGACTCATAATTACGTCTCTTACTTCAATAAAGAGATTTTCCCAAGGTTGATCATTAAGGCAAACTCCTTGAGTCATTTCAGGAGTTCTAAAATTAATAGCAATACTTTTGGTGTCAGGACTTAAAGTTAAATTCCATGCCATATCAAAAGTATTTTCCCAACGAGTTTCACCTTTATCTCCTATTATTAAATTCCATTGATAGTCTGCATAACCAAGACAAATAGGTTCATTATCTAAATTAAATTTAAGGGAATACATTCTATCAAAAAGTTCTTCCCATGTCTCCCCATTTACACATAAAGTAAATTTGCGAGTTTCAGGTTGAACAATTCCCACAATTTTTTCTCCATCTGGAGAAGGAGTAAGTTCTCTTATGTCAATAAATTTTTCTTTCCATTCATTTATATTTGCAATTACTTTATTCTTGGTCTCCCAATCCCAGCTCTCTCTCATTAAAATTATCCTCCCTCTAAGGATGCTTAGATTTAAATTTTAAATTTTGGTAAAATTCTAAAAAAAGTCAAGAGTATAAAAATCTAAAAAAATCAACATTTTTACAAAATTTTCAAAAAAAAATTTTTTTTGTCTTTTTTTTTAAACTTTTTTACGTTTTTTAATCATATATTTATTTATCAAAAAATTTTTGATAAAATAAAATTTTATCTTTAAGATCTTTTTCTTCCAAAGTTTTTAGCCAATCTTTAAAATGTCCCATAAAATTTGGCTTTCCTTCCTTAATTTCTATAATCCATTCACTTAAAAAAGAAGTTAACAAATTTGTATCTAAAATAACTACCGTAATATTTTTTCTTTTTAGTGTGTTTAGCCAATCTGCAAAATATTTAACATCTTCTAAATGCAAACCTTGTAAAGGAAATTCTAAAAAAAGATAATCAAACTTAACATCACTCAGAAGTTTTCTGGCTATAAAAAGCCTATTTCTCTCTCCTCCAGAGAGTTCTTCAATACTTTGTCCTAACTTTAAATAGGAAAGATTAAGTTCTTTAAGTAGTTGAACTTTTTCTTTTATTTGATAAATGCCACTAAATATAGATAATATCTCCTCTATAGTAAAATCCAAAATTTCTGAAATTTTAAACCCTTTGTAAGTTAAATTTAATACTTCAGAATTTAAACGTTTACCAAAACATTCCTCACAAATAGAGCTCAGTTTCAAATTTTCTGTGTCCCAGATTTTTTTCCCTTTACCTTTACAACCTGGACAAACCCCCTCCTTAGTATAAAAACTGAAGTTCTTTTGAGTTAATCCTTTTATTCTCGCAGAAGGAAGCTTAATTAATAATTCTCTTAAATCATCCCAAATACCTGCATAACTTATTATAGGGTCATCTCTCCCTTTAAGCTCTTTTACCTCAATTTTTAAAATTTTTCTTTCTTTTTTCAAACTTTCATAAAGCTTTTCAAAAAATAGCGTTTTTTGGCTACCTGTTTTTCCATAAATTAAATTGATACCATTTTTTAACAAGTTTATTTTCTGTTCCTTTACAAAGACCTCAATCAGTTCTTTTTCTTTAGAAATAAAGGATAACTCTCTAAGTTTTCTTTTTCCTTTTAAATATTGAGAAGTTAGAGTATCAGATCTTTCTAAAAACTTTTCTTTAAAATCTGCTTTTATTAAATACCCTCCCTTTTCTCCTCCTTCTGGACCAAGTTCTATTATATAATCAGCATTTTCAATAATATATGGATCATGCTCTATTAAGATTACTGAATTATCATTGCGTATTATATCTCTTAAAAGGGTGAGAAGTTTTTTCTTCTTCTCTATATCTAACCCAAGTGTTGGCTCATCTAATATATAAAGAACTTTGTTTAAATTGATACCAAAAATAAGGAGTAATTCTAAAAGTTTTTTTTCTCCAACAGAAAGATTAAAAACTGGAGTTGAAAGTTTTAAATAATCTATTTCTAAAAATAAGGCTTTTTCTAACTTAAAAAGGATAGACTCAAACCAAGATTTTAACCCCTTAGGAATACTTAGTTCCTTTAAAATATAATAAAATTCCTTTATAGATAAATTAAGCCATTCTTTTATAGTTTTTCTTAAAAGTTTACTTTCCAATATTGTAGAAGTTATTTTTAATCCCTTGCAATCTTCACAAACTTCTTTACCTTTATATCCATATCCTTTACAAGACTTACATTTTATCCATTCTGTTAAAAGCTGGGTTCCACATTTTAAACAAAGGGGTTTAAGATTAAAAAAATACTCCTCCCCCTCTAAAAACTTAAGAATTATTCTTCCTTGATTTAAACTTTGACTTATTCTTAAATTCTCTAAAAATCTTTCTGTAGAACCCCTTTCTTTTATCATCCTATCAAGCAAAAGATACACTCTTTCAAATTTAGCTGGAATACCTTTTTCAGAAAGATCAAGTTCTTTATCATTAATTATATATTTTGTATATCCCTGAGAAACTAAAAATTCCAAAGCTTTAGGTGTGCTTTCTGGAAGAGGTAAAAGAAAGTAAAATTTTTCTCCTTCCTTTAAATTTTGATACCATTTTATAATTTTATTAAGATTGGTAACTTTGTTAAATTCTCCGCAAGCGGGACATTTATATTCTCCAAATTCTTCAAAAAGTAACCTTAAAGCTTGATATAAGGAGAGGAATTCTCCTACCCTTTTGTAAGGATACCAATATTTAACTCCCTGAGCCATTGCTACAATAGGTGGTATAGGAGAAATAAACTTAGCTGAAGTAATATTTAAACTGACTTCTTGAGAATAGTTTAATATTTGAAAAAGCTTGCTTTTACCTTCTTCAGCTATAGTATCAATTGCTAAGGAACTTTTTCCAGATCCAGAAGGACCAGTTATAACTACTAAAGAATTAAGAGGAATTTTTAAGTCAATGCCTTTTAAATTATGAGTATAAACTTCTTTGAGTTCTAAATATGGCAAGGTTATTTTTTAAGATGGGTTTCTTAAATTTTTTAGCCAAGCTATAAATTCTTCATAAGTTAAAGTGTTTAAAATGTCTTTTTTCTCACACCAACCTCTTCTTGCAACTGCTATGCCAAGGGGTAAATAATTTATCTGATCTATAAAATGTGCATCAGTTCCTATAATCAGAGGTATACCTCTTTCTTTAGCTGCTCTTGCATTTATATCATCTAAATCAAGTCTTTTATAATAAGCATTTATTTCTAAAGCTTTACCATATTCACTTGCTACTTCTAAAATTTTAGGCATATTTACTGCATAGGGTTCTCTTTCTCCTATAACTCTTCCTGTAGGGTGGGCAATAGCATGAACTAAAGGGTGTTTTAAAGCTGAAATTATTCTGTTGGTGATTTGTTCTTCTGTTTGTTGAAATCCTGTATGGATAGCTGCGATAACAAAATCTATTTCTGCTAACACCTCATCAGGATAATCTAAGGTTCCATCAGAAAGAATATCAACTTCAGCTCCAAAAATTAATTTAACTTTTGAAGATCTTTTATTTAATTCTTCTATATGCTTCTTTTTTTTGAAAAGATCTTCAACAGAAACACCACCTGCCACTTTTAATCCTTGAGAATGGTCACATATTGCTATCCAGGAAAGACCCAATTTTTCAGCTTTGACTATTATCTCTTCTAAACTTGCAGTCCCGTCACTGTATTTAGAATGTACATGAGCATCACCCAAAATTTCATTGTATTCAACTATCTTGGGTAACTTCCCTTGTAAAGCTGCTTCTATTTCTCCTCTATCTTCTCTTAACTCCGGAGGAATAAAAGGAAGTCCTATAGAGGCATAAACTTCTTCTTCAGTTTTTCCTGCAATTTTTTCTTCACCTTTAAACACTCCGTATTCATTTATTTTTAATCCCTTTTCCAAAGCAAGTTCTCTAACTCTTATATTATGAGTTTTTGAACCTGTAAAATAGGCAAGTGCTGCACCCCAAGAATCTGGCTCAACTACTCTTATATCCATTTGGATACCTGTTCTAAGCCTTACACTGGTTTTAGTTTCTCCAAAAGCTATTACTTCCTCAACTAAGGGAAGTTCAGTAACTTTTTTCATTACTTTTTCTGGCTGAACAGAAGTAATAAGAATATCTATATCTTTTACCGTTTCTTTTCTTCTTCTTATACTTCCTGCTACAGCAATATTTTCAACAGGACTTTCTCTCTTAAGAGTTTCTATAATTTCTTCAGCTAAGAGTAAAACCTCTCCAAGAGGTCTTCTTCCCCTTTTTTCTCTAAAAAGGGTTATACCTTTTAAAATATTTTCCTCTGTCTTCCAACCAAAACCAGGTAATTTTGCTATTTTGTGTTCTTTACAAGCTTTTTCTAATTCTTCTATATTGGTAATCCCCAATTTTTCGTAGAGAACCTTTACTTTTTTGGGACCAAGACTTGGGATTTCTAAGAAGTCTAATAATACCAATGGAATTTCTTTTTTTAATTCTTCATAAATTGGAAGAGTTCCTGTTCTTAAAACTTCCTTTATTTTTCCTGCTAAATCTGCACCAATCCCAGGTAGCTTTTCCAATTTCCCTTGTTTTGCTAATTCTTCTATATCTGTAGTAAGCGCTTCAATTGTTTGAGCTGCTTTTTGATAAGCTCTTATTCTGTAAGGATTATCCCCTCTTATTTCTAAAAGTGCTGCTACTTTGTTAAAAATCTCTGCTACTTCCTTATTTTTCATTTTAAACTTAAATTTTAAAAGCTTTTTCAGACTTTACAAGATTTAATAAAATGGACTTATTAAATAAATTTATTATATTTTCTTTGATTTTCTAAAATTTTCAAAGATTTTCTCTCGTTTTAAAATTTGACTTTTAGAAATTTTATGTTATTTTACTTAAAAATTTTCCTCTTTAAATGAAAAAAATGAAAAAACTTTTATTTATTTTTATCGTTTTTTTTCTATTTTTAATTTTTGTTAATTTTAATTTATGTAAAGCAACCACATATGATGTTTATCCAGAAATCAATGCTATTTGTGCTGTAGCTATTGACGGAAAAACAGGAAAAATTCTTTATGCTAAAAATCCTCATTTAAAATTTCCTCCAGCAAGTACTGCAAAATTGGTAACTGCAATGGTAGTTCTTGATCATCTCTCCTTATCTGAGAAGATAAAAATATCTAAAAATGCAGAACAAATACCAAGTGCATCTCCTAAATTATATGAAGATGAAGTTTATACGGTAAAAGATCTTCTTTATCTTATGCTTATGAAATCCTCTAATCAGGCAGCAGTAGCTCTTGCTGAAGCTGTAGCTGGATCAGAGGAAAACTTTTCTATGTTTATGAATAGAAAGGTCTATAGTTTAGGGCTTAAAAACTCTCACTTTGTCACAGCTTCAGGATTACCTGCTCCAAATCAGTATACAACTCCTTATGAACTAGCTATTATATTTTATGAAGCTTTAAAATATCCTTTAATTAAAGAAATTATAAGTACTCCGGTTAAAATAATAACTTCTGAAACAGGGAGAACTCTAATAATTAAAAATACAAATAAACTTTTGGATAATTCTGAATCAGAAATTAATATTATCGGTGGAAAAACAGGTTTTACCAGAGCATCCAAACATTGTTTAGTAAATGGAGCTTACGTTGAGGATAAATTAATTATAACCTCAGTATTAGGTTCCCCCAACAGAGAGTCTCTTTGGCAAGATTCTAAAAATCTTATAAATTTCGCTAAGATGGTTTTAGATCACAAAATATCCCCTATATATATTACCACGGTAGTAAATACCGGTGTTTTAGTAAATAGGAATTTCAAAAACTCTCAATCAAAAATTTACAAGAAGTCTAAATCAGGATATAATAAATACACTAAAAAGAAAGGCTCTAAAAAAATGTTGGTTAAGAAGAAGGGTTCTAAAAAGGTGTTGGTTAAGTCTAAAAAATCTTCCATAGCAAAAAATATCAAAATTAAAAATACCAGATCTTAAAAGTAAATTGAGGTTTAACTTATGCATATTGCAGTAATTGGTGCAGGATATGTAGGTTTAGTCTCAGGGGCTTGTCTTGCAGATTTTGGAATGAAAGTTATTTGCGTAGATAAGGAAGTAGAGAAAATTGAAAAATTAAAAAAAGGAGAAGTACCCTTTTATGAACCAGGTTTAGAAGAATTAATTAAAAAGAATATTAAAGCTGAAAGGCTTTATTTTACAACTAATCTTGAATCCGCAGTAAAAAATTCTTTGGTAATTTTTATTTGTGTAGGAACTCCTTCAAGTTCTGATGGATCAGCTGATTTGACTCAGATTAAAGAGGTAGCTCTTTCTTTAGCAGAAGTAATAGACGAATACAAAGTAATTGTTACCAAAAGTACTGTTCCTGTAGGGACAAATCGTTGGATAAAATCCTTAATTGATGCTAATAAAAAAAGTGATGTAGCAGTTGATGTAATTTCTAATCCAGAATTTTTGAGAGAAGGAGCTGCTATTGAAGATTTTATGCATCCAGATAGAGTTATAATCGGTGGAGAAAGTGCTTATGCCATTGCTATTATTAAAGACATTTATCGTCCTCTTTACTTAGCTGAAACACCCTTTATTATTACTAATCTTGAAACAGCAGAACTTATTAAATATGCATCAAATGCCTTTTTAGCAACTAAAATTACTTTTATAAATGAGATAGCTAATTTTTGTGAGAAGGTGGGAGCTGATGTAACAATAGTTGCTAAGGGTATGGGGCTTGATCCAAGGATCGGAATTAAATTCTTAAATCCAGGTCCAGGATTTGGAGGTTCCTGCTTTCCAAAAGACGTTAAAGCTCTCGTACACCACGGAAAGTCTATAAGTTCTCCTTTTAAAATTTTAGAAACTGTTCTTGAAGTTAATGAGAAACAAAAATTAAGAGCCATTGAAAAGCTGGAAACCTTTTTAAAAGATCTTTCAGGAAAAACTATAGCTATTTTTGGTCTATCCTTTAAACCTAATACAAGCGATGTTAGAGAAAGCCCTGCTTTGGTTATAGTTCCTGCATTAATAAAAAGAGGTGCTAAAGTTAAAGTTTATGATCCTGTAGCAATGGATGAATTTAAAAAGACTATAGGAGATTTAAACGTAGAATATTCAAGCACTCCTTTAGAGTGTGCTAAAGATTCAGATGCTATAGTAATTCTTACAGAATGGAATGAATTCCGCTTCCTTGATTTATCTTATATTAGAAAAGTTATGAGAAACCCAATTCTTATAGATATGAGAAACATATATGAACCTTCTATAGTAAAAAAACTTGGTTTTAGTTATTCAGGAATAGGAAGAGCTTAAAATTCTTGCAAAAAGGGGTTGTTTTCCTTTTCCTCTCCTATAGTTGAAGTTGGCTTAGCTCCGTAGTCATGCCCTGGATAGATTTTGGTATCATCAGGAAGAATTAGAAGTTTCTTTTGAATTGACTCAATCATTTGAAAATAATTTCCTCCGGGAAGATCTGCTCTTCCTACAGCCTCTACAAAAAGAGTATCTCCTGTAAAAAGAATTTTATGTTTTTCATTATAAAAACAGCTTGAACCAGGAGAATGCCCAGGTGTGTGAATTATTCTTAAATATTCTTTCCCGAATTCAATTACCTCTCCTTCTTCAAAAACTTTATCTGCTTTTGGGTTCTCAGTGAAACCCCAAGATCTAAACATAGAAAAATTGAGAGGATCTTTAAAAAACTCTTCATCTAACTTGTGCACTAAATAGGGAGCTTTCAATTCTCTTTTTAGATACTCAACGCCAGCTACATGATCAGCATGGGCATGAGTTCCTAAAATAGCCACTACTTTTACACCAAGTTCTTTAACTTTTTCAATAATTCTTGGATCCGCATCTCCTGGATCAATAATTACCCCCTCTTTAGTTTCTGGAGAGTATACTATATAACAACAAACCTCTAAAGGACCAACTATTAATTTTTCTATTTTCATTCTTTACTCCTCTGAGGTAATTTTTCTAAAATCTTTTTTACTGTTTCTTCAATATCCAATTTATCAGTATCTATTCTAAAATGAGAAAATTTTTCATACAAAGGCATTCTTTCTTTTAAAACCTCAATTATCTCTTTTTCTAAATCTAAATTTTTAAGAGCTGGTCTTTGAGAAAAAGTTTTTTTATCTTTTTTCATCCTTTTTAATATAACCTCAGGTGAAGAATATAACCATACAACTAAACTATTTTTTGAAAGATTTCCCATTTCTTCTTGATGAAGTATACTTCCTCCTCCCAAAGCAATTACTATTTTTTTTAATTCCTTAAGTCTTTTCATTTCTTCTTTTTCTATTTTTCTAAAATAGTCCCAACCCTTTTCTTCTACCAGTTCTTTAATAGTTTTTCCTAATTTTTTTTGTATTTCTTTATCAAGATCTAAAAATTTCCAGTCTAAAACTTTTGCCAGCTTTTTCCCAATAGTAGTCTTTCCTACACATCTAAAACCAATTAATACAATTCTATCCATAGAGTCTTTCTATATAATTCCAAAATTCTGGAAAAGACTTAGCTACACATTCTGGATTTTCTATTTTTATACCTTCCTTTTTTAAACCTAAAATAGTAAAAGACATAGCAATACGATGATCATCATAGCTATTAATTATAGTAGATTTAAATTTTTTAGTTCCTTCAATTATGGCTCCATCTGGTAACTCTTCTACTTTAACTCCAATTTTTCTCAATTCTGTAACCATTGCCTTAATACGATCAGTTTCTTTATAACGTAAATGAGGAGCTCCTCTAAGAATTGTTTTTCCTTCTGCAATAGCTCCTAAAATACATAAAGTAGGGAATAGATCTGGGGTATCACTAAGATCTATCTCAATTCCCTTAGGGGCCCCTTCAAAACTTACTTTTACTCCTAAAGGATTTAGGATTTCCATTTTTGCTCCCATTTTTTTTATATATTCCAAAAATTTTACATCTCCTTGTTTGGAAAAGGCATTATAGTTTTCAATTATGATTTCGCCTCTTCCTAAAACAAGAGGAATGGCTAAAAAATAAGAGGCTGTTGAGGCATCTGCCTCAACTTCATAAGATGTAGGTCTATAAAAAGAAGGAAATACCTTAAATTTATTTTTAGAAAATTCTACTTCTACCCCATAAGTTTTCATTACTTCATTTGTAAGCTCTATATAAGCCTTAGAAAGAAGCTCCCCTTCAATAAAAATTTCTAAACCATTAGGTAAATAAGGTGCTATAAGAAGAAGTGCAGAAATAAACTGACTGCTTATATTACCGGGAAGACTTATTTTTTGAGAAACAAGTTTCCCCTCCTTAACCCTTACTGGTAAAAATCCCTCTTTTTCAAGACATTCAATATGAGCGGAGAGTTTTCTTAAACTTTCAATTAAAGGACCCATGGGTCTTTCGTGAAGTCTCGGTTTACCATAAACTTCTACATAGGACCCTTTACCTAAGGAAGCTAAAGCTAAAAAAAATCTTGCACCAGTACCATTATTTCCTAAATATATCTTTTTTTCTGAAAGAAAAGGAGGAAACCTTCCTTCAACCTCCCAAATATTTTCCCTTTCTTTTATATTTACTCCAACAGCTTCTAAAGCTTCTTTTAATAAGAGAGTATCTTCACTTATCAAAGGATTAATAACCTGAGAAATTCCTTGGGCAAGGGCACTACATATAAGAGCTCTTTGGGTTATACTTTTAGAGGCAGGAAGTTTTAAACTAATTCTTTCAAAATCTTTTAAAGGTTTTACTTCTTTAATATTCATTTTAAAATTTCTTTTTCTATTCTTTTTGCCTCTTCATATATAGCTTTTTTCATTAATTCTACAGGTGGTTCTATACCTGTCCAAAGTTTAAACTGTTCTACTCCTTGATAAAGAAGCATTTGCAATCCATCAATTATTTTCCCATACTTTTCAGCTATGGATAAAAATTTAGTTTTTAAAGGTAAATAAACTATATCCATAGCAACTTTAAAACGGGAAATTACATCTTCTTCAACTGGGGTTTCCCAAGATTTTAACCCTACACTGGTTGTTTGAATAATAATATCTCCCTCTGCATTTTTTAATTCTTCCCAGGGTTTAGCAGTTATTTTAAATTTTTCTTCTAAAATTTTAGCCCTTTCAAAGGTACGGTTATAAACGTAAATTTCCTTTGCCTTGCTTTTTATAAAAGCATAGAGAACTGCCTTTGAAGCACCTCCAGCTCCTATCACAACTACTTTTTTATCTCTAAGTTCAACTTCATTTACTTCAAAAGCTTTTATAACCCCTATCCAATCAGTATTATATCCTTTTAAAATACCTTCTTTGTTTAAGATAGTATTAACTGCTCCAATTTCATAAGCTATTTCATCTATCTCATCTAAATATTCCATAATTTTTTCTTTATGAGGAATAGTTACAGAAAGACCTTTTATATTAAGAGCTTTTATTCCCTCTACAGCTTTTGCCAAATGATCCGCACTTACTCTAAAAGCTCCATACACTGCCCTTATATTTTTCTCTTTAAAAGCAAGATTATGCATTATAGGAGACAAAGATTGACTTACAGGATCTCCAATAATTCCATAAACTTCATACATAATTATTAACTTATTATTTGTTTAAGATTATTATAAACCTTGATAGCTGATTTTACATCAAACTGCCCTGGAGCAACTACTTCTTTTTTAGAAAAAACTACATAAGTAAAGGGGGAGCCACAAAATAAAGAAAGGATTCTACTTAATCTTCCCTTTTCTCCCATGCCAAAACTTATTAACTCAATCCCTCTTTTTTTAGCTAAAAAAATAAGATTTAAAAGTTTAAAAGAATCTTCAAAGGTTTTGCATAGACAAACTATTTTAGCTTTTTTTACTTTTCTTTTTTTCATTTCCAAAAGTAATTTTATAAGATGATTTTCGGACGGAGTCTTTTTAAAATCATGATAAGAAAATAAAATTTTATCAAAGTCCGCGTCTTTTAATTTAAGATAAAACTTTTTTAAAAATTTCCATTCTAAATCAACTAAATAAAAATCTTGTTTTAAAGCCCAAGAAATCCATTTTAATTTAAAATCATCTGAAAATTTTTTATAACCACCTTCTTCATAACTTCTAAGAGTAAATAAAAATTTATAGGGTAATTTAAGGATTTTTTCTAAATCTGAGGTATTTAATTCTTCTAAATAGTCTGCTCTTATTTCAAAAAAATCAGTATATTTAGCACATTTTTTTATTTTATCTAAAAGTTTTTTATAAGAAGTTTCGGCTAAAGTGATGCAAAACATTTAGATATTAATTTGAGAAAGATAATTAAAAATCATCTGATCATAATTACTTGTTAACTTAAAAACTTTTTTAGCAAGTTCAAATCTTGTTTTTAAAGTTGTGTTCCCGTATTTTTTTATTTCTTCTAAAACTAAGGGATAGTCTTCTTTATCAACAACTACTGTTACATATTTAAAATTTTTAGCTCCTGCTCTTATTAAGGTTGGACCTCCGATGTCAATATTCTCTATTGCTTTCTCAAGAGTTGCACCCTCCTCCACAACCTTTTCAAAAGCATAAAGATTAACTATTATCAAATCTATAGGTTTTATTTCATATTTTTTAATGGTTTCTATATGTTCCCTTTCGTCTCTTTTAAAAAGAATACCTCCGTGAACCTTTGGATGAAGGGTTTTTACTCTTCCTTCAAGTATTTCCGGAAATCCTGTTAAATGGGAAATATCAATTACTTTAATTCCTTCTTCTTTTAGAACTTTTGCTGTGCCACCTGTGGAGATAATTTCTATACCCAGATTTTCTAATTCTCTTGCAAATTCGACAATTCCTGTTTTATCTGTAACACTTATTAAAGCTCTTTCTATTTTATTCATTTTTGTTTTCTGAAATTCCTATTTCTTCGTCAGTTAAATAGCAAGCTGGATCTGGAGCCCACATATCTCCTGTTACTGCTTCAGCTCTGGCTCTAAAGTTGCCTGCACAAAGGTCTAAAAATTTACATTTAGCACATCTACCTTTCACATATTTTTTCTTTTCCTTCAATCTTGCCATTAAAGGATTTGAGGTATCCATCCATATTTCACTAAAAGGTCTTTCTCTTACATTTCCAAAAGTATAACTTCTCCAAAACTGATCAGCATACACAAATCCATCCCAAGAAACACAGCCAATTCCAACTCCACTATTATTTCCTCCGTTTATTTTAAGGAGTTCATAAACTTCTTCTGCTTTTGGATGCCCCTCTTTTTTCATTCTTAAATAAAGATAGGGACCATCTGCATGGTTATCAACTGTTAAGACTTCTACTTTTAAATTTTTGTCATGTAATTCTTTAGTTTTATTAATAATATAATCTACCCAATAACGAGTTTCTTCATGAGTTAAATCCTGGTCTATAAGTTTTGATCCTCTTCCTGAATAAACAAGATGATAAAAACAAATTCTTGGAATTTTTAATTCTTCAACTAAGTCAAAAATTTTGGGTATTTCTTTAGCATTAAGTTTACTCATGGTGAACCGCAAGCCTACTTTTAGGTTTTCTTTTTTACAAGCGGAAACAGCTGAGATTACCTTTTCAAAAGCTCCTTTTACCCCTCTAAATTTATCATGAACTTCTTCCCAACCATCAAGACTAATACCTACATAAGAAACACCAAGTTTTTTTAATTCCTTGGCAAGAGAATCATCAATAAGAACACCATTTGTAGAAATAACTGTTCTTAATCCTAAATTTACTGCCTTATAAATCAAATCCAGAATATCAGGTCTTACTAAAGGTTCACCACCAGAAAAAAGAATTACAGGGGAACCAAATTGAGCAAGATCTTCAAGAAGTTTATAACCCTCTTCTGTAGTCAGTTCATCAGGTGCTCTCTTATTATCAGCTTTGGCATAACAATGGATACATCTTAAATTACAAGCTTTAGTAACATTCCAAACAACTACAGGTCTTTTATCTTTAAGTGAAGTTTTCCCATATCTTATGTGGTCAAGAGCTTCAATGGCACTACAGTAAAGTTTAGATACGCTTATCATTTTTTACTACCTTTTAGCCATTTTTCTACTTTTTCAATTATTTCTTTTTCTTCAAAAGGACAAAATATAATATCATCTGCTCCGCAATCCTTAGCTTTTACTTCTTCTTCTTTATATTTACATTTACAAACAGCCAAAATAGGGATATCTTTTGTTTTTTCATTGGATTTTAATAAAAGAGTAACAGCATATCCATCAAGAAGTGGTAAATCCTTCTCTAAAAGAATAAGCTTGGGTTTTTCTTTTTTAGCTAATTCTAACAGAGTCTCACCATCTTCAATGATTTTATATTTTATTTTATGATCCTGTAAAAGTTTAGCTAATTTATTGTATAGGCTCTCTGAAAGAGCTAAATATATCATTCAGTTATTTTCAAATTAAAAGATATCCCTCTATAAACTTTTCTGGATTCTTAAAAGCTAAAGAATTAATATAAATTACTTCTTTACCCCTTATTTCTTTTAAATAATTTAGGCTATATTCCAGTTTAGACATTATGTTTTCGCAGTAGGTAAATACTCCCCAATTTTTCTTAATTACTGCTTCTAATATATTATCAACAGCATCTTCAGTAAAGATTATTTTTAAAAAGTTCTTTCTTTCAAAAGCCATTTCATAGCTTTTTATTTGTCTCCAAAGAGATAAAACCTCTTCCAAAGCTCTGTTTAGCTCTATATCCTTTTCTTTGTATAGTTTAAATATAAGTTCCAATCTCTTTGGTGTAATTTCTAACTTCTCTTCTGATAATAATTTTTGTCTACGGCTTAAATAATTTTCTACTCTTTTTTTTTCGTCCTCTAAAGCTTTATAATAGTTTTCTTTCCACTTAGGACTATAAGGGGATTCACTTATAGCTAATAAAATTTTATAGGGATCCTCAACGATTTCTTTAGTAACTCCTAAAAAATTAAGGGAAAAAGATGGAAGTGTTCTTTCAAAAGGAATAAGAATTCTTTCTAAAATACGAGAAAGGGCACGAGCACCTGTGTTTTCTTTATAAGCCATTCTGGCTATTTCTCTAAGCGCCTCATCTGTAAAAGCAAGATCTATCTCATAAACTTTAAAATCTCTTTTTTTATTTATCACTACAGGATCATTTGGATTGGAAAGTATTTCATATAATTCATCTTCTGTTAAGGTTTCAAACACTGCAATAACCGGAAATCTTCCCACAAATTCTCTTTCAAATCCATAATTTACTAAATCTTCAGGAATAACAAATTTAAAATAATTAATTTTTATTTCTTCTTTATTTTCTATTTCAGAAATAAAACCCATACTTTGCTTTTTTATCCTCTTTTTAATAATTTCTTCCAATCCTTGAAAGGCTCCACTTACAATAAAAAGCACATATTTAGTGTTAAGGGTAATCTTTTTTCTTTTTAGCCTTCCTTGTGATTCTGAAACCTCAAAAAGACTGTAATTTTCTTGAGGAATTTTAATTTCTACTTCGGTTTCCTCTAAAGGTTTTAATAAAGCTCTCTGAACTCCTGTTCTTGAAATATCAGGACCTATTGTTTCTCCAGAAGAGGCAATTTTATCAATCTCATCTAAAAATATTATTCCAAATTGAGCTTTTTCTAAATCTCCATTTGCCTCCCAATATAAATCTCTAATTAAATCTTCTATATCTCCTCCTACATAACCGGTTTCACTAAATTTGGTTGCATCTCCTTTTACAAAGGGAACTCCAATTTTTTTAGCAATAAGTTTTATCATATAGGTTTTACCTACTCCTGTAGGTCCTATAATAAAAATGTTATTTTTAATAAATTCTGTTGCATCTTCTTTGCCTTGTTTTAAAAGAAAGTTTTTAATTTTATGAAAGTGGGTACAGATCTTAGTTGCTATAATAGTTTTAGCTTCTCTCTGCCCTACAATATATTCATCTAAATAAGCTTCAAGTTCTGCAGGCTTTAAATTAAATTCATAAAAAGCTTTATAACTTTTTGAGGAATCAATTTTTTCTATTTTGTATTTGGGTGTTTTAAGCATAACAAAATTTAATATACGTCCTTTTTTAAAAAAGTAAATATTTATAGTAAATCTTCTGGATCTATATCAATACTTAATTTTAATCCTGCTACTTTAAATTTTGTCAAAAACTCAAATAATGCCTTATTTAATAACTTGTAATTTTTAGTTTTCAAAATAATATGCCACCTATAAAAGCCCTTTAACTTTCTAAAAGGACAAGGGGCTGGACCTAATATTTCCACATTCTTTATATCCATCTCTAAAAATAAATTTTCTAAATACTTTTTAGCTTCTATGCATTTTTCTTTTACCTTTTCTTCTTTTATTCCCTCAATTCTTATTACAACAAGTCTTACAAAAGGAGGGAAATGAAATTTTTTTCTAAGCTTAATTTCTTCCTCAAAAAATCCCTCATAATTCTGCTCTAAGGCATATTTTATAGCATAATGATCCTTTATAGAACTTTGAAAAATTACTTTCCCTTTTTCTTTTTTTCTTCCTGCCCGACCTTCAGCTTGCATTAACAGTTGAAAAGTTCTTTCTCCAGATTTATAGTGAGGAAGAAATAAACCTTCTTCAGCTCTTAAAATACTGACTAAATCTACTTCAGGAAAATTATGCCCGTGAACTCCCATTTGAGTTCCTACAATAATTTTAGGCTCTGGTCTGTAAAGCTTCTCCAATACTTGCACTAATTTTCTTTCAGTATTTACTGCATCTCTATCTAATCTTATAACCTCTACTTTGGGGAATATTTTTTTTATTTCTTCCTCTACTTTTTCAGTACCTGCTTTCTTAAATCTCATCTTAAATCCTCTACACTGTGGACAAATGGTTAAAGAGCTTATTTCAAAGTTACAATAATGACATAAAAGTGATTTTTCTTCTTTATGATAAGTAAGGGGGATTCCGCAGTTAGGACAACTCCAAATATAATTACATTCCTCACATTCAACAAGAGGGGCATATCCTCTTCTATTTAAATAGAGAAAAACTGATTTTCCCTTTTCAAGTGTTTCTTCTATTTCTTTTTTAAGTTCTTCAGAAATAAGTTTGAAAGGTTTACTTTCAAAAAAAGTAATTTCTGGTAAGCTGGCAAAAGGTCTTTCCTTTAACATGAAAAGATGATATTTACCCTTTTTAGCAAAATAAAAACTTTTAATACTTGGAGTAGCAGAACCAAGGATTACAGGGATATTCTCTATTTTACCTCTAATCAAGGCTAAATCCCTTGCGTGATATTTACAGGGTAAACTTTCTTCTTTATAAGAAGGATCGTGTTCTTCATCAACAATAATAAGACCTAAATTTTGGATAGGAGCAAATATAGCTGATCTTGTTCCTATCACTATATGAACTTCCTCTTTTAATATACGCATCCATTCATTTAATCTTTCAGAGGGAGAAAGTCCACTGTGAAGCAAGGCAATCCTGTCTTTAAAATAATTTAAAAGTAACATTTCCATATAAGTAGTTAATGCTATTTCAGGAACCAAAACCAAAACTTTCTTTCTATTCTTTAAAACCTCTTTTATAATTTCTATATAAATAAAGGATTTTCCGCTCCCTGTTACTCCATAAAGAAAAATAGGCTTAAATCCTTCTTGAAGAACTAAATTTCTAATTCCTTCAAAAACATCTTTTTGTTGAGGTGTAAGTTTATATTCCTTAGGAATTTCTAAGGAAAGCATTATTTT
>CAZZLG010000039.1:0-3370 GCA_964654865.1 uncultured Thermodesulfatator sp.
TATTTTTGGGCAAGAGCTATTGCCCATTTATGTTTTTCCTTTATATGTGCTCCTTATTTAGAAACTTTTCCCCCTCATTTACATATATCTTCTTACCTTATGGATTTTGGTATAATTATTTTATATTCTCTTTTTCCTGAAAGTTATTTAAAGGTTTTAAAACTTAAAAAATTAGGTCTATCTACCTGTCAAGCTGAAAGAGAGGTCTTTGGAGTTGACCATGCAGTTATAGGAGGAGAATATTTTGAAACTTATAATTTACCTCGTAGATTTATTCTTAATCTCCAACATCACCACCAATTTTCAGATTTGCCTGAAGATATTCCTCCTCAAGTTTTTGAAGATATTAAAATTCTTAATTTTATAGATCTTGGGGTAGGATGCTATTTTAGTGCAAATAGAGAGATAAAATTTAAAGAATTTAAAACTATAGCTAAACTTTATTTTAATTTAGAGGAATCCCAAACAGAAGCCCTATTAGAAGTTCTCCCTAATTATACGAATCCTCTTTATGAAGTTTTAAACTACAAAAACTATTCTCTTATTCCTTATAGCAAAAGTATTAAAACTCGTGAAGAGAAACTAAAAGAAACCTTTAAAACCCTTGAAGAAAAAAAGAAAAAAGATGAAATTCTTATAGATTTATATCGGAATGAATTGATAAAGACTACCAGAGAAAAAGAAGCTCTTATTGAAGAAATAGAAGTTTTAAAAAAACAACTTAAAGAAAGTTCTATTTTAGATCCCTTGACCGGACTTTATAATGAAGCTTATTTTTTTAAAAGATTAAAAGAGGAACTTTTAAGAGCTAATAGATATAAAAGGGTTTTAAGTATTCTTTTAATGGAAATAGATAACTTTTCGCAAATAATGGAACTTTATGGTTTGGAGGAGGAAGAAAAGCTTCTCCATTTTTTAGCTCAAGAATTTCATAAAAACTTAAGACGAGTTGATATATTAGCTAAGCCTTCCAAACCTGAACAATTTGCTATTATATTACCAGAAACCTCTTTATCTGGAGCTATGGTTGTTGCAAGAAGAATTTTAAGAATTACAGACGAGGTTTTTTATAGAAGGTATAATAAGGGTTATCCTTCCTATATAGTTATTGTATCTTACGATCCTTCAAAATTAAATCCTAAGGTAGAACCAAAAATAGAAAGTTTTTTAACCACCCTTAAGAATGGACTTGAACTTTTAAAATTGCGTGGACAAAAAAGAATCTTGCCTTTTTTAATAGACAAAGAATCTGAATCTCCTTCCTCTTGACAATCATTAAAATATTAAATATTATTTATTATATCTTTTGGGGGATCGTCTAATTGGCAGGACAGTGGACTCTGGATCCACGAGTGGAGGTTCGAGTCCTCCTCCCCCAGCCATTTAAACTTAAAACCCTATCTTATAGATCTTACCCTTTCTATCATGTCTAAGTTTTTACCTTGTTTCTCTCTCAATTTTTTTCTTCTTTTTCTATATTTTACTTTTCTTACCTCAGGAGGCTTTTCTATGGAAATAAAGGCTCAACCTTTAGAACTTTTAGTCTCTAAGGTTAAAGAAAAGAACCTTCAAAATGGACTTACAGTTCTTTTTTACCCTTATGAAAGAGAAGATGTAGTTACTGTCAAACTCTGTGTAAAAGTAGGAAGTTCCTACGAAAAAGAATCTGAAGCTGGAATAACCCACTTAATTGAACATATGATTTTTAAGGGAACTGAAACTAAAAAACCAGAAGATATTGTAGGAGTTATTGAAGCTTTAGGTGGTTATATGAATGCTTTTACTTCTTATGATTACACCTGTTATTATGTGGCTGGTCCTTCTACAATTACTGAAAAAGCATTAGATATTCTCTCAGATGTAGTTTTCCATCCCTATTTTGATCCAGTGGAATTAGAAAGAGAGAAAGAAGTAGTTATAGAAGAAATGAAAATGCGTCTTGATAATCCTTTTACCGTTCTTTTTGAAAATGTAATGAAAGCTTCTTATAAAAAATACCCCTATAGAAGACCTATTATCGGTTATGAAAATACAGTAAAATCTTTTAAAAGAGATGACCTTTTAAACTTTCTTAATCACTTTTATACACCTAAAAATATGACTCTTATTATTGTGGGGAACTTAGAAGAAAAAAAACTTTTTTCTCTTATTAACAAGTATTTTTCTTCTTTACCAAAAAGAAAACTTAAAAAAGTTCCTTTCCCAAAGGAGCCCTATACCGAAAAACCTTCTCTTTTATGGATAGAAAGACCTGTTAAGGAAGGCTATTTTGCCTTTACTTTGCCTGGAGCCTCTTTTAAGGATGAAGATGCACCTTATTTAGATTTACTTTCAGAAATTCTTGGTGAGGGAGAATCTTCAAGGCTTTATCTTAGACTTAAAAGGGATTTAAATTTAGTAAAAACTATTTCCACTTCCTCCTTTACTCCTTATGGGCCTGGGCTTTTTGGAATATATGGAACTGCTGACCCTCAAAATTTTAAAGAAATTATTAAAGTTGTTCTTTTAGAACTTGAGAAAATTAAACTTTCAGGTGTAAGTAATGAAGAATTAAATAAAGCAAAAACTCAAATCCTTTCTGATTTTATCTTTTCCTCAGAAACCTCTGAAGGGCTTTCAAGTACATTGGGTAGTTTTCAACTTATTCGCGGGTCTTATAAAGATATTCTTTGGTATCAGAAAAAAATAGAAACTGCAACCGTTGAAGATATGATAAAGGTTTCTAAAAAATATTTTAATCCCCAAAGATTGGTTGTTTCTTTTCTTTCAGAAAAAAAGCTTTTTAATGAGGTTGATCTTCAAAAAATAATTAAAAACCTTGATCCTAAACCTTCTCCACAAATTTTTACCTTGGAAAACAATCTAAAGGTAATTTTGTATCCTCAAAATGATATCCCTTCTGTAGGTATAACCCTTGCTTTTCCTGGTGGTATAAGATTTGAAAACAAAGAAACAAATGGACTCTTTCAAGCTCTTACTCTTTTATGGACAAGAGGAACTAAAAATTATACTGCTGAAGAACTTGCAGAAAAACTTGAATCTATTGGAACAACTATTAAAGGCTTTACAGGAAGAAATACCTTTGGTCTAAAAGTCCTTTCTTTATCTTCAAAATTAGATGAATCCTTAGAGTACTTCAAAGAAATACTTATTAATCCTTCCTTTGAGGAGAGAGAATGTGAAAAAGCTAAATCTGAATTATTTTCTTTATTATTAAGACAACAAGATCAGCCTGTCTCCTTAGCAGTAAATGAATTTCTTAAAATCCTCTTTCCAGACCATCCTTACGGGTTAAATTCTGCAGGTAGTTTAGAATTTTACCAAAAATTTACTTGTGAAGATTTAAAAACTATTTATAAAAAGTTTGTAA
>CAZZLG010000040.1:0-5935 GCA_964654865.1 uncultured Thermodesulfatator sp.
GTAAAATTAAGTGATATAAATGATTTTATAGAAACTTATATAAGAGCTTACGAAGAATTAGAAAATTATAAATACAGAACAAGGAAAGAAATTAAAAACTATTTTAAATGGCTTTATAACAGAGATAAAGAAGGTTTTGTAGTAGCAGAGGAAAAGGATAAATCTGTTGGTTTTGCAGCAGGAGATGCCAATTGGATAAATTTTGAAGGGAAAAAAGTTTTGGAAATTCATGAAATTTTTGTTCTTCCAGAATTTAGAAAAAAGGGTATTGGCTCTCAACTTTTACAATATCTTTTATTTTACGGAGTTAAAAAAGATAAAAAACTTGCTGAACTTTGGGTTGGAAAAACTAATTATAAAGCCATAAATTTTTACAAAAAATTTGGATTTAAAGAAGCTGGAGAATGGGGAAAATGGTTGAGGATGATAAAATCATTAAACTTTTAAAAACCTTAGTAGAAATCGAATCTCCAAGTAAAAAAGAAGAAGAAATAAAGAAGTTTGTTAAAAGTTACTTGAAAAATTTAGGATACGAAGTTTTAGAAAGTGAAAATTATATAGCTACTAAATCCACATCAGACCTAATAGTAGCTACTCATTTAGATACCCTTCCTTTAGATTATAAATTTTTTTATGATGGAGTTTATGCCTACGGAACAGGAGTATGTGATGCCAAAGCAAGTATTACAGCTATGCTTGTCGCAGCTGAAAATGAATTAAACTACACACTTGCCTTTTTTTGCGATGAAGAAGAAGATGGGCTTGGGTCTAAGGAATTTGTAAAAACTTGGAAAAAAGGAAAATTTGCTATAATAATGGAACCTACTAATTTAAAAATAGCCTCCAAACATTGGGGAAGTTTTGAACTTATAGTAAAAGTTGAAGGTAAAGAAGCACACGGAGCATTTCCTGAAAAAGGAATTAATGCCATAGAAAAAGCTTTTGAACTTTATAAAAAACTTAAAGACCTAAGTTTTAAACTTAATCCTTTAAAAATTAGTGGAGGATCTGAAAAATACGTAATTCCAGATATTTGTGAAATAAAATTTGAAATTTTTCTTGAACCTAAAGAAAAAATTTCTGATTATTTAGAAAAAATTAAGTTTATAGAAAATTTTGGTAAATATGAAATTGACCATGCTTATGAAGGATATATAAGTAGTGAAGTTATAAAACACCTTGAAGAAGCTATTAAGATGGCTAAATTACCTGTTTATTATGCCGAAATGAAGTCTTGGACAGATGCTTTAAATCTAAAAGAAAAATTTGACGTAGTAGTTTGGGGACCAGGAGATTTAGAATTTTGTCATACTAAAGAAGAAAAAGTAAAAATAGAAGATATTAAAAAAGCTATAGAAGTATTAGTTTGTTTAAATTCTCTTTTTTCTTCTAAAAATAAGCCAAGATAAATACAAAGGAGTTTTTATCAAAATTCTTAAAAATATAGCTGACGCAAAGGAACTAATAGCTAAAATTGATAATAATTTTTTCTTCTTCAATTATGCCCCCCTACCCTTTTTAATTTAAAATTTAAATCAAAATAGACATTTTCCAACTTTTCCTGTGCCTTATTTTAAAGTTACGATTGACAATAATAAACAATTCTAATAATATTTAATATTTAGTTATAAAAGGAGGTGAGTATAAGCATTGATAAATAAGAAGGTGTTTCAAAGATTTTCCATAAAAAATATAAAAAGTTATCAACCTGATTTTAGATTAGTCTTAACTTTTTTGTTAGGAATATTTATTGGAGCATTTTTAACTTTACTCCTTATTTTTACTGTGGGAAAGGATTTAATTCAACAAAAACAATATAAACCTTGTTCTACCTCTTTAACTCAAAAAATGAAAAAATACGGATCTTATGGATATTATTTATGGAACTGGAATGTAGTTAAACATGGGAATGTTATTTGTTCAAATCCTTATGTTTGGATTATAACAAAAGAAATTGAATGTGAGTAACAAACAATGTATATCTCAAAACAAGTAGAAAATTATATAGAAAGAAGTTCTTGGATAAGAAAAATGTTTGAGGAAGGGTTAAAGCTTAAGAAGGATTACGGAGAAGATAAGGTTTTTGATTTAAGTTTAGGTAATCCCGATTTGCCTCCCCCAACGGAAGTAAAAGAAACCCTTGAAAAGATCTTAGAAAATTATGACCCCTCTTATCATCGTTACATGCCCAATGCAGGATTTCCCTTTGTTAGAGAAGTGATGGCAAAAAAAATTACTCAAGAACAGGGGATTAAAGTAGGTTTTGAAGAAATTATAATGACCTGTGGAGCAGCAGGTGCACTAAATGTAATCTTTAGAACCTTACTAAATCCAGGGGAAGAAGTCCTTTTTCCTTCTCCTTATTTTGTAGAGTATTTTTTTTATGTAGAAAATTATCAGGGAATCCCTAAGGCAGTCCCTACAAAAGAAGATTTTAGCTTAGATTTAGAAAAAATAGAGTCCTTAATTTCTACAAAAACTAAAATTTTTTTGATAAATTCTCCTAATAATCCTACAGGTCAAATTTATTCAGAAAAAGAAATCAAAGAACTTTGCGAACTTCTTAATAAAAAAAGTCAAGACTTTGATAGACCAATTTATCTTGTTTCTGATGAACCATATAGAAATTTAGTTTTTGATAATGAGAAAATTCCTTCAGTTTTTCAATATTATCCAAATAGCATTATTGCTTATAGTTTTTCTAAAGAACTTTCTTTGGCAGGAGAAAGGATAGGTTTTATAGCAGTACATCCAGAAATTGAAAATAAAAAATTAATTCTTGATGGATTAACTATATGCAATCGTATTCTTGGTTTTGTGAATGCTCCAGCTTTAGCTCAAAGAATTGTAGCAAATTGTGCTTTCTCTAAAGTTGACGTAAAAACTTATCAGAAAAGAAGAGATATAATTTGCGAAATTTTAGAAGAAGCTGGTCTTTCTTTTATTAAACCAAAAGGTGGATTTTTTGTATTTCCCAAAGTTCCTATAGAAGATCTTAAGTTTTGCGAAATATTAAAAAAAGAACTTATTCTTGTAGTTCCAGGAAGGGCATTTGGAAGCTCAAATCATATAAGAATTTCTTTTTGTGTTTATGAAGACATTTTATTAAATATGAAATCTAAATTTATAAAAGCATGTGAAAAAATCCATAAATATGTTTAAATTTCAGGTTCTTTATCAAAGCAAAAAAACTCAAGCTCGGATAGGAACAATTATTACTCATAGAGGTGTTATAGAAACTCCTGTTTTTATGCCAGTTGGGACTCAGGGAACAATTAAAACCATGCCTCCCGAAATTGTTAGCTCCTTAGGTTATGATATTATTCTTTCTAATACTTATCATCTTTATTTAAGACCAGGACCAGATATTATTCAAGAACTTGGAGGAATTCACAAGTTTATAAATTGGAAAAAACTTATACTTACAGATAGTGGAGGCTTTCAAGTATACAGTCTTTCCCAATTTAGAAAAATTACTGAAGAAGGAATAATTTTTAAATCCCATATAGATGGAACTGAACATTTTTTTTCTCCTATTATAACTATGGAAGTTCAGAAAAAACTTGGTTCAGATATTCTGATGGTTCTTGATACCTGTATCCCCTACCCTTTATCTTATGAAGAAACAAAAAACCTTACTGAACTTACTCATAAATGGGCTATTGAATCCCTTGAATACTGGCAAAGACATAAAAATGAAAAACAGGGAGTTTTTGGTATAATTCAAGGAGGAATGTATGAAGATCTGAGAAAGTATAGTGCTAAATTTATTACTTCCTTAGAATTTGACGGATATGCTATAGGAGGACTCTCAGTTGGAGAACCTTTAGAAATAAGAAATCAAATGACAGAAATAAGTTTAGAACATATGCCCTCTAATAAGCCAAGATATGTAATGGGAATTGGGACCCCTTTGGATATAATAGATGCAGTTATTAGAGGAATAGATATGTTTGACTGTGTTTTACCTACAAGAAATGCAAGGAGAGGAACAGTTTTTACTTCTAAAGGTTTTTTATCTATTAAAAATGCCTCCTTTAAAGGTGATTCCCTACCCCTTGATCCAGAATGTGAGTGCTATACTTGTAGAAATTTTTCTCGTGGATACTTAAGGCACCTTTTTCATGCAAAAGAATTATTAGTTTATTTTCTTTTAACGCTTCACAATTTATTTTATTATGCTAAACTAATGAAAAATATTAAAGATGCTATTAAAAATGAGACTTTAGAGGATCTGAGAGAAGAAATAGCCCAATATTATTTAAAGAATTTCAACGACTCTAAATAGGAGGATTTTATGGATTTATTAAACTTTTTTGTAAACTTTGCTTTTGCTATGGGAACCCCTCCTCAACAAGGGGGTTCTCCTCAAGGGGGAGGATTAATCGGTTTTCTTTTTACCTTACTTCCTTTAATACTAATTTTTATTATATTTTACCTTCTCTTAATTAGACCTCAGCAGAAAAAAATGAAGGAGCATCAAAAATTTATTTCAGAATTAAGAGTAGGACAAAAGGTTTTTACTGCAGGAGGAGTAGTAGGAAAAATTATTAAAATTGAAGACAATATAGTGTGGTTAGAAGTTGATAAAGACGTGAATATTCCTGTAATAAAAGGATATATAAGCGGACCTTTTATTTAATAATCAATACCTGCAATAGGAATATAGGCAATTTTAGGTGTTATAAAGACTATAAGTTCAGTTTTGGTTAACTGTTTGCCCCTTCTTTTAAAAGCCTCTCCAACTCCTGGTATGTTTCCTAATCCAGGCACTTGATCTAATCTTTCAGTAATATCATTTATTTTAATTCCTCCTATAACAAGTGTTTCTCCATTATCAACAAGTGCACTTGTTTGAACAGAATTAGTAAATATAGCAGGAACTCCTTGAACAGTATGAGCCCAATCTGGAGTAGATTTTTCTATAGTAATATCTAAAAGAATTTTACCTTCAGGTGTAAGGGAAGGAATTACATCAAATCTAACTCCTGCATCAATAAACTCTATTGTAGGTACTGGAACTTCTGGCACATATCTTAAATATGGAATTCTATAGCCTTGTTTAATACTTGCTGCTTCTCTATTTAAAGTAAGGATTTCAGGTTTAGAAAGAATTCTTGCAACACCTTTTTCTTCAAGTGCAGAGAGCTGAAAATCAAGTAAAGCTGCATTTTTACCAAAATAGCCTAAAACTATTCCTAAAGCACTGGGGGTAGTTCTTTGAGTAGGAGTTGCACCTAAGTCTACAATAGTAGGGGTAGGAAGTAAAATGGTAGCATTGGTAGTGGGTGGTCCACCTCCTCCAGGATAAGTATAAGTCATCCCGCCTACGGAAGAAGATGGACGAGGGGAAATACCCCAGATGCTATGCTCAGTTGCTCTCCAAGTAGCACCTCCCCATTTTACTCCAAGTTCGTGTACATAAGTATCGCTTATTTCTGCAATCCTTGCTTCAATTAAAAATTGAGGTCTTGGTTTATCTATTCTCTTTATTATTTCTTCTATTTCTTCAAGCACTTTTGGAGTTGCTTTTATAATAAGGATATTAGTAAAAGGGTCAAAGGTGATTTTATTAGGATCTCTAAGAATTTCTGCAAGTTTTTCTGAAATTCTTTGATTTTTCATTAAATCTACTACTTTACTTGCTCTAATGTGTTTTAGCTCAAAAGTTTTAGTAATAAGCCTATTTGTCATTTCTTCTGTTTCTTGAATAGCCCTAAGAATGTCTCTTTGGTTTTCTATTTCTCTTCTAATTCCTTCTGTACTCTCACCAAGGGCTCTCATATAATCTCTATAAAGTTCTGCTTCCTTTTTAATTTCTTCTATAGTTCCAACTCTTGTTACATTTCCGATAGTAATTTTAGCTAATCCTTTATTTGCAAGAACTACATCTAATAACAAATCCCAAGGGACCTGTTTTGCTTTCAAAGTTACA
>CAZZLG010000041.1:0-6273 GCA_964654865.1 uncultured Thermodesulfatator sp.
AGAAAAAGCTTTAAAGACTTTAAGAAGAAACTAAAAAATAATTTTTGGTTCTTATTTTTAAAGGATAAATTTTATAATTCTTAAGTATATCTTCAGAAATATTATCTTCTCTAAACAAAATAAAACTGTTTTTCGGAAGATGTGAGCAAGTTTTGAGATAATAAATGTTGGGCACCAATTTGTATTTGTATTTTAAATAGTATAGAAGATGATGTGGAGTTGTTTGACAAAGATAAAGTTCCTTATTACCCACGATATTAGCAATTTTAAAAGCTCCATTTCTAAAATGATTCATTTCCTCTTTGTGTAAGGGATAATAAAAGCTCACATAAAGTGTTTTTAATAAGAAAACTATAATTAAAAGAAAAGAAAAAAGGTATTTAGGGGAGGAAAAATTTTTTAATAAAATAATTAGATTTAATAAGAAAAACATAAAATAAAATATATAAAAAATAGTTTCAGGTTTATATTTGGGGAAGGAAAAAAGATAAATAAAACCAGTGACAAAAAGAATTAAGTTAATAATGGGAAGTATTTTTAGGAATAAGATTTTTAAATTTTTTGGAAGGTAGTTTTGTTTTAGGTAGTAATATATAGGAAGAGTGCTTAAAAAAATTAGTCCAGAGGCTGAGGGTAAAATGTAGCGAAGTCTTGCTCCAGGAAATAGAAAATGAAAGATATAAGATAAAGAGAAAAGAAAGAAAGAAAAAATAGCTAAATTGTAAAAAAGGGGATTAGATTTAATAAAGGAGACAAAATTTTTATTTTTATAAGAAATTAAAAACAAAAGCCAAGGTGAATAACCCAAAAAGGCAAAAATGGTATAAGCTTTAAAATGTTGTGAAAAACTCATCTCTTGAGCTTTTGCTAAAGATAAATATTGATTAATCCAAGCTACTATAAAAGGTTTAATCCCTATCTTAAGACTTACCAATATTGCCCATAAAGAAAATATCCCTAAATAAGTAAAAATTCCTAATATATGAGGGATACTTAAAAGCTCTTTTGTTCTTTTTTTAAAAATAAAATAAGAAAAAAGTGCGAGATAAAAGAATACAAGAGCTTGAAAAGTTTTGGTTAAGATTCCTAATCCTAAAAATATACCAGAAACTATATAAGCAGTTATTCTTTTATTTTTAACTTCGTAAAGATAAAACCAACTATAAACTGCTATAGTTATTAGCATAGTATAAAAGCCATCAATTTCAGCTCTTATAGCTTTGTCTATAACTTCAGGGGTAGCAAGAAACACTAACCCTGGTATAAGTATTTCTATAAAAGAAGAATTGTGAGATGTTTTTTTCGTATTAGTTAAAAGTTTTTGCCATATAAAAACTAAAAATAAAGAAGTGAATATTAAACAAAGAGAAGAAAATAATCTTGCAGTAACTTCTGAATAACTTTTAGTTATAAAAAAGAAACCAGCTAAAGCCCAATTGAAAAGAGGTGGTTTGTTAAAATAGGGTTCGTTAAAGATTTCTGGTATTAAAAATTCTTTATTTTCAAGCATTTGAAGTGCTATAAGAACTCTTCTTCCTTCTTCTCCTTGAAATTCTTTTTCTCCAAGAAAGGGAAAATAAAGAGCAAATCCAAAGAGAAATAAAATTAAGATTATAAGGAGTGTTTTCTTCATTAAATTTTGTTTATTTTCGAAGCAGTAGATTTAATATTATAGTCAAAAGAATGCTCAAAAGAATGGAAGTTGCTAAAGGAAAATAAAAAGTAAAATTTCCTTTTTTAATATAAATATCTCCTGGAAGCTTCCCTAAATATGGTATCTTAGGAATAAAAGTAAGTAAAAAGCCCAAACAAATTATTATAATACCTAAAAGTATTAAAAATTTTCCTAAACCCGAAAGCTCATTCATAGTAAAATAAAAATTTATAGAGAAATGTAAAAATTGCAACATTTAAAAAGGTGTATTAAAATTTTTAAAAGAAATGAGTAAAAAAGTAAGGCTTTCTGAAAAAGAAATAGAGGTTATTAAAAAAGTGCTGAAGAAATATTTGGTAAGGGAACTAAAATTTATCTTTTTGGTAGTAGAGTAGATCCTAAAAAAAGAGGAGGTGATATTGATTTATATATAAAACCTAAATTTAACAAGAATTTATTTATTGGAGAAAAGAATTAAATTTTTAATCAAATTATGGGAAGAACTTGGTGAACAAAAAATAGATATAGTTTTAGAGAAGGATTCTGAAAGAGAGATAGAAAAAATAGCTTTAAAAGAAGGAGTTGAACTCTGAAAGAAAAATATAAAATAGTTTTAAAAGAAGTTCTTAGACATTATAAAATTTTAACAGAAACTATTAAAGAGCTTGAAAAATTTAAGACTTCCCCTCTTTCAGAAGAGGATATTAAAGAATTGAAAGTAAAATTGCAAACTTTGAGTTTGCTTGATACTATAGCTTATCGTTTTTCAAAATGATCATTTCTTTTTTTCCTGGATTTAAAGGAGATTATAACTTTTTTCAATTTGAGCCCTTAGATGAAAAAATTTTTAAACTGCTTTCTCAGGCGAAGGCAGTTATTTTTCCTCCTACTATTTCACCTGAGATTTATTTTTTGGTGAAAAATTTAGGTATCCCTGTTTTTCCAGAATATACTTTTAGATTTTTTTATCCAGGAAAAATTGGACAAATTATGCTTTTAAAGGTTTTAAATTTACCTCATCCTGAAACTATTATAATACCAAGACTTTGTGGATTAGAAGAAAATCCTTATAAAAGACCTTTTGAAATAAAATTTCCCTGTGTAATAAAAGGAAATTACGGAGATGAGGGAAGAGAGGTTTTTTTGGTAAATAATGAAGAGGAATTTAAGAAAATTTTAAAAATAATTAAAAGCTGGGAAATAGAAAATAGGTTTGGTTTCCTTATCCAGGAATATATTCCCTGTGATTTTGATGCAAGAGCTATTGTTATAGGAAAAAAAATTTTTATAATTTTTAGAAAAGGAGGATTTAAAAAAAATATAGTTCAAGAAGGTAAAATTATACCTTGTCCCAAAAAGGGATTAAAAAAGAAGGTTTTAGATCTTACTAATAAAATTATAAGAAATACTTATTTTAATCTTGTAGCTATAGATTTTCTCTTTAAAAACGAAAATCCTTTAGTTAGTGAATTTAACTTTGTTTTTGGAAGAAGAGCAATAGGAGAAAAAAAATATGAAATTTATTTTAAAAAAGCCATAAAAGATTTCTTAGAAAATATAAAGTAAAAATGATGAAATTTCATTTAAAAACACTTGGATGCAAAGTAAATCAAGTAGAAAGTGCTTATATTATAGAAAAATTAACTGAGGAAGGTTTTATTTTTTCTTCAGAAGAAGAAGCAGAAATTTTAATTTTAAATAGTTGTATTGTTACTTCAAAATCAGAGGCAGAAACTCGTAAGATTATAAAAAGATGGTTAAAATTAAACCCTCAAATTATTGTTCTTACAGGATGTTATGCTCAAAAATTTTCTGATAAAATTTTTAATTTTTTCAATGATTTTTTCAAAAATAGCATTAATAAGAAATTTTTGACTTTAGGGCAAAAAGAAAAGTTTAGAATTGTAGAAATTTTAAGAGACTCTTTAAACAAAGAAAGTAAAGAAATCTCCTCTCCTCTTATTTTAGTTGAAGATATTTCTCAAGAAAAAACTTGCTATCCCATAATTATTAACAAATTTTTTGCTCATTCAAGGGCGTTTATAAAGGTTCAAGATGGATGTGATAATTTTTGTAGTTATTGTATTGTCCCCTATGTAAGAGGTCAACCAAGAAGTGTTCCTTTAGAATATATATTAAAACAAATTGAGATTTTTGTAAAAAATGGATACAGAGAAATAGTGTTAACAGGGATTAATTTGAGCAAATGGGGAAAAGACTTTAATCCACCCAAAAAGCTGACCCATCTTTTAACAAAAATAGAAGAATTTTTAAGTTCCTTTAACAAAGAATTTATTTTGAGACTTTCTTCAATAGAAGTAAATGAAATTGATGAGGATTTTTTTGATTATGTAAAAAATAGCAAATTTATAGCCCCCCATTTTCATTTTCCTTTACAGAGTGGGTCTAATAAAATTTTAAAACTTATGAATAGAAAATATCTAAGAGAAGAATATTTAGAAGTTTTAGAAAGGCTTTATAAACTTTTTCCTCATGCTACTTTTGGTGCAGATGTAATTGTAGGTTTTCCTGGGGAGGATGAAAAAGATTTTAGAGATACCTATGAACTTATTGAAAAATCATCTTTAAACTGGCTTCATATTTTTCCTTTTTCTTTAAGACCAGGAACCTTTGTAGAAAAGTTAAATTATAAAATATCTAAGCAAGAAATAGAAAATAGAAAAAAAATGTTAAAAAGGCTAATAGAAAAGAAAAGAGAAAAATTTTTAGAAAAGGAGCTTGGAGAGGAAAGAAGAGCAGTTATTGAATATTTTGATAAAAACAAAAATATGTGGAAAGCCCTTTCAGAAAATTATATAACTACTTATATAGATTTGAATAAAATTAATAAAGAAAATGGAAATTGGCAAGGAAAAATTATAAAAATAAGATTCTTTAAAAAAGAAAAGAACTATCTAATAGGAGATTTTTTAAAACTCTTGTAAAAAATAAGCATATAGTGAAATCCTGAAGTAATAGTTAAAAAAATGACAATCTGCGTAATTGTAGAAATAAAAAATTCTTTTAAAGGTTCTATAAAAAGATGCAAGAAGTATAAAAATAAGAATAAAAGCTGAGATATTGTGCAAGCCTTTCCCAAATAAGTTGGGCTAAAGTTTATTTGATTAGGATGTTTTAAAATTAAAAATAAGGCTCCTGTTAATATAGTTATATCTCTTATTATGATAATTAAAACAAGGGTTAAAGAGATATTCTTGTTTAAATAAAGCAAAATAAAAAGCATATTTATAAAAATTTTATCTGCGATAGGGTCAAGAATTTTCCCAAGATCTGTTTTTTGCTTAAAAAATCTTGCAATATTACCATCTAAGGTGTCACTTAAAATAGCAGTGCCTATTAAAAAAAGTAATATTTTTGTGTCTACTTTTTTTATCCAGAGAAAAGGAAAAATTAATCCTAAAAATAATCTATATAAACTTAAGATATTCGGAACACTTAAAAAATCTTTTTTCTTGATTTGCATAAATTGTAATTATAACTTAAAATTTATTTTTATGATAATTCTTCACATTTGTTGTGGACCGTGCAGTATTTATCCTATTTCTTATTTTAAGAAAAAGGGAATTAATTTTAAGGGTTATTTTTATAATCCAAATATACATCCCTATAGAGAATTTCGTCAAAGAATAAAGGCTTTGGAAGAAATTCAGAAAATTTTTGATTTTGAGGTTATATGGGATAAAGAATATGGTTTGCGAAAATTTATTAAAGAGACTTTTATGCTTTGGGATAAACCTGGTAAGAGATGCGAAAGATGTTATATTATGAGACTTACTTCTACAGTTAAAAAAGCTCTTGAATTAAAAGCTTCCGCATTTACTACAACTATGCTTTATAGTATTCATCAGAATCATGAACTTTTAAAAGAAATTGCAGAAGATTTAAGTTATCATTATAAAATACCCTTTTTTTATGAAGATTTTAGAATCGGTTATCAAGAAGGGGAAGAAGTAGCTAAAAATCTTAATATTTATAGACAAAGCTACTGTGGATGCATTTTTAGTGAAGAAGAAAGATATTCTAAAAAAAGAAAAAAAGAATTAATAAGAGAATTTAAAAAATAAGAAACTTAATGATATTTTTTCATTTCATCTATTATAAAAGACAGAGCAAGAAAGGCTTCTTGTCTGTGTTTAGCAAATATTGCAATTGAGGCAACCCTTTCTCCCACTTTTAAAAATCCAGTTGCATGATAAATAATTGTCTCAATAAGATCAAAATTTTTAATTGCTTCTTCTCTGATTCCCTTTAATTTTTCAATTACCAATTCTTTTATATCAAGTCCTTTGGCAGGAATTTTTTCTACTCCCTTCAAATCATATTCTCTAACAAATCCATTAAATTCTAAGATACAACCAAATTTTCCTTTTAATTTTTCACAAAGATTTTCTTTTTCTTTTAAATAAGTTTTATAATCTTTAAAAATCATTTTAAAAGTCAGCTTTTATAACAAAAGCACCTTTATTTTCGGCACTTTTTTGAATTTCTTCTTTTATTTCTACCGCAACTATGGTAGGGATTACTTCACCTTTTAAAACATAAGCAAGTATTCCTGCTCTTTCTATGGCTCTTTCTATATCATCCTCTTGAAGGCTATA
>CAZZLG010000042.1:0-4380 GCA_964654865.1 uncultured Thermodesulfatator sp.
GGCTTTTCGGTCTTGTAAATTTTTAAATAGGCATTTTTAGTGTCAATTTCCTTTGGAATAAAATTAAGTTTTAAAATTTTAGAAAGAGAAAAAATAAAAGCCCCTTCTGGCAAAAATAACTCATATTGGGAAGATTTAAAAGATAGATTTTTAATAAAGGCTTTCTTTTGTAAAATTTTAACCTTAATTTCATCATAATTTAATTCTATTTTATAGTGTTCTTTTAAAAAATTTGATAACCCATTTTTAATTTGAGAATTATTTAAAAGGTAATTAAGATTTAAGATAATTAAGAAAAAACTCAAAATTATAAAAAAGATACATCCTAAAAAAATAAAGGCGATTTTTTTAAACATAATTACAAAAATTTTATCTCATTTAATTCAAAAAGGCAAGATTTATTTTTAATTGGAAAGAAGTTTTAGAGATAGATCTATTGCTGAAATAAAGCTTTTAGGGTTTGCTATTCCTTTTCCAGCTATATCATAAGCTGTCCCATGACAAGGAGAAGTTCTAATAATTGGAAGTCCTAAAGTAATATTTACTCCATCTTCAAAATGAATGAGTTTGAAGGGGATTAAGCCTTGATCGTGATAAAGGGCAATAATTAGATTGAATTTTCCTTTATAAGCCCAATAAAATAGACTATCTGAAGGATAGGGTCCGTAAAGAGGAATGCCATTTTTTTTACATTTTTTTATAGCTTTTTCTATAATAGTTTTTTCTTCATCCCCTAAAATCCCACCTTCTCCGGCGTGAGGATTTAGTCCACAAATAGCCATTTTAGGATTTTCAATTTTAAGTTTTTTCAAAAATTCATAAGAAAGTTTTGCAGTATTAACTATTTTTTCACTATTTATATTTTTAGGAACATCTTTTAAAGGAATATGCATGGTAACTAAGGAAACTATCATTTTTTCTCCATAAAATGTCATTACATACTTGTCTACATTAAACTCCTTAGCCAACCAATCTGTATGTCCTGAATAATTGATACCTATCTTATTAAGCCCTTCTTTGCTAATAGGTGCTGTAACAATAGCTTGAACTTCTTTTTTTTTAGCTAATTCTATAGCTTTTTTAAAATAATTAGCCATAGCCTTATAACCTTCTAAATTTGGTTTACCAGGAATTATATCAAGATAAGAAAGAGAATCTATTTCTATTTCCTTAGGAATAGATATTCTAAGATTTTTAGAAGTATTTAAAAGAACTTTCTCGTCTCCTATTATTACGATATTTTTTAATATAGAGGGATTTTCTTTTTTAAAATAATCAAGAGCTTTTACAATAATTTCAGGACCTATTCCTGCAGGACATCCCATGGAAATAGCTATTTTAAAAAATTCCATAAATATTTATTTCATCTCTTCAAAATCAGCATCAATTACGTCATCTTTACCTTTTTCTTTTGAAGAGCCTCCAGCTTCTCCTGCAGTTCCTGTAGCTTTAGATGTCTTTTCTCTATAAAGCATTTCAGCAAGTCTATAAGATGCCTGCGTTAACTCATCACTTGCTTTACGAATAGCATTTATATCTTCTCCTTCCATTACTTTTTTAAGTTCTCCTATTTTTTCTTCAACCTCTTTTCTTAAGCTTTCAGAAACTTTATCTCCAAGTTCTCTTAAGGTTTTTTCTACAGAGTAAATTAAGCTATCTGCTTGGTTACGAGCTTCAGCAAGTTCTTTCTTTCTTCTGTCCTCTTCAGCATATTGCTCAGCTTCCTTTATTATTCTTTGGATTTCTTCTTCTGATAAACCGGAGGATGGTCTTACTACAATTGATTGTTCTTTACCTGTTCCAAGATCCTTAGCAGTGACATGTAAGATACCATCAGCATCTATATCAAAGGCAACTTCAATCTGAGGAACTCCTCTTGGTGCAGGAGGTATACCTACAAGGTCAAAACGAGCAATACTTTTATTATCTCTTGCCATAGGTCTTTCCCCTTGTAATACATGAATAGTAACTGCAGTCTGATTATCAGCAGCTGTAGTAAAAATTTGACTTCTTCTTGTGGGAATAGTAGTTCCTCTGGGGATTATAACTGTAAATACTCCTCCAAGGGTTTCAATACCAAGAGAAAGAGGAGTAACATCTAAAAGAAGAATGTCCTTCACTTCTCCTTTTAATACACCAGCTTGAATAGCTGCTCCCATTGCCACTACTTCATCTGGATTTACTCCTTTAACAGGTTCTTTCCCAAAAATTTCTTTTACCTTTTGCTGAACCCTTGGCATACGAGTCATTCCACCAACAAGTATTACTTCACTTATATCCTTAGGAGTTATTCCAGCATCTTGCATAGCTATACGACAAGGTTCTTCTAATTTATCAATGAGATCTTCAACTAAACTTTCAAGTTTAGCTCTGGTAAGCTTCATTACTAAATGTTTTGGACCAGTGGCATCTGCTGTAATAAAAGGAAGGTTAATCTCTGTTTCTAAGGTGCTTGAAAGCTCAATTTTAGCTTTTTCCGCAGCTTCTTTTAATCTTTGTAAAGCCATTTTATCTTTTCTTAAATCTATACCATATTCTTTCTTAAATTCTTCTGCAATGTAATCTACAATTCTCATATCAAAATCTTCTCCACCTAAGAAGGTATTTCCTGAGGTTGCTTTTACTTCAAAAACTCCTTCCCCGATTTCTAAAATGGAAATATCAAAAGTTCCTCCTCCAAGATCAAAAACAGCAACTAATCCCTCTTTTTTCTTTTCAAGACCATAGGCTAAACATGCTGCTGTAGGTTCATTAATTATTCTTATAACATTAAGTCCTGCGATTCTTCCTGCGTCTTTAGTTGCTTGTCTCTGACTATCATCAAAATAAGCTGGAACAGTTATAACTACATCCTTAACTTCCTGTCCAAGATATTCTTCTAAGTCTTGTTTAATTTTTCTTAAAATCATAGCAGAGATTTCTGGAGGACTATATTTTTTCCCTCTTATTTCTACATAAGCATCCCCGTTAGGTGCCTCTTCAATTTTATAGGGAACCTTTTTTTTCCATTCCTGCACCACTGGATCATTAAATTTTCTTCCCATAAGTCTTTTAATACCGTAAATAGTATTTTCAGCATTTATTATAGCTTGTCTTTTAGCTGGAAGCCCCACTAAAATTTCCCCACTTTCTTGAAATGCTACAACAGAAGGTGTGGTTCTGGTACCCTCACGATTAGGAATTACTTTAGGTTCCCCACCTTCCAGTATAGCAACACAAGAATTAGTAGTTCCTAAATCAATCCCAACAACCGGTGCTTTTCCTGCCATTTTTCTCCCCTCCTTTAAATCAATTTATTCATTTTCTATTATATTTTCTTCCTCTTCTTGAGGTTGTTCTTCTTTAATTTCTTTTTTACCTATACATACACATACAAGTGCAGGTCTTATAATTCTATCATGAAGTTTATACCCCTTCTGATAAACTTTTGTTATACCACCATCAGGTATTTCAGGATGTTCTTCTGTTGATAAGGCTTCATGCAAATAAGGCTTAAAGGGTTCTCCTATAGAAGGAATGAACTGTTTTAATCCAAATTTTTCTAAGGTTTGAATAATAGACCTTAAAGTTAATTCTACACCCTCTTTTAAAGCTTCCTTATTTTCAGATTGTTCAAAAGCTTTCAAAGCTCTTTCCAGATTATCAATATTTGGTAAGAGCTCTTTAAAAACTGTTTCTAAGGCAAATTTATAATATTCTTCTTTTTCTCTTTTAAAAGCTTTTTTCAAATTCTCGAGCTCAGCAGCATACCTCAAAGCAAGTTCTTTCCAGTATTTAATTTCCTCTTCTTTTTGTTTTAATTGGTTTTCCTCTTTTTGTATTTCCTCTTGAAGTTCTTTATTATCATTGCTAACTTGTGTCTCTTTTATCAATTCTTCCATCAAAAACCCCCATAAACTTTACTTTTTAACTCTTTAAGTTATGATAAAAATTAAGACTTATATTTTATTTTTCCAGAGGTATAAACAAAAATTGTTAGAAAATTGGAAAATCAGAGAAATTGTAAAATCAGCACTTAAAGAGGATCTGCCTTTCGGAGATATTACTTCTGAAATTTTAATTCCTTCAAAACTTTATGGTAAAGCTTTCTTTTTAGCTAAGGAAAACCTCGTTGTTTGCGGTAAGTCTGTAGTTGAAGAGGTTTTTAATTTAATAGATCCAGAAATAAAAATTATTTGGCAAGTTGAAGAAGGAGCAGAAGTAGAAGGGCAAACTAAATTAGGTTTTGTGGAGGGAAACATAAAAAGTATTCTAAAAGGTGAAAGAGTAGCTCTTAATTTTTTTCAACATCTTTGTGGAATTGCTACCTATACTCGGAAAATTGTTCAAAAATTAGCTCCTTACTGTACTATACTTCTTGATACCAGAAAAACTCTTCCT
>CAZZLG010000043.1:0-8327 GCA_964654865.1 uncultured Thermodesulfatator sp.
AAAAAATCACCTTGGTAAACATACTTTAGAAAAAATTATTATAGGACAAAAGGGGAGAAGAGTATAAAATTATTACTCTTGCCTATACTTTTATTCTATCTAAAATAATTTTTAATTATTTTTAGGAGGAAAAGCTATGAACGGAAATTTATCAACTCCTAAACTATTAGGAGGTATTGGTTCAATTCTTTTGGTTTTAACAGTAACACCCTATTTAGGTGCTATAGCAGGGTTAGTAGGCATAATATTTATTCTTATCTCTCTTAACATGTTTTCTAAAATTTTCAATGATTCTCAAATCTTTCGTAATGCTCTCATTTCATTTATTCTTACGGTAATTGGAGTTTTTATAATTATGTTAACCATAGGAATAACCTTTTTTTCACTTTTTACTATGATGGGATCTTACCCTTCTCCAATATTTTCGAGTATTGGGATAGGAACTATTTTTTCTTTTATGATAACTTATCTTCTATTAATAATTAGCGCTTACTATTTGAAATCTTCATTTTATTTACTTTCTTCTTACACGGGAATTAATCTTTATAAAACTGGTGGTTTTTGGTATTTTATAGGGACTCTGTTAATCATTATAGTAATTGGTTTTTTAATAAATTTAGTTGCCTGGGTATTAATTGCAGTAGCTTTTTTCACTACTCCTGAAGAAATAAAAAGCACTGCTTAAATTGATAATTTTTACCAAGAGCCTCCGCCACCCCCACCCCCTCCTCCACCTGAAAAACCACCTCCACCGCTACCAGAGAATGAAGAGCGTGGCTGAGTTGTAAGAACTTGAGAGGCTTGACTTGTGAAGGTATTAAGAGAATGGGCAAGATCAATGGTTGAAAAGCTCCCTCTTCCTTCATACCATCTTGGTGGTTCGTTAAAAATTCCTTCAAAAGCCTCTGCCCATCTTTCAGCCTCTCCAAAGGCAATCGCAAAAGGAATACTAATTTCAAAGATTTCTGGGATTTTTTCTGGAGGAAAAAGTTTTTCTATTACTGATTTTTCTACTCTACTTATAAACTCCTCATAACCTTTTAAGTATTCCAGCATTTCAGTTCCCTTAGGGGTTTTTCTTGGCATAAACTGTGCAAAAATAAAAAGACTAAAGGCAGTGACTAACCCTGCCAGTAAAATGGGGAAGGGAAGAAGAGAAAAGAAAAATTGAGAACCTATCATAATCCAGGTTGTCAAGATAAAGACTATTCCTCCAAGGCTAACATAGATATTTTTAACATTAAGGGGATTTTTAAAGAAAAATCCTTTAGAAGTTAAGGAGGAAAAGACCTGTTTTTTTATAGAAGGAATAAAACGATAAAATTTTTTATTAAGTTCTGAAAGTTTAATCCTTTTTTTATCTTCGAAAATACCTGATAAAATTTGAAGATCAAAGGGGTTATTCTGAAAATTATCATCAAAATTTTTTATTTTTTCTAAAATATAATCTCTTTTTTTGCCAAATAAAAACCCAGGTTCCTCAAATTCAATTATTTTTAAGTATCCTCTCCTTGCCAAATCTATAATTTCAGCAACTATATCACGAGCATTAACTTTTTCATCTATTAATGTTCCTGCTTCAATGGGTGTTAAATCTTTCGGTGGATAATACTGAACCTGTATCGTTCCTTTCCCTCCTATATCTCGTCCTTTTCTCCACCACAACCATATCATAAAACTTAAAAATAAGGTTATGTAAAAAAAAGCATATATCCAAGGATTTTTCCAATAGGGTGGACCTTCGGATATAGGTATTAAACCTGCTCTCCATCCTACAGCTACAGTCATTCCTTCATAGGCAGATAAAGATTTGGTAAGGGTAAATAGAATTTCATTTTTTTCCTTTTTGACCTTACAATCTTTACCGATACTTCTAAAAATACCTGTATAACAGGCAAACTGAATGGAGCTATCATCAAAGGGTAGAATTACTTTAGCAGTTGCATTTTTTATGGGAACATCCCAGCCTGTTCCAATGGCATTCCAGTAAAGTTCATCTATGTTCCCAAAGTTATAAAGGGCATATCTTACTTTATATCTGATAATGTAATTTTGGAATCCGCTTACAAATTTATTTGGATCGCCAATACGGATTCTCAAATTATTTCCATATTTAAAAACTTTAATTTGATAGGAATTAAGGTTTTGATCTGTTACTAAAATGTCTTTAATTTCTATTTTATGTTTTTTACCTGAGGGGTCATAAAAATCTAAGGGAATATCACGATATATTCCATGTTTATTTTCATAACCAAAATCAACGATTAAGTGTTCTATAATTTTTAATTCACTGTTTGGCCCAACTTTTAATTCCACATTATAGGATTTTATGTACCAGGCCTGTGCTTGAGAGAAGGAAAATATTATTAATAATGAAGTAACAAAGATAAATCGCCTCAATTTTACCTCTTAAAATTTAACCTGGGGTACTTCTCTTTCTGTTTCATCTGTTTCAAAGAATATCTTGCGAGTAAATCCTAAAATTCCTGCAATAAGAGAATTTGGGAAAATTGATATAGCAGTATTGTAATCTCTAACCACTGCATTGAAATACCTTCTTGCCTGGCTTATTGTTTCTTCAATACTTGCAAGTTCATTTTGGAGTGTCTGAAAATTGACACTTGCCTTAAGGTCAGGATAATTTTCTGCTAAAGCAAAGATTTGACGTAAGGCTTGAGTTAACATATTCTCAGCTTCTATTTTTTCCTCAGTTGTTTTTGCACTAATTGCTGTATTTCTGAGTTTTACCACTTCTTCAAGGGTTTTTCTTTCATGTGTTGCATATCCTTTTACAGTTTCCACAAGATTTGGGATAAGGTCATGCCTCCTTTTTAGCTGAACATCCACATCAGACCAAGCCTGCTCTGTCATAATTTTTAATTTAACAAGTTTATTATAAATAAAAATTAGCCATAAAAGGACTAAAATAAAAATAATTAATGGAATTAAATATAACATTTTAAACTCCTTTTTTTCGTTAATTTTATCTTTAAATACATTGAATGTCAAACACTTCAAATTAAATATTTTTTAGGAAACAATTATTGGTTATTTTTATTAAATGGGATTAGCAGTTTTAGCGGTAAATGGGTTGAATTCGTGAACATAAAGAGTATAAAAAGAACATAAATTACCTTAAAACATATTTGAAGAGAGACCATAAAATTTAATAAAATTAAGATGTGACATTTAAAACTGGAAATAAAGTATAACATTAACAATAGTAATAACAGTATAAATTTGCAATTTTTTTAAATTGCTAGGCTATGAAAGGTTAAAAATCTTAAAGTTTGAAATAATTTTATTTATAAGATATAATTAATTTAAAACCAAAAGGGTGAGGTAAAAAATGGATGCTATTACTAATTTAAGAGGATTAGATAAAATAATTGTTCCTATTAGACTTACTTCCAGTTCTAAAATTAGGTTTCAGTGTTATCCAGGGGTTCCTTGTTTTAAACTTTGTTGTTCTGACTTATTTTTACCACTTACCCCTTATGACATTATAAGAATTAGAGATAGACTTGGACTAACAACTGATGAATTTTTACTTCTTTATACAGAACCATTTATATTACCTAAGTCAGGATTACCCATTGTTAGACTTAAGATGAGAGAAATTGAGGAAAAAACCTGTCCCTTTTTAAGTGAAGGAGGTTGCACAATTTACGAGGTAAGACCTCTTGCCTGCAGATATTATCCTCTTGGGTTTGGAATGTTTAGGAATAGAGACGAAGGAAAAAATGAAGATATTTATTACCTTGTAAAGGAGGGTTTTTGTCAAGGTCTTGATTCAGGAGAAGAAATGACAGTAGAGGAATATAGAATTTCTCAGGGTATTCCGGAACTTGAAGAACCCATTAAAGAATGGGGAGAAATTATAATGAGAAAAGAATCTTTTGGTCCTATGGAGGTTCCTGAAAAAAGTTTACAACTATTTTTTATGGTAAGTAGCAATCCAGAAAGATTTAGAGCTTTTGTTTTTGAATCCAAATTTTTAGATATGTTTGAAGTTCCAGAGAAAACCTTAGAAGAAATTAAAAAAGATGATTTAAAACTTTTACAGTTTGGTTTTAAATGGCTTAAAACAGTTCTTTTTGGAGACAAAGTAGTTAAACGGAAAAAAGAAGGTCCTTCAGTTAAAAAGATAAAACCCTTTTAATTTTTCAAATTAAATGTTCCCCAAAATCAAAAGAAAAAAGACCAAAGTTGTTAAGGTAGGTAGTGTTTTAATAGGTGGGGAAAATCCTATTCGTGTTCAAAGCATGACAAATACAGACACAAAAGATGTAAAAGCAACTTTAGAACAAATATATAAACTTCATTCTGCAGGATGTGAAATAATTAGAGTAACAATCCCTGATGAAAAAGCAGTTTCAGCTTTAAAAGAAATAACAAAAGAAAGCTCTATACCTGTTATTGCAGATTTACATTTTGTTACTTCTCTTGGTGAGAAAGCAGTGAAAGCAGGAATTGCAGGAATAAGAATTAATCCCGGGACCTTTAAAAATCTTAAAAATCTTGATAGACTGATTGAGGTTTGTAAAGATTATGGAGTTTGTATAAGAATAGGGATAAACGCAGGATCTTTAGAGGCAAAAATTTTAAAAAAATATAAAACTCCCACTCCATCTGCAATGGTTGAAAGCGCTATAAACTGGGTTAATTATATATTAGAAAAATTTGATTATCAAAATCTCAAAGTTTCTCTAAAATCTTCTAATTGGTGGGATACTGTTAAGGCTTATGAACTTTTTTCTAAAAAATCTGATTTTCCTTTACATATAGGTGTTACAGAAGCAGGAGGACTCATTCCAGGAACTATTAAAAATACCATGGCTATTACTTATCTGCTTTTAAAAGGAATTGGAGATACTTTGAGAGTATCTTTAACTGCGGATCCAGTAGAGGAGGTGTATGTAGCTTATGAGATTTTGAGAAATCTTGGTTTAAGAACTCTTCATCCTGATATAATAGCTTGTCCTATGTGTGGGAGATGCGAAATAGATCTAATGAAACTTTATAGGGAAGTTGAAAATTGGGCTAAAAAAGTTAAAGCAAATCTTAGACTTGCTGTTATGGGATGTATAGTTAATGGACCTGGAGAAGCAAAACATGCAGATCTTGGAATAACAGGAGGGAAAGGGGTAGGAATAATTTTTAGGGAGGGGAAAATAATTAAAAAAGTTCCTGAAGATCAGCTACTTAATGAATTTTTTAAAGAAATTGAAACCTTTTTAAAAGAACACCCTGAAAGATTGATTAATCCTCAGTGATAAGTTTATAAATATCTTTAGTAGAAAGTTTGTATTCATCTGCTAAGATTTTAGCTATTTCCTTAGGTTTAAGCCCAGTATTTTTAAGCTCTTTTATCCTCTTTTTAAGATCGGAAATCTCTTTTTTAATTGGTAATTCTTCAATTTTAGGTTTAGGAAGGATTATAAGAGTGATTTCTCCTAAAAAGTTTTCTCTTTTAGCTAAAGTTTCTAAATCTGTCCATAGGAGCTCTTCGTGAATTTTAGTTAATTCACGAGCTAAAAAACATTCACAATTTCCAAGAATTTCAAGAAGATTTTTGGCAGTTTTTGCCATCCTGTGAGGGCTTTCAAAAATAACAATAGGCAGATTTTTGGGCAGATTTTCTAATACCCTTTTCTGTTCTGTTTTTTTCCGAGGTAAAAAACCAAGAAAAATAAACCCAGATCTAAGATTAACTCCAGAGACGCTAAGAGCACAAGTAAGAGCAGAAACCCCAGGAACAGGAACAACTTTAATTCCTCTTTTATGGGCTTCTCTTACTAAGTAAGCTCCTGGATCTGAAATAAGAGGACAACCAGCTTCACTGGTGAGAACTACATCCTCTCCTTCCTCTAAAAACTTAAGCACTTTATGACTTCTTTCTATCTCTAAATCTTTATAAAGACTTATTAATTTTTTGGGGCCACATCCGTAATGGGTTAGAAGTTTTTTAACAGACCTTGTGTCTTCAGAAGCTATGATTTCTGTGTTCTTTAATACCTCTAAAGCCCTAAGGGTAATGTCTCCAAGGTTACCTATAGGCACCCCAACTACATAAAGCACTCCTTTCGTTTTTTTCATCTTTAAACACCTTTATTTAAAATAATTTTTAGCATAAACCAGAAAAAAGGGCAACCAACCGTTAGAAGATATTATAAAAAGGGTATTCTCAGCATAGTTTAGTAATTAAATTTTATGCCAGTATAAAAAGAACTATCAGGGGTTCCATAGTCTTTTACTTCTTCATAGTTAGCGTTAAAAAGATTCTCTACCCTGATATAAAACTTAAGTTTTGGATTGAAAGAATAATTAGCAGATAGATTAAAAAGAGAGTAGGATTTTAACTTTTGAGTATTTAAAGAATCTGTAAATCTTTCTCCAGTATAAACATAATCAGCAATAACAGAAAGGTTTTTGAGAGAGTACTCTAAGGTAGCTCCAGCTTTATGAGAAGGTTTATAAATAAGGTATTTCTCTTTATCCCTGTCTTCTGGATCTAAATAGGTGTAATTAGCTTTTAGGCTTAAGTTTTGAGTAAGTTTTAGGGTAAGATTAGCTTCAGCCCCTTTTATAACAGCTTTTCCGACGTTTTGGGGTTGCCAGGTAAAAGGATTCCACTGGATAAGATCTTTATATCTTTGGTAAAAAACAGAACTCCCTAAAATTAGCTTATCTTCTAAAAAGGTCTTTTCAAATCCAAGATCCCATCCTTTTGATTCTTCAGGTTTAAGGTTAGGGTTGCTAAAGATGGGATAATAAAGGTCATCAAAAGTAGGAACTCTAAAACCTGTCCCATAGTTAGCTTTAAGCTTTACATCAATCTTAGGAATTAAATAGCTAATTCCTAATCTGTAGGTAGTTTTTTCCCCAAGATTTTTATAATTATCATATCTTAATCCTGCATTTAAGAGAAGTTTATTTTTTAAAAGGGAAAATTTGTTGTTAAGAAAAATCCCAGTATATTCCCTTTTTTTATCATAACTTGAAGATCCCCAGCTACTTTCAGAGAGCATTTCTACTTTTTCTCTTTTAAAGTCTAAACCAAAAACCAAAGAATAAATCTTTTCTAAGTTTAAAAAATTTTCCCAAGAAAAACCTTCTGTAGAAGGTGTATATAGGATATAAGGAGACCAACTAATAGGTTCATAATATTTTCTTTGGGAGTAATTCTTATAGATAGAGAAGGTTTGCTTAAACTGTTCAAAAAGTTCTAAGTTAAATTTGGCACCAACAAGGTAATTATGGTCTTTTCTAAGGTTTTCTGCATCTGCATTCCAGCCGTCATACTCTATCCTTCCGTAGTTATATCTTCCTAAAAATTCAAATCTTACCTTAGGTAAAAGATTAAGCCCTATCTTAACAGAAGCAAAGGAAATCTTAAATCCATCTTTTTCACTTCCATAACGATAGGAAGAAAAACTATCCGTATAGTAATAAAAGGTATTAAGCCTAAAGTCAAGATTTTTAAACTCTCCGGATAATTCAAAGGAGGGTTTATAGGTTCCATAAGAACCTCCTTCCAGGGAAAGACCCACTTTTGGTTTCCCTTTACCCTTTTTGGTAATGATATTGATCACTCCAGCTACCGCCTCAGAACCATAAAGGGTGCTTTGAGGTCCTTCAATGATTTCAATCCTTTCTATGTCATCAACCGTTAAGCTCCCAAGGTCAACTTGTCCAGAAGAAGGGTCGTTGATTTTAAAGCCATCTATCAAAACTAAGGTGTGAGCTGATTTAACTCCTCTTGGGGAAATAGCTCCTGCTGTCTGTCCAGGACCGCCATATGCCGAAATATATACTTGAGGGAGGGTTCGTAGAACATCGGTAATAAAGATAAAGTTTTTCTTTTCAAGTTCCTCTTTGGTTATAACGGTTACTTGTGAAGTTACCTCTTTTAAGGGTTCTTCAATTCTGTCTGCTGAGACTACCACTTCCGGAATTTCTTTAACTTCTTTACTTTCTTCTGCACAAAAAGAAGGAGAAACCAAAGTTCCTAACAAAAAAAGAAAGCTGAGTTTGTGAAAAATTTTTTTGTTCATGACTCACCCCCTCGGGTTTTTGGGGCTGAAGCGGTCTTCCGGCTTCCGGATCGTCCTACTCGCCGCACCTTCCCAGGGCTTTTCAGCCCCAGTGGCTTGTCAGCTAAGCTTCAAAGCTTAACTCAAGCGGCTTTCGTCCCCGGTCACGGCTGCGGGGCAGCGGGGGATTTTCACCCCACTTCCACAACTCCAGCCCATAACCTAAAATAACATCCTCTTTTAAAAAATCAAGCTTAACCCTTGAAAAATTAAGCAGTGCTCTTTATCTCT
>CAZZLG010000044.1:0-20768 GCA_964654865.1 uncultured Thermodesulfatator sp.
CCTTTTAAGAAAAAACATAGAATATTTAGTAGAAATACTTTCTCAAATCCCCGAGATAAAGACTTAAGCCTTACCACAAATGGCTCTTTTTTAGAAACTATTGGCGAAAAACTTAAAAAAGCAGGATTAAAAAGAATAAACATAAGTTTAGATACTCTAAATAAAGAAAAATTTGAAAAACTTACAGGAACTTCTAATTTTGAGAAAGTTTTAAGAAGTATTGATATAGCTTTAGAATTGGGATTTAATCCTGTAAAAATAAACACAGTAGTAATAAGAGGTTTTAATGAAGATGAGATTTTACAGCTTGCTAAGCTTACTTTAGAAAAACCTGTTGAAGTTAGATTTATAGAATTTATGCCCATAGGGGAAAATAGCTTGTGGGACGAAAAACATGTTGTTCCCATTAAAGAAATAAAAGAAATTTTAGAAAGTTTTTCTGAATTAATTCCTGATTCTTCTTTTGGTGGGGGTCCAGCTAAAGTATTTAGATGGAAAGGAGCAAAAGGGAAAATTGGTTTAATCTCTCCTATTTCTGAACACTTTTGTCATAAGTGTAATAGATTAAGAATTACAGCAGATGGAAGATTAAGACCTTGTCTTTTTTCTGATAATGAAATAGATTTAAAACCTATTTTAAGAGAGGGTAAAGGAACTTTGGAAGAGGCTTTTTCTTTAGCTTTAAAAATAAAACCCTCTAAACATAATTTAAATTTTACTTTAAAACCTATGAGAGCTATTGGAGGATAGATGCATAAAAAAGAAAATGCAAAAGGTATCTGGTTAAGTTTAGGGACTCTAAAAATGGAATTCCCAGATCAGGTTCTTAAATTAAATAAACCCTTGCCTAAGGGAATGTATGTACTTGCAAAATTGCCAGATGGAAGAAAAGAAATTTTTATTCTTACAGAGAGTTCCTATAAAATTCCCTTTGACATTGAGGGTATTCCTTTTGTTGTTAGAAAGGCAACCTTTAAAGAGATCAAAGAGTATGAAACAAAATTAGAAATAGAAGAAAAAGGGAAAGAATTTTGTTTACAGTTTGCGAAAGATCTTGGGATAGAAATGAATTTGGTAAGAGTTGATTGCTTCTTTGATAGAAGCAAAATCATTTTTTATTATACTGCAGAAGGAAGAATAGATTTTAGACAATTAGTAAAAGAGCTTGCAAGGGCTTTGAGAATGAGAATTGAAATGAGACAAATTGGAGTCAGAAATGAAACTGCTCTTGTAGGAGGATTAGGATATTGTGGAAAAGAATTTTGTTGTTCCAAATTTTTGAGACAATTTATTCCACTTTCCATTAGAATGGCAAAAGAACAAGGACTTATTTTAGACCCTAATAAAATTTCTGGTCCCTGTGGAAGACTTTTATGTTGTTTAGCTTACGAAGAAGATCTTTACAAAGATTTTTTAAAGAATTTACCTAAAATAGGAAATAAAATAAGAATTAATGGAGAACCTTATAAAATTTTAAAATATAACATTTTTCAAAAAGTAGCTTATTTAGAAAATAGGGAAGGACAAATAATCCAGATTCCATTTACCCAAATAAAAACTTTAATAGAAGAAGAAACAGAAGAGACAATTGAAGAAGAAAAATTAAAAGAACTTGATGAAGGACAGGAATTATGAGGATATATCTTACTACACCAATTTATTACGTAAATGCTTATCCCCATTTGGGACATGCTTATACTACAATTTTAGTGGATTCCTTAGCACGCTTTTATCTTTTAAAGGGATGGAAAGTTTTTTTCCTTACAGGAACAGATGAACACGGAGATAAAATTCAAAAATCTGCAAAAGATAAAGGGAAAGAACCTCATGTCTTTGTAGATGAGATAAGCTTAACTTTTAAAAATACTTGGGAATACTTCGGAATAATTTACAATAAGTTTATTAGAACAACCTCTCAAGAACATAAAAAAGTCGTCCAATATATTTTACAAAAACTTTATGAAAAAGGAGAAATATATCTTGACGAATATGAGGGACTTTACTGTATTGGTTGTGAAAGATTTTTAACCTCAAAGGAGCTTGACGAAGAAGGAAAGTGTAAAGACCACAAAATTTATCCACAACTTATAAAGGAAAAAAATTATTTCTTTAATTTAGAAAAATACAGAGCCTGGTTAAAGGATTACATTTCTAAAAATGATTTAATTTATCCGGAATTTTATAAAGAGGAAGTTTTAAATATGCTTGAAGAGGAACTTCCTCCCCTTTGTATTTCCCGTCCTAAGGTAAGACTTTCTTGGGGAATAGAGCTTCCTTTTGATTCTAATTATGTAACCTATGTATGGTTTGATGCTTTAATTAATTATCTTTCTGGAATAGGCTATCCTGAAAATCCCGAATGGAAAGATTGGTGGATAAATGCCCATCATTTTATTGCAAAAGATATTTTAAGACCCCATGCTATTTATTGGCCTATTATGCTTAAAGCAATGGAACTTCCTATCTATAAAAAACTTCTTGTGCATGGATATTGGTTAGTTGATAAATTAAAAATGTCTAAATCCTTAGGCAATATTATTGAGCCTATTGAAGTTGCTGAAAAATTTGGGAAGGATCAGTTAAGATACTTTCTTTTAAGGGAAATGGCATTTGGTTATGATGCAGATTTTAATATTTCTTCTTTTATAACGAAAATAAATGCAGATTTAGCTAACGATTACGGAAATCTAATTTATCGCACCCTTAATTTAGTTGAAAAATATTTTGAAAGTAAAATTCCTTTTTTTGATGAACTTAAAGATATAGATAAAGAATTTTTAGAAGAAATAAAGTCTGCACTTATAGAATATGAAAAATACTTTTCTCAATTTCTTTTTTATAAAGCTTTGGAAAGACTTTGGGAAGCTATAAGAAAGGGGAATGTTTATATAGATAGAACTACTCCTTGGAGTGAAGTAAAGAAGAAAAATGAAAAAAGGGCTGGAACTATTTTGAGAGTGCTTTTAGAAAGTATTAAAAGTTTTGCGATTGCTCTTTATCCAGTTATGCCTGAAACCTCTAAAATCCTTTTAAATAATCTTTCCTTAAGCGAAGACAAACTTACTTGGGAAAACGTTTTTAAATTTAATTTACTTGAAGCTGGAGCTCAAATAAATAAAGGAGAACCTTTATATCCAAGAATTGAAAAAATACCTGAAGAAAAGAAAATAGAAAAGGAAGAAAAAAAAGAACCCATTTCTATAGAAGATTTTAAAAAACTTGATTTGCGTGTTGGTAAAATAGTTTCAGCAGAAAAGATTTTAGGTACAGATAAACTTTTAAAATTAGAAATTTTATGTCCAGAAAAGAGACAAATTGTTGCTGGTATTGCAGAATATTATACACCTGAAGAATTAATAGAGAAAAAAGTTATTGTATTGGTAAATTTAAAGCCAGCTAAAATTAAAAATGTTCTTTCAGAAGGAATGATTCTTGCGATAAAAGATAAAAATGGATTATCTTTAATTGTTCCAGAAAAAGAAGTAGAACCAGGGGGAAAAGTTTCTTAACCTGGAGGCCAACCCATTGCTCTTCCTGCTAAAACATGGAAATGAAGATGAAATATGGTCTGACCAGCTTCTTCTTTACAATTAACAACTACCCTATACCCTCTCCCATCAAAACCAAGGTCTTTAGCAATTTTATTTATTACAAAATAAATGTGCCCCATAAGTTCTTTATCTTCTTCTGTTAATTCTAAAAGTGTTGGGATGTGTTTTTTAGGGACAACTAATATATGATAAGGTGCTTGAGGACTAATATCATGAAAAGCAATTACTTTCTCATCTTCATAAACTATATTAGAGGCTATTTCCTTATTAGCAATTTTACAAAATATACAGCTCATAGCATTTCTCCTTATTTTTTTGTTTTAAAAAATTTTAAAAATTAAAAAATTAAAGTCAAGTGAGTTTTAAAAAGAAAGATTCCATCTAAACCCAACGATAAATCCTTCTTTATCCTTTTCTTCACTATTATCTTTATAATTATCTTTCATATATTGAAAATCTAAAGTTAAATCAGAATTTAGCTTTTCATAAGAAAAAAGATTAAACTTTGCATAAGCCTCTACAGCATGTGTATTAGAAATATCTGCTTTATCAGCTCCATCTAAATAAGCATAACCAATACCTATTTCATTTCCCTTTCTACCAAGAAAGCAGAAAGGTATGTTAAAACCTGCTGAAATGTAATAATTATAGTCAACCTGAGTATCATCATCTTCCCAAGCACCAACTAAGAACACTCCAATTGGATCTTCACTAAAAGGATTTTTGATAAATCCAAGATCTTGATCAATTGCTACCCCTAAACCATAACGAGAATCTTTATCAGAACCTTCCCATTCGTAAAAGTCATCACTTGTGTAAAATCCAAATACTCTATAATTTCCTTCTCCCCATTTTGAATTTTTTAAAGTATATCCGAGTTGAAGAGCATAATATTGATAAAAACCTTCTTTTGCTTCTTCTTCTCCTTGTGGCACCCCTACTTCAGTTTTTGTTGTCATTCCAAGAACTCTTAAAGTAAAAGGACCTTTTATTAATTCCGCAACTATTCCTAAATCATAACTTGGAGGTGCAAAATTAGCTGGTGGGTCTACAAAGGCTTCATTCATAAATTGAGTAATTTCATCATCAGCAAAACGATTGTCAGCAACATATACTGTTGCATCTATAATTCCTAAGGCAATCTTTAAAGAGGTATCATTGTTAAAATTAAAAGTATGAGCATACCATAATTCTAAAATATTATCTTGCTGTTTGTGCCCATTTATATTTTTTACATCATCCTCTAAATCATCAGCATTTGGAACTAATATAAAAGGAGAAACATCTTTCAGCCCATTCCCACTTGCAAAGCTTCCAAGAACATAAAATTCATCATTTTCAGTTGGCTTAAAGCTTAATCCAAGGTCAATTGCTCCTGACCCCCTATTTTTACTTTCAATATTTGATCCGTCTAACCACTGATAAACTAAGGTAGAAGTTCCTTCAAAAGTTATTATTTCATTTACTTCAAAACCCCATCCTGGAAGCGCCTGAGCACAAATTACTGCTAATCCCCCTAACATTATAGCTAAATTTGCTTTTTTCATTTCCTCACCCCTCCTATTTTTTTAATATTTTTTAACAATTAAATATTGTAATGAATTACATATTTTTAAAATTTTGCAACATATTAAGAAAAAATTTTTGAAAAATTTGAAAAATATCAATTAAAATATTAAAGCTGTTGACAATTTATAATAAAGGCTTAACATATTATTTATAAGTTTTTTAGTCAAAAACCTTTTTAAAGGAGGGGTAAAAAATATGAAAATAAAAATGGTTATACATGGAATAGCAATGGATCCTTTATCTAACAGTCCTGTTATGCTTTTAAAGGAAATTGAGGGAGATAGAATTCTTCCTATTTGGATAGGAGTTTTAGAGGCTACTTCCATTGCTGCTAAACTTGAAAATATTCAATTTCCAAGACCTTTAACCCACGATCTAATGAAAAATATTTTTGATTTTTTAGGTGTAAAGATTCCAAAAATAGAAATCGTAGATCTTAGAGAAAATACTTACTATGCTATTATTACCCTTAATATTGAAGGAAAAACTTACGATATTGATGCAAGACCAAGTGATGCTGTTGCTCTTGCCTTAAGAACTGGAGCTGAAATATTTGTAAATGAAGAAGTATTACAAAAAAGTCAACTTTATACTGAGACCCCCTCAACTGAAAAAGAAGGAGAAATGGTTGTCACTACTGAAGAAGAAAAAGAAAAACTTAAAGAAATTTTAGAAAATCTTGATCCCAAGCTTTTTAAATACAAAATGTAACTTAATTTCTAATGATAGATTTTCACTGTCATTCAGTCTTTAGTGACGGGGAACTTATTCCTGCTGAAATATGGAGAAGAGTTAAGGCTTTAGGGTACTCAGCTATAGCTATTACAGATCATGCAGATCATTCTAATTTTGAATTTATTATTAAAAATTTGTTAAAAATTAAAAATGTTTTACAAGGCTTAGAGCCTCGGCTTATTGTAGGTATAGAGCTAACTCATGTTCCTCCAGAATTTATTCCAGAACTTATAAGAGATGCAAGAAAATGTGGAGCAGAAATTGTGGTGGTCCACGGAGAAACAATCGTAGAACCAGTTGCTGAAGGTACTAACCTTTCGGCTATACTTGGAGGAGCAGATATTTTAGCTCATCCGGGACTCATAAAAGAAGAGGAAGTAAAATTAGCTGTTGAAAAAGGAATTTTTTTAGAAATTTCTGGAAGAAAAGGGCATTGTTTCACAAATGGGCATGTAGTTTCCCTTGCTAAAAAATACGGTGCCAATTTAGTAATTAACTCTGATGCCCACAGTCCTTCTGACCTTTTAACTAAGGAACTTGCTTTAAAAATTGGATTGGGTGCAGGACTCACATTAGAAGAAGTAAAAAAAATATGGGAAATAGCAAAGAAGAGATTCTTGTAAGTGAAGCACTTTCAATTCTTAAAAATATTTTCAAAGAAAAAGGATATTATGAAAATTTCTTCTTAGAAGGGAAAAATTATCAATTTTCTTACAAAGAAAAAACTTTTGACATTTTTATTCCTTTAATAATTAAAAATAATTCTAAGCTTTTGTTTATAGTAGATTATAAGCCTCAAGAAAATTTAACCCTTTCAGAAAGAGGTATAATCGCTTTAGCAAGAGTTCTTTTTAATCCCCCACCCTATTTTGCTTTAATCACCAATTTAAAAGATTTTGTTCTAATAAATGTATATACTCAAAAAAAGGAAAAAGGCGGAAAAGAAATAATACCAATTTTTTCAGAACTTAAAAATTATAAACCAGAAATAACAAAAAGTTTTAATATAGAAATAGAAAAGAAAATTCTTGCTATTTATCTAAGTGGGGGTTGAAAAGGAGGGGTCTGTAGATTGTAGATCTGCAAAAACTTAAATATAAAATCTTTGTCTTAAAGTTTCAAAAATTGCAATAGCTGTAGCAATAGAGACATTTAAACTTTCTATTTTCCCTTTCATAGGGATTTTGGCTAAAAAATCACACTTTTCTAAGATAGTTTTTCTTATTCCTTTCCCTTCATTTCCTACAATAAAAGCTAAGGGTTTTTTTAAATCTAATTCATATATAGATGTATCAGACTTGTGAGTAAGTCCAATTATCCAAAGGTTTTTTTCTTTAAAAAAGGATATAGCATATTTAAGATTGTTCACTTTTGCTATAGGTATGTTAAATGCAGAGCCAGAAGAAACTTTAATTACAGTTTCATTTATGTCACAGCTTCTTAATTTAGGTATTACTATTCCGTGAACACCACCTGCATCAGCAGTTCTTATAATAGAGCCTACATTTTGAGGATCTTCTACTTCATCAAGCATAATAACTAAAGGGGTTTCCTTTTTATTTTCCCAATTTTTTACAATATCTTCTAAATCTGCATATATAAATTCACTTATATATGCTACTACACCTTGAGTATTGATATAAGGTGAAATTTTGGGAGGGTTAAAATCAGGTTTAGAAATTAATTTTAATGGAATCCCTATTTTCTTAGCTTTTTCAAGTATTTGATACTTTCTACCTGAGAGAGTTGTTTTATTTAGCCAAATTTCCTCAATAAGTTCGGGATGAGAATTTAAAGCTTCTAAGACTGCATTAACCCCATAAATGACTTTACTCATAAATTGATAAATTCAAAATATTTTGCCAGTAATTATTTCTAAAGGGTTTGCAAAGTTCAGCTTTAATAATAGAAAACAGATTATCTTTTGCTTTTTCTAAATCGTCATTAACTATTACATAATCAAACCAACTGGCAAATTTAATTTCTTCCTTTGCCCTTTGGATACGTTCTTTTATTTTGTTTTCCTCTTCTGTTCCTCTTTTTTTAAGTCTTTTCTCTATTTCCTCTATACTTGGAGGAAGAACAAATATAAAAACTGCAGAATTACCAAAATAGGATCTCATACGAGTTGCTCCAATTACTTCTATATCTAAAACTAAATGTTTATTCTGAGAAAAAGCCTTTTCTATTTCACTTTTAGCAGTCCCATAATAAGTACCGAAAACTTCTACCCATTCCAAAAACTCTCCATTTTTAATCATTTCTAAAAATTTTTCTTTACTTACAAAATAATAATCTCTTCCGTCTACTTCACCCTTACGAGGAGAACGGGTAGTATGTGAAACAGAAATATAAAATTCTTCAGAAGGTAAACATTTAAGAAGGGAAGTTTTACCTGCTCCTGAAGGACCTGTAATAACAATTATTAAAAAATTACTCTTCTGCATCCTTTTCTAATTTTTCTAATGTATCACTCATAAATCTTTGAGCCACTGTTTCAGTTTGAATAGCAGAAAGAATAACGTGATTGCTGTCAGTAATTATTATGGATCTCGTTTTACGACCTTGAGTAGCATCAATGAGATGTTTAGATTCTTTAGATTCTTCTTTGAGTCTTTTCATAGGTGCTGAATTTGGATTAACTATAGCAATGATTCTATTAGCTACTACAAAGTTTCCAAACCCAATATTAAGTAATTTAAAATGACTCCCCATATTCCATCCCCTCCTTTAATATATTTAATCTTAAAAGATTTTTTTTAATTTTAACCAAAAATTTTAAATCAAATTTTCAATTTGTCAATTTTTCTTTCAATTTCTATAAATCCTATTTTAAATTGTCACACTTTACTAAAGTATTGAAATGTAAGCTTTTGAAAATATTTCACCTGATAAAGCTTTTTTAAAAGAATTTTTTACTATTTTTTTTTAAAAAATATAAAAGGACCTAAAAGTAAATAAAGGCCAAATATTATGAACAAATAAAAAGAAGGATTAGAAGCAATTACTGTTAATCCAAGAATAAAAAATACTAAGAAGTAAAAAGCTTGTGCTTTCTTGATTTTAAATTCTTTAAAGCTGGGATACTGAATAGGAGAAACTAAAAGATAAGCTATAAGGTAAGTTAAAATTAGTAATCCATAGTTTTTATAAATTGGGGCAATTTCTGTTTTTAAAAGGAAAAGAACAGAGGAAGCTAAAATCCCAGCTCCCGCCGGAGAAGGTAATCCTTCAAAATAATCTTTTTTTAAAAGATTTCTCACGTTAAATCTTGCTAATCTTAAGGCTACACAGGTAGCATATAAAAAACTTGCTAACCAACCAATTTTGTTAAAACCTTTTAAAGAAAATTGATAAATTAATAAAGCCGGAGCAATTCCAAAAGATACAAGATCACACAAAGAATCATACTCTAATCCAAATCTACTTGAAGTTTTAAAAAATCTCGCTATTCTTCCATCAAAAATATCAAAAAATATAGCTAAAAAAATCCCCCAGCTTGCTTTAAAAAAATCTCCCTCTATAACCTTAATGATAGCATAAAAACCAAAGAAAATGTTTAGAGTAGTAAAAATATGAGGTAGAAGATAGAACATGTCTAAGTTTTTAAAGGAATTCTTCCAAGAACAGTTTCACCAGCAAAAACTTTGTATCCCTCCTTAACATAAATTTCTGTTCCTTCTAATGGGAAAAAGAGTTCAACTCTGGAACCATATTTTATTATTCCTATAGAATCTCCTGTAACTACGTCATCTCCAGGAAGAACAAAACTTTTTATTCTTCTTGCTATAAATCCTCCTATTTGAATTACCCAGAAAGGACACCCATCTTCTCTTTCAATAAGATAAATTTGTTTTTCTCTGTTTTTTTCTTTAAAATAACTCATTTTTAAAATTTTGCCTGTAACTGGACTTTTATTGACGTGTACATCCCATAACCTCATAAAGATACCTATTCTCCAAAGTACTCCTGGATACCAATCTTTTTTCTCTTCTATTTTACAGAGAACCACCTTTCCATCAGCAGGAGAAACAATTAACTCAGGATTTAATACAGATGCCCTTTTAGGATCTCTAAAAAAGTAAGCGTTTAGCGCACTTAACATCAGTCCTGTAGTTGCCAATTTCTTTTTTTTAAAGATTAAAGCTGTTGCTGATAAGAAAAGGGGATATAGTACCCAAGGAATCCCTTCTTTGTGGATCACTTTTGTTTCCTCCTTATTAAAGTTTTTAACTCTTTTATTGAAGGAAAAAGAAGTTCATCGGTATGGGGTAAAAACAAGGTAGCCATATAATATTCCATATATTTTGGATAAACCGAAAGCTCAATATTTGTCATCATATTAACTACTTTTTCCATTTTTAAAAGAGTTTCTTTGTATAATAAAGCAAATTTTGCTCCTTCAAGGCTTGTATTCCCTAAAAAGAAAAATTTTTCACGAGGAATATCTGGCAAAAGTCCTATAATAATTGCTTCTTCTAAATCTATGTAATTTCCAAAGGTTCCTGCTAAATAAATTCTTTCAATATCTTCAAAAGAAAGTCCAATAGATTCTAATAGTATTTGACATCCAGCAAATATAGCCCCTTTTGCTCTAATTACATTTTCTATATCATTTTCAGTAAAAACTATGTCTTCACCGGTGGCTGAATTTTCTCTCCAAACCACAACGTATTCCCATCCATCTTCACCTTCTCTTAATCTGGGGTGTTTTATATCTCTTACAAATTTGCCTGATTTGTCTATAAGCCCTACTTTAAATAAATTAGCTAAAAGAGAAATTATCCCTGAACCACATATTCCCTTAGGTGGTTTCTTTTCTATAGTTAAAATCATTGGTTCAAAAGTGATAGGATCAATATTGATAGCTTCAATAGCTCCTGAGACAGCCCTTATCCCGTTTTTTATCCCTCCTCCTTCAAAGGCAGGTCCTGCCGAACAGGAGGCACACATTAAAAACTCTTTATTTCCTAACACAATTTCACCATTGGTTCCTAGGTCTATAAATAGTGTTAAGAGTTCTTCTTCTGCTATACGGGAAGCAACAACACCTGCTACAATATCTCCCCCTATATAACTTGCCTTACAAGGTGCAAGCTGAATTAGAGTAGTCTCTTTAAGAGGTAGTTCTAAATCTTTTGCAAAAATTAAAGGAAATTCAGTAGTTACTGGAACATAAGGATATTCCCTTAAATATTTAGGTTCCAATTCTAAAAACAAATGACTCATTACTGTGTTTCCTGCAATGGAAATTAAATTTATATCCTCTAAATTTTTTTTTGTCTCTTTTAGCATCTCTTCAATTAAATTTACTATTTTTTCTCTAACCTTAGATGCCAAGATCTTTAAACCTTCTTTTCTTTTGGCAAACTCAATTCTACTTATTACATCCTCACCGTAACTTATTTGAGGATTATAATCAGAAGTAAAAGCTAATGTTTTCCCAGTATTTAAATCTATAAGTTCAAGCTGTAAAGTTGTAGTTCCTATATCTATGGCAACTCCTAAACTATAAGAAGTTCTATTCCCACTTTCTATATCTACTAAATAATATCTATCCTTTCTTGGATCATAATATAGATTTAAGGTCAGTTCAAATTCTTTTTCTCTTAAAATATAAGGCAATTTTTTAAAAATATTTACATTTATTTCGGGATTTAAGATTTTTCCTTTTTCTAAGGCATATTTTATTCTTGTCCAATCTGAAAAGTTTTCTTCAATAGTAGGTTTGGGAAGTTGAAATTGAATTTTTTGAAAGGGAGAATCTGGTAATTTTTTAATTTCTGTTGATAAAAAGATAGGTCTTTTTTTAGGTCTTAAAAAAGTTGCCCTTTTATCTATATAACTTTCTACAGGAATTTTAACTACTAAATCTGAAAGGGGGAATGTTGCACAGGCTTTGTAAAAATTGTTCTCAATAATTTCTCCTTTTACTTCACCCTCTTCGACAATAATTTTACATTTATTACAAACCCCTGCTCCTCCGCAAGAAGCATTTATATGAATACCGTATCGCATTGCTGTGTCTATGATAGTTTCTTCTGGGAGAGTTTCAATTTCTAAGTTGTAGGGTAAAAATTTAATTTTAAACATCTTTACTTAACTTTTTGGTTTAAAAATATCTTTTTATTTATAACTTTTAACTTAAATGTCAATACTTTAATAATAAAGACTTCTAAAAGCTTAAAAATCGTAACTTCTTGACAATCACTTATTTTTACTTATAATTTTTATTTAAAAAATTTAAATAGGAGGTGAAAAAAGAGTTTATGTGGAATGTTTTTAAAACTTTTTTCTTTTTAGCTATATTAAGTATTCTTTTTATTGTAGTTGGTAACTTAATCGGAGGAAAAACAGGGGCAACTGTTGCTCTTTTTATAGCTTTAATAATGAATTTCATAGCTTATTTCTTTTCAGATAAAATCGTTCTTGCAACAACGGGAGCAGTGCCTGTAGATCGTAGTGAAGCTCCTGAACTTCATGCTATAGTAGATGAAGTTGCAAAAAAAGCAGGAATTCCTAAACCTAAGGTATGTATAATTCCTGTTGAAACTCCCAATGCTTTTGCTACCGGAAGAAATCCTAAAAATGGCGTGGTTGCTGTAACTTCAGGATTAGTAAAACTTTTAAACCCTGAAGAACTAAAGGGTGTTATAGCACATGAAATTGCTCACATTAAAAATAGGGACATTTTAATTTCTACCGTTGCTGCTGTATTAGTAGGAGCTATTACTTATCTTGCTCACATGGCTCAATGGGCTCTCATGTTTGGAGGTCTCCATAGAGATGAAGAAGATAGAGGTAATCCAATTGGTCTTATCGCAACTCTTATTGCTATTATCATTGTTCCTATAGCTGCAACCCTTATTCAACTTGCTATAAGTAGAAGCAGAGAATTTTTAGCTGACGAAACAGGAGCTAAGATTATCAAAAATCCAGGAGCTTTAGCAAGGGCTCTTGAAAAATTAGAAAATTGGAATAGAGCTTATCCTTTAGATGTAAATCCTGCTCATGCCCAGATGTACATTGTAAATCCTCTATCAGGTAAAAGTTTATTTAAATTATTTTCCACTCACCCCCCCATTGAAGATAGAATTGCAAGACTTATGAAACTGGCAAGAGAAATTTAGGAGATAAGCTTTCTTTGGAACTTCTTTTTTTTCTAAAAAGAATTTTACACTATTTAAAACCTTTCTGGAAAAAGTTTCTTCTTGCTCTATTTTTTGCATTTCTTACCTCTGCATTAACAGGTTTTAGCACCTGGGCTATAAAACCCATTTTTAATTACGTTTTTATAGAAAAACATTATGAATACTTTAAATGGATTCCTTTTTTTCTTATATTGATTTTTACTCTTATGGGGTGCTTTTCTCTCCTTCAGGCTTATTTAATGAAAAGTGTTTCTACAGGAGTGGTAAATCTTATTAGGCTTAACCTTTTTAAAAAATGTCTTTCCATTCCTGTACATTACTTGACTAAATATGGAGAAGGTCAAACCATTTCAAGAGTAATAAATGATACCTCTCACATTGAGCCCATTTTAGGAGACAATCTTCAGACTTTTTTTAAGGAAACTTTAACTGTTTTAATTCTATTAGGGGTTGCTTTTTATCAAAAATGGGACCTAACCCTGGTTGCTCTATTAACTATTCCTATAATCATTTTGGGAGCTAAAGGCTTAGGAATAAAGACAAGAAAAGCAAGAAAACTTGCTCAGAGTGCTACGGGAGAGCTTACCCAAAAAATGAACGAAATAACCAGAGGAATAAAAGAAATAAAAATAAGTGGTTCCTATGAGAAGTTATCAAGCCTTTTTCTAAAGGAATTAAATAAATTTTATAGATGGAGCTTAAAAATTACCAAGTATAGAGAAGGATCTAAAAGCTTAGTGGATATAATGGCAGGATTTGGAGGTGCTTTAGTTATAGGTTACGGAGGTTTTTTAATTATAAAAGGTGCTCTTTCTCCTGGAGCTTTCCTTTCTATCTTAACAGCTATTCTTCTTATCTTTAATCCCCTCAGAAAACTTGCAAGGTCTTACACTGGGCTGAAAGAAATCCAAGGTGCTTGGATAAGAATCCAAGAAATTTTTGAATTACCTGAAGAGAAAGGAGGAACTTTAAAAGCCTTTGCTCCCTCTAAGGGATTTCTCTTTAAAGATGTATCCTTTAAATACTCTCCTCAATTGCCACTTGCTTTAGAAAAAATTGACTTATTTATCCCTGCTAATAAAGTTATAGCTTTAGTAGGACCAAGTGGAGCAGGAAAAACTACTTTAGTTTCTCTTCTTCCAAGATTTTACGACCCACAAGAAGGAGATATTTTCTTAGATAACACACCTTTAAAGGAGTTTGACATTTTAAGCTTAAGAACCCTTTTTGGCATGGTTTTACAAGAACCTTTTCTTTTTAATCTTTCAATTTGGGACAATTTAATAATGGTAAAACCTTCTGCTACAAAAGAAGAAGTAATATCCGCTTGTAAATTAGCTATGGCCCATGAATTTATTGAAAAGCTTCCTCAAGGGTATGAAAGTATCCTTGGAGAAAATGGACTGAGTTTATCTGGAGGAGAAAAACAGAGATTAGCTTTAGCAAGGGTTTTTCTTAAAAAACCTCCTGTAATTATTCTTGATGAAGCTACCAGCCAACTTGATAGTTTAACAGAAATTGCTATTCATCAAGCTTTAGAAAGATTAAGAAATAAACACACTATAATTATTATTGCTCATCGCTTATCAACTGTTAAAAAAGCAGATAAAATCGTTCTCCTTAATAAAGGTAAAGTTGTAGCTGAAGGAACTCATGAAGAATTATTGGAACAATCTCCTCTTTACCAAGAACTTTATAAGACCTTTCACAGAGAATAGTTTTTTAAAAGCAATTCTTCTAAAGCATCTTTCACTTTTTCAGGTTTGATTTCAGACATACACTTCCAGTCTTTACACTTTTTCTTAAAACAGGGACTACAAGACAAAGGACTTTTAATAATTTTAAAATTTCCAGCCCAAGGTCCTGTCCTTTCAGAAGAAGTTGGTCCAAACAAAGCTACAACAGGTTTTTTAAAAGCTGACGCTATATGCATAGGACCTGTATCAACACTTACTAAGGCATTTGAATCTTTTATTAAGATCATTAGTTCTTTTAAAGACAGTTTACCAACTAAAGAATAAACAAAGGGATATTTCTTTTCCATATTTTCTGCCCATAATTTAAGTTTTGCTTCTAACATACTTCCTGTGATAAATATGTCAAAATTTTTAGCCAAATCTTTGCAAAGCTCTATAAGGTTTTCCCAATGTGAAAAAGGCCACCATTTAGTCTCCCAACGAGCAGAAGGAACAAAAACTATATAAGGTTTTTTAATAAGTTCAAGTTTTCTATTTAATATTTCAAGAGAAAAAACTGGTTCTGGAATTTCTTCAAAATAGCTTAAATCCTTAGTTTTCCCTAAAATTTCAATTACTTTTTTGGTAAGAAGGAGATATCTTTTAACTGCATGTAAATTCTTATCATAAGGAGGAAGTTTAAGATTATAAAAAAAGGGACTCCCTTCTCTATGATTTGCAAATCCAATCTTGTACTTAGCTTTACTTAATCCTGTAATAATTCCACTTTTTAAAAGTCCTTGATAATCTATAACTGCATCATACTCATTTAATCTTAAATCTCTTAAAAATTTCTTAAATTTTTTAAAAGAGAAAAAAATATTGTTTGAAAAAATTAAGATTTTATTAATGTAGGGGTGCTTTTCTAAGATTTCAGCATTTCTCTTATCTACAACCCAATCAATCTTAGATTCTGGGAAAAATTTTCTTAACAAACTTAAAGAAGGTAAAGTCTGAACTACATCTCCTAAAGCTGAAAGCTTTACTATTAAAATTTTCACTTTTCCTTAGAGCTATCCTTTATGATAAATTCAGCAGCAGATTTAAGATCTTTTGCTACAAAATAAGGAACAATTCCCTTTTGGGGAGCTACATATTTAAATTCTCCTTTCCCATATCCTGTTAAAACGAGAATCCCTTTGATGCCAGCATTTTTTGCTGTTTCTATATCTATAATTTTATCTCCTATCAAATATGATTTTTCAAGGTCTATGGAGTATTTTTCAATAGCTTGCAATATGAGACCAGGTTTAGGCTTTCTGCAAGGACAATTTTCTTCTGGATGATGAAAACAAATAAAAAAATCATCTATAGAAGCACCCTTTTTCTTAAGTCTTTTTTGCAAAAGTTCATTTGTCTCAAAGACTAATTCTTTTGGAAAATAACCTCTTGCAGGTCCACTTTGGTTACTAATTACAATCAACTTAAATCCGTAGCTTTTAAGAAGTTTTAAAGCAGATGCTACTCCTGGCAAAATTTTCAAACGAGAAAGGTCATTAATATAACCCATTTCCTCATTAATAGTTCCGTCTCTATCTAAAAATACTGCAGGAGTTTTCATAAATTTACCCTAAGCAATATGAAATTTATATTCCCAAATAGGAAATTCCTTATTTGGTTTTAAAATTGCAGTAAAATTGTATTTCTTTTCCAGATCCTCTAAATATTGAATTTCTTCTCCTATTATCTCAGATAGCTCGGGGTTTATTTCTATTTCAACCTTTTTATTTTTAACATGGGGACCCATTTTCATAATTCTTCTTAATATTTCATAATAAATAGTTCTTTTGCTTTTTATTTTTCCTTCGCCAGAGCAATAGGGGCAGGTTTCATAAAATATTTGATAAAGGGATTCTCTTTTTCTCTCTCTTGTCATCTGAAGTATTCCAAAAGGAGAAATAGGTAAAATACTGTGTTTAGCTTTGTCTTTTTTTAAAGCTTCTTTTAGTGTTTGTAGAACCAATTCTTGATGCTCAGGATTTTCCATATCTATAAAATCAATAATAATAAGTCCTCCTATGTTTCTAAGCCTTAATTGATAGGCAATTTCCTCAGCAGCTTCTAAATTTATCTTAAAAACTGTTTCCTCAAGTTCTTTTGTTCCAGTATATCTCCCTGTATTTACGTCAATAGCAGTAAAAGCTTCACAAGGTTCAATTACAATAAAACCACCTGACTTTAACCATATCTTTCGGGAAAGTATTTTTTTAATATCTATTTGTATTCCATGCGCTGTGAAAATATCTTCATTTCCTTCATAAAGTTCCACATAAGGAACCAGATGAGGGAAAAACTTCTCTAAAAAATTTTTGATTTTTCCATAAAATTCTTTACTATCTACTATTATGGCTGAAATTTGTTTATTAAAAAGATCTCTTATTGCTCTTAAAGCTATGTTTAATTCTTCATAAATAAGGGCTGGAGCCTTTACTTTTTCTGCCTTTTCTTTTATTTCCTGCCAAAAATTTAATAGAAATTCCATTTCAATTTTTAAATCTTCTTCAGAAGCCTCAACCGCAGCAGTTCTTATAATCCAGCCAGTATGGAGAGGTCTCATTTTATCTAAAATCTCCTTTAATCTTTTACGATCCTTTTCATTATTTATTTTTCTTGAAATACCTATATGATTCATATAGGGGAGATAAACTAAATAATGTCCAGGTAAGGTAAGATTAGTTGAAACCCTTGCTCCTTTGTTTCCTATAGGCTCTTTTATTACTTGAACCAAAATCTCTTGTCCTTCTTTAAGAATTTCATGTAGATGAGTAATCATTATACCTTCTTTATCCCAATCTACTTCACCTGGAGGCATGATATCATTACCAAAAAGAAAGGCAGTTCTTGATAAACCAAGATCTAAAAATGCTGAATTAATACCTGGAACAACTCTTACAACCTTAGCTTTGTATATATTTCCTACCAATCCCTTTTCAGAAGTTCTTTCTACATAAAATTCTACTAATTGATTACCTTCTATAAGAGCAACTCTTGTCTCAAAAGGTGTATAACTTATAAGTAGTTTTTCCATTTTAAATTTTTAGCTCCTTTATAAATGCCCTTATTAATTTTTCTAATCTTTTTTCTGCTTTTTTAGATTGTTCTACTACTTCGGAAAAGAGAATAGGTTTGAAATTGTCAGGATCATTAACATTAGAAATAACTGAAATTCCCAAAACTTTAAGTCCTGCATGAACAGCCACTATTACTTCAGGAACTGTAGACATTCCAACTGCATCTGCTCCTATTATGCGTAGGAATCTTGTTTCAGCAGGAGTCTCTAAACTTGGGCCAGGAACTGCTACATAAACTCCCTCTTTTACTTCCTCATTAAGTTTTTGAGAAACCTTTTTAAATAATTCCCTTAAATCTAAATCGTAAGCACGTGACATATCAGGGAATCTTGGTCCCCAGACTTCTTTATTTATCCCTCTCAGAGGATTATCTGGAATTAAATTTATATGATCCTTTATAACCATTATATCACCAGCTTTAAAACTTAAGTTTAATCCTCCTGCAGAATTGGAAACTATATAAATTTTTGGTTTAAAAAGAGTAAGAACTCTTAAAGGAAAAGTTAACTCTTTTGCAGAGTAACCTTCGTAATAGTGAAATCTTCCTTGTAAAATAGCTACTTTTTTATCTTCTAAATAACCAAAAATAAGTTCACTTTTATGGGTTTCTACTGTAGAAATAGGAAAATTTGGAATTTCTCTATAAGAAAAAGATTTTACTTTTTTCACTTTTTCTCCGAAAGAAGAAAGACCAGTTCCTAAGGTAATGACTATATCAGGGGCAAAAGGCACATTTTCTTTTAAAAATTGATAAGTCTTTTCAACCTTTTTAAAGTATTGGACCTCCTCTTCCATCTGTTAAACTTTCCTCACTATCAAATTTAGTAGTAAATTTTGGTCTCCCAAGCTCATCAAACTCTAAAACCTTTACTTTTATTTTTTCCCCAATACTATAAGCTGATTTTAAATCCCTGGGAGGATTTTCCATTTTAGAAACATGTAAAAGTCCTATTTTACCAGGAAAAACTTCTACAAAAAGCCCGTAAGGTTCTACTCTTGTTATCCTTCCCTCATAAACTTTACCTATTTCAACTTCAGCAATTATAGCCTCTATTTCTTTTTTGGCTGATTCTATATCTTCTTTTGTTTTCCCAGTAATAGAAACTTTTCCACCCTCATGAACCCATATTATAGTATTAGTTTTTTCTCTTATTTCTTTTACGGTTTTCCCTCCTGGACCTATAATTAAAAATGCTTTATCTTCTGGAACAGTAATAATTTCAATTTTAGGGGCATAAGGGGAAAGTTCTTTTCGAGGCTCTGGAATAGCTAAATACATTTTTTCCAAAATAAACAAACGAGCTTTTTTAGCTTTTTGCAGTGCTTCTTCCATAATTTCTTTTCTTAAACCCTTTATTTTTATATCCATCTGAATACTTGTAATTCCTTCTTTTGTCCCTGCGACTTTAAAATCCATATCTCCCAGCTGATCTTCTTCCCCTAAAATGTCTGTTAAGATAATATACTTATCTTTTTCCATTACAAGTCCCGTTGCGATTCCAGCTACATGTTTGGTTACAGGAACTCCTGCATCAAAAAGGGCAAGAGAACCTGCACAAACTGTTGCCATAGAAGATGAACCATTAGATTCAAGAACATTTGCAACAATTCTAATAATATAGGGAAAGGAATCTTCTGGTGGAATAAAAGGCTCAAGTGCTCTTTCAGCTAAAGCTCCATGTCCTATTTCCCTTCTTCTTGGTGGTCCCCAGGGTTTTGCTTCTCCTGTAGAGAAAGGTGGAAAATTATAATGGAGCATAAATCTTTTAAGTGTTTCTCCTTCATAAATACTTTCAACCATTTGTGCCTCTTCAGGAGAACCTAAAGTAACAGTAGCAAATACCTGAGTTTGCCCTCTCTTAAAAATGGCACTTCCGTGAGGTCTTTCAAAGGGATGAATTTTTATTTCTATTGGTCTTATCTCATCAGGGGTTCTTCCATCAATTCTTTTTCCTTCTTCAAAAAGCTTTTTCCTTAAAATTTGACTAACCAATTTTTTGTAAAAATAACTAAGAGCTACTTTATTAACTTCTTGATTTTCTAAACTTGCGATAAATTCTTCTAAAATTTTATTAAGAGCTTCTTTTCTTAATTTTTTATCCGGAATTTCTAAAGCTTTTATTATTTTGTTATAACAAAATTCATTTAACCCATTTATTAAATCTTCTGGTAAATTAAGAGGTTCTATTTCTTTTTTTGGGATACCTATTTCTTTTCTTAAATTTTCTTGAGCGGATATTAGGACTTGGCACTTTTCCAAAGCTAAATAAAGGGCATCTATAATAACCTTTTCTTCAACCTCTTTTCCTCCTCCTTCAACCATGACAATTGCATCTTTAGAACAGGCTACTACTAAATCTAAATCTGCCTTTTGTCTTTCTTCATAAGTAGGATTAATTAAAAAATCTCCATTTACTCTTGCAATTCTTAAACCTGCCAAAGGACCTTCAAAGGGAATTTTAGAAATATGTAATGCTGTAGAAGCCCCTATAATTGAAAGAACATCAGGGTCAAATTTCTCATCAGCAGATAGAGTTAAAGCTGTTACCACTACATCATAAAAAAAACCTTCAGGAAAAAGAGGTCTTATGGAACGATCAATTATACGAGAGACTAAAACTTCTCTATCAGTTGGTTTCCCCTCTCTTTTTATAAATCCTCCTGGAATTTTCCCCCATGCAGAAGATTGTTCTCTATAATCAACTGAGAGAGGAACAAAATCTATCCCCTCAATTAAACTTTCTCCCATTACTGCAGTAACTAAAACCGCAGTATCCCCTTGTTTGACAACTACCGCTCCGTCAGAAAACTTAGCATATTCACCAGTTTCAATGACAATCGGTGCAGAAGAACCAATCTCAACTTCCAACCTCTCCATAGACTTAATTCCTCCCTCCGAATGTTTTAAAATTTGGTTTAAAGTTTAGAATATAACTTAAATTTTTCAAGATAAAA
>CAZZLG010000045.1:0-11728 GCA_964654865.1 uncultured Thermodesulfatator sp.
AAATTTTAAAAGTTTTTTTTCTTATATTAATTTTTCTAATAATTTCTCAGTCTTATGCTTTAGAGATAAAAAGATTAAAGGGGTATCTTTACGAAAAAAATATTCTCATAGATGTATTTTATAAAGATTTTCCCTTTCAGGATATTGTTCTTTCTCTTAAAGAACAGAAAGATCCAGTCTTAATAGAATACCAATTTGAAATTTATAGAAAACGTTTCTTATTGAAGGATATTCTTCTTTATAAAGAAAGGTATTATCAAAAAATCTATTATGCCTCTGATAAGAATCTTTATTATTTAGAGGATAACTTTGGTTTAAAAACCTTTGAAAAACCGGAAAATGCAGCGCTTTCTGTGGTTAATTTAGAATCCTATCCTTTAAAATATACCTTTACACCTGAAAAAGATTCCCTAATTTTCAGAATAAAAGTTATTCTAACTTATAGCACTCATCTTTCAAAGGATTTAAAATATACAAAAAAAAGGCATTTAAAAAAAATAGAGGTGGAAAAGACGGTTGGAATTAATGAATTACTGGGAAAATTTTAAAATAAAATTTAAAAAGTATAGAATTTTGATTTTTATTCTTTTCCTTATAGGGATTACTCTTTGGTTAGAATTTAATATCTTTGATTTTTCCTTTCTTAGTTTATCTCAAAAAAATATTCTTCTTTTCTTATTATTTCAGCTAAATCTCATTTCTATTTTGGTTCTTCTTTATTTTATTTTTAGATATCTTTTTAAAATCTTTTGGGAAATTAAGGTTAAAAAAATTTCTAAAAGTATAAAGATAAAACTTTTTTCTACTTATTTTATTTCTATAATCTTTCCCTCTCTAATATTAATTTTGGGAAGTTTTTTCTTTTTCAAAAAGACTTTAGATTACTGGATTAAAGAATTTTTTGAAGAAAAAGTTATTTCTCAATTTATGAAGGCAGAAGATTATTATAAAGAGACAGAAAGGTATTTACTTCAAAAGGGGCAAGAAATTGTTAATAAATATGTTTCATCTACTGAGGAATTAAGAAGCAAAGACCTAAGAGAGAAATTTAGATATTTTTCAGACCTTGATTCTATAGAAATTTATAATTTTTCCGGGCAACTTTATAAAAAGACTTATTCATCAGAAATTCCAGAAAAATTAGGTATCCCTCCTTCTATTTTAGAAAAACTAAAAACAGAAAAAATTCCTGTTGCTCAACTTTCAATAATTAAATCTAAACCTTTACTAAGAGTTTTTATTACCTGTAAAGACAAATATGGTAACGAATGGATATTAGCTACAGGGAAGGTTTTAAACTTACAAAAATTTGCAGAAGGCAAAATTTTTCCTGAAGAAAAATATTTTGAAACCTTTAAAAAATTTTTGTTAATGACAGGTATTTCAGTTTTACTTCTTATAGTCTTTGTTGGTATTTGGGTAGGAAGTAAAATAGGAAGAAATCTTACAGAACCCTTGCAAAATCTTATTTTAGCTACTCAAAAGATTTCTCAAAAAGACTATCAAATAGAAGAAATACCCCTTACCTCTTTTTCTGAAGATGAATTAGGGATTTTAGTTAACTCCTTTAAGGAAATGGTTAAAAAAGTAAGAGAATATGAAGAGGAAATGAGAAGATATAATGAATATTTAATATCTATACTAAATCAGCTTCCTGTAGGGATTTTAATATTAGATCTCAATTTTCAGATAAAATTTCTCAATGAAAATTTAAAAAAATTTTTGGAAAGTTATGAATTTAATAATATAGAGGAGCTTTTAAATTATTTGGATCTATTTAATTTACTGCACACTGTGGAGCTGGAATCACCATTTTATAAAATTTTTGAATTTACCATTGGAACAAAAGAAGTATTTTTAGGAATAACACTTTTAAAGCTTAATCTATTTCGAGAGGAGAACTTCATGGTTATTTTAGAAAACTTAGAAGAAAAAGAAAATTTAAAAAGGCTTTCTATTTGGAAAGAAGTAGCTGTAAAAATAGCTCATGAAATAAAAAATCCTTTAACTCCCATTAAACTTTCCATAGAAAGATTAAGAAAAAGGCTGGGGAATAATCTTGAAGATTCTGCAAAAGAAGTTCTTTTCAAAACAACTGAGATTATAGAAAAATATGTAGAAGAGTTAAGAAAGTTAGCCACAGATTTTTATTATTTTTCAAAAAAACCTAATCTCAATTTGGAGAAAGGTAGCTTGTTAGAAAATCTTATAGAAGTGGTCAATCTTTACGAATTTGCCTATCCTGAGGTTAAGTTTAATATTCAGGCTGATGATGATGGAGAATGCTTTTTTGATAAGTTCCACTTTAAAAGGGTATGGATAAATTTAATTGATAATTCTATAAAGGCTATGCAAGAGAAGGGAGAAATAAAAATTTTTCTGAGTAGAGAAAATGGAGAAGTTGTTATAAAAATGGTAGATACCGGAGAAGGTATTCCAGAAGAGATAAAAACAAATATTGCTGAAGGAGATTTAATTAAACTTAAAGAATTTGGAATGGGGTTAATCATAGCCTACTCGGTTGTAAAACTTCATAAAGGAACTTTCCAAGTAGAAAGAAACAATCCTTCAGGAACAGTGATCATTATAAAAATTCCTTGTGTTTCTGAATCAAAAAATATTTAGACTATTTACATTCTGCCCAGTTTTTACCAAAAGAAAAGTTAACTTTTATAGGTACTTTAAGTTCGTAAGGAAGATTTAGATATTTAAAGGGATTTTCCATTATTTTTGGAGCAAGCTCTTTTATTATCTCTATTTCTTCTTTAGGGACTTCAAGTATCAATTCATCATGAACTTGTAAAATTATTGTAGTTTTAAGATTGCGATTTTTTAATTCTTTTTGTAAAGCTACCATTGCGCATTTTATAAGATCTGCAGCAGAACCCTGAATTGGAGTATTAATTGCCATTCTTTGTCCTAACTCTTTTATGCTTTTATTAGAGCTAAAAAGTTCAGGTATATAGCGCTTTCTTCCCACTAAGGTTTTTACATAGCCATTTTCCTTAGCAAATTCTATAGTTTTTTGAATATATTCCTTTATTCCAGGATAACGACTAAAATAGCGGTTTATAATAGTTTCTGCTTCTTTAGGACTTATTTTTAATTCTTTTGCCAATCCGTAAGCACTCATTCCATAAGCTATTCCAAAATTGATAGCTTTGCTCATTCTTCTCATTTCAGGAGTTACTTTTTCTGAGGGTACACCAAATACTTCACAAGCTGTAAAAGTGTGAATATCTTCTCCTTTTTTAAAGGCGGAAACAAGATTTTTATCTTCAGAAAAATGAGCAAGGATTCTTAATTCAATTTGAGAGTAATCTAAACTACAAAGCATGCATCCATCCTCAGCAATGAAAGCTCTTCTTATAGAAAGACCTTCTTCTCCTTTAATAGGTATATTTTGCAGATTTGGATTTTGGGAACTTAGTCTTCCTGTTGCTGTTCCTGTTTGATTGAATTCAGTGTGTATTCTATGTGTTTTAGCGGATGCACATTTTAAAAATACTTCTAAATAGGTACTTTTTATTTTATAAAGCGTTCTATATTGTATGAGTAACTTTACAAAGGGATGAAGAGGAGCAAGTTCTTCTAAAACTTCTGCATCTGTTGAAGGAAGAGAACTTTTAGGTGTCTTTTTAACCGAAGGTAAATTTAATTTTTTAAAAAGAATATCACTTACTTCTTGGCTTGATTTTGGATTAAATCTACATCCTGCTATTTCAAATAATTTATCTTCCAATTCTTTAAGGTTCTTTTGGTATTCCTGATTAAGTGTTCTTACATACTCTAAATCTATTTTAAATCCCTTCTTTTCCATTTCAAAAAGCACTTCGCTTAAGGGTATTTCAACCTTTTCAAGCCAATCACTGAGACCTTCTTCTTCAATGCGATTAATTAACTCCTTTCCCAATAAAAAAAGACCACAGGTTTTTATAGCAAATTCTTCATTTTTAGAAATTTTTAAAGGACCTAAGCTGATATCTAAGTATTCTTGCAATAAAAATTCAAGCTCATATTTTTTTAAAGATGGATTTAAAAGATAACTTGCTAATTTGGTATCAAATACTTTATTTAGAGAAAAACCAAAAAGATTAAGAAAATTTTTGTAATCATGTAAGATAAATTTGGTTTTAGTAAATCTTTGTATTAAGTCTTTCAAATAAGAAGTTGACAATTTATAAGCTTCTTTTTCAGAAAAGGCTACTGCTATTTCAGGTGCATGAACTAAATTGAATAGGTAACCTTGGTATTGTAGAGGGAAAAGGCTTAAATAATCTATTTCTAAAATTTGGGATAGATCTTTATTTTCTATTAAGAGAGGTTTAAATTCCGAAGGGGTATATTTTATTTCTAATAAAAGTTTTCTAAATTCCAGTTCTTTAAAGATTTTTCTTAAAGTGGGATAATCAGGTTCTTTTCTTTTATAATAAAGAATATCAAAAGAAGGAAGAGGAGCATTAAAGTTTAAAGTTAAAAGGTTTAAATTGTTTAACACTTGTTCTTTATATTTAAGAAGACTTTCTTTTAATTTAGATGAAGAAATCTCTTTAATATTCTGATACAAATTTTCTAAATTTTTAAATTTTATTAATAATTCCTTAGCTGTTTTTTCTCCTATTCCAGAAACACCAAGGATATTATCGCTTGGGTCTCCGGTTAAAGCTCTAAATTCAGGAAAGACTTGAGGAGAAAATTGATATTTTTTTAAAAAGGTATCAAGATCTAAAAATTTTTCTCTAACAGGATCGTAAATAGCTATATTTTTATCAATTAAAGAATAAAGGTCTTTGTCTCCTGCAACAATAATAGCAGATAGGTTCAGCGGTTTAATTATGTTTTTTATAAAGGAAGCTATAAGATCATCCCCTTCATATCCAGGATGTGAAAGAACAGGTATTCCAAGAGAGGAAATTATAGTTCTTATATGAGGAATTTGTATTTTTAAATCATCTGGCATTTTTGGACGTTTAGCTTTATAATTTTCATAGATTTCATGTCTGAAAGTTGGCTCTTTTTCATCCATAAACCAAATGATATATTCAGGATTCCATTCTTTTAGAATTTTAAGAACCATTTGGGTTACACCAAAGATTGCTTTGGTGGGGAATCCTTTGGTAGTAGCTAAATAACCAGGTATAGCAAAATAGGCTCTATAGATAAAAGAAGAACCATCTATTAAAATTACAGTGTTTTTATTAAATTTATTTGAAGAAGATCTAACCATAGTAAAGAGATTTTTAAAACATTTTAAAAGAAAATCAAGTAATTTTCTTGACAAATTTAGAAAAAAGTTTAGACTTACCAAAAATTTAAAAGGGGAGGGGATTTCCTTGGCAGGGATAATAGTTAAAGATGGAGAATCTTTCGAACAGGCATTAAAAAGATTTAAAAGATTGGTTGAGAAAACAAAAATACTTTCTGAAGTTAAAAAAAGAGAATTTTATGAAAAACCTGGAGTAAGGAGAAGAAAGAAATCTCAGACAGCTCGTAAGAAAATGCTTAAGAAATTGAAAAAGGTCCAACAAAAAACTAAGGGTTAATTTTTAAATTTATTTGGAGTGTTAAAATCTTTAAATAAGTTAGATTGGTTAAGAATATTAAATCATTTAAATAATTTTCTTTATTCAGATTTTTCAAAAGAGCGTTGCCAAAATTTAGTGCCCTTTTTTTCTTACGAAGAGGCTATTAAAGCACAAGAAAAAACTAAATTTATCTGGGATCTATTAGAAAAAGGTGAAAAATTAGAGCTTAATTTTTTGAAATCTTTAAAAAATTTATTTGAAAAAGCATCAAAGAGGGGATTTTTTTTACCTATTGAACTTTCAGAAATTAAGAAATGGTTCCTTACCTTAGAAAAACTTATTCCTTATCTTGAAAATTCACCTTTTTCTCATTTAAAAACCTTATATGAAGAAATCAAAGAAATAGATCTTTACCTCAATAGAGTACTTGATTGGGAAAAGGCAGAAATAAAGGATAGAGCCTCTTACAATTTATTTATTATAAGAAAAAAGCTAAAAGAAGCAAAAGAAATTCTACTTAACAGACTGGAAAAAATAAGAGAAAATCTTTTTAAAAAAGGATATCTTCAGGAAAATCTTTTTACGCAGAAAGAAGGAAGATATGTATTACCTGTTAAGGTAGAATACAAAAATAAGGTTAAGGGTATACTGCATGAGATTTCTCAAAGTGGAGCTACAGTATTTATAGAGCCTGCAAGTATAATATCTTTAAGTAATGAAATAGAAAATCTTCGTCATATAGAACAAAGAGAAATAGTTAAAATTCTAAAGGAAGTCTCTCAGGAAATTTTTTCCCGATCCTATTCCTTTTTTAATTTAGAAGATAGCTATGCAGATTTTGAAATTACTTTTGCCAAAGCAAGTCTCGGGAAAACTTACAAAGGAAAGTTTCCTCTCTTAAAAAAAGAAGGTTCAATAAAAATTCGTTCAGGTATTCATCCTCTTCTTCTATTAAAAGAAAGCTCAACTTCTAAGGCAGTTTTTAATGATTTTATAATTGAAAAAGGTCTTCTTATCTCTGGTCCCAATTTAGGAGGTAAAACCGTATCTTTAAAAACCATAGGTATTCTTACCCTTATGGGACAAAGTGGTTTTCCTATTCCAGCTGAAGAGGCAGAAATTCCTTTATTTTCTAAAATCTTTGTAGATTTGGGAGATGATCAAGACATAATAGAAGGTGAATCCTCTTTTTCTTCGCATTTAAAAAATTTGAAAGAGATTTTAGATAAAGCTGACGAAACCACTCTGGTTTTGCTTGATGAACCTGGAAAGGGCACAAATCCAGAAGAGGGGATAGCCTTAGTTGTAGCTATTATAAATGAAATACTTAAGAGAAAAACAAAAATTGTTGTTACTACCCATTCTCAATTTCTTAAAACCCTCAGTTTAAAAATGAAAGATTTGAAATTAGCTACTATGGAATATGATTTAGAAACGAAAGAACCAACTTATAAAATAATATACAATGTTTGGGGAGAATCCTTAGCCTTTGATCTTGCTAAAAAAATAGGGTTTTCAGAAGAAATTTTAAGTGAGGCTATAAGCTATTTGAAAAATAGAGAATATTGGGAATGGTATAAAATAGTGGAAAAAGAGAGAAAAAAACTTAAAGAGCTAGAAGAGGAGTTTAATTTAAAGTTAAAAAACCTTGAGTCTAAAGAGAGGGAGCTAGAAGAAAAGAAAAAGGAATTAAAAAACCTTTATGAGAAGAAGATAGAAGAATTAATCTCTATTTGGAATGAAGAATTTAAAAAAATAATAGAAGATATAAAAAAGGGAAGTACGGGTTATAGAAAGGCAATTCAAAATTTTGAAGATTTTATAAATAAATTTTTAGAAACTTCGGCAAGAGAAGAAGAAATAAAGGAAGGAGACAAGGTGTTTGTTTTACCCTTTAAAAAAGAAGGTAAAGTTTTAAAAGTAAAAGATAAAATGGTAGAGGTAAAACTTGGGAATTTTAAGATAGAGGTTCCTAAAGGAAACATAATAAAAGACTATTCAGAAATGAAACAACCTCCTTTTAAATATTTTAAACCTAAGGATTTAGAAGATTTTCAAAAATTTTATGAAAAAATTGAGAAAAAAGAAATTTTAAAACTTATGGGATTAACTGTTGAAGAGGCTTTAGAAGAAATTGAAAAGACTCTAAACAAAGCTTTTTTAGAAGGAGCCTCAAAAGTTTATTTAATCCATGGACACGGGACCGGTAGACTAAGAGAAAGTGTTAGAGAATATCTCAAGAACCATCCTCTTGTCAAAAATTTTAAATTTGCTGATCCCATGGAAGGAGGTACTGGGGTTACTATTGTCTATTTAGAAGAAAAAAATTAAAAATAAAATTTGCACATAGATCTTGAACTTTTTAAAAACTATGTTAGAAAATATAAAGATTTTTCATATTAATTCGACCGAATATTCGATGAGGCTAATTTTAAAATCTTTTACTTATCAAAATTTTTTTCTCGCTGCGAAGGGATTAAGCAAGTTTACTAATTTTTAAAATAAATTTTTAACTAAAAATTATTTAAAATATGTCCTTTGAAGACCTTTTTGAAGAAGTAAAAAATTCTTATGACATCGTAGATTTAGTTTCTTCTTATGTTAGGCTTAAAAAAGTAGGAAAAAATTTTGTAGGTTTTTGTCCCTTTCATTCAGAAAAGACCCCTTCTTTTGTAGTAAGCCCTGAAAAGCAAATTTTTAAATGTTTTGGATGTGGAGCTGCTGGCGATGTAGTTACCTTTTATACAAAAATTAAAGGTCTTTCTTTTAAAGAGTCCCTTTTAGAACTTGCTGAAAAGGCAGGTATTTCAGTAGATAAAAAATTTTTTGTTGAAAAGAAAAGGGAAAAAAGTTTAACAGAATTAAATTATAAAGTTGCCAAGTTTTATCAGCACCTTCTATATTCTCACAGTTCCTCAAAGTTTGCTCGAGAATATTTACAACAAAGGGGTATAAATGAAGAAACTATCAAAAATTTTTTTCTGGGTTTTGCTCCTCAGGATGGAAGGGTATTAGCAGGTTATCTCAGAAATTCTTCTGAAGATTTAGCTAAAGGAGAAGAGCTTGGCTTAGTAAAGAGAACCTCTGACGGTTCTTATATAGACCTTTTTAGAGGAAGAATAATTTTCCCTATTTTTAATCTTAAAGGAGAATGTGTAGGATTTGGGGCAAGAGCCTTGGATAAAGATGCAGAACCTAAATATTTAAATACTCCAGAATCAAAAATCTTTAAAAAGGGTGAAATTTTTTACGGGCTTTATCAGTCCAAAGAAGCTATTAAAAGAGAAAATCTTGGTATTTTAGTTGAAGGATATTTTGATTTTCTCAGTCTTTGGGAAAAGGGGATTAAAAATGTAGTTGCTACCTGTGGAACAGCCTTAACAGAAAACCATGTTAAACTTATGAAAACTTTTACAGAAAATTGGATAATTTTTTATGATGGTGATTTGGCAGGTAAAAAAGCTACCCTTAGAGCTATTTCTCTCTTTTTAAAAGAAGGAATTTTACCAAAATGTATAATACTTCCAGAGGAAGACGATCCAGATTCTTGGATAAGAAAAGAGGGATTAGAAGGAGAAACCTTAAAAAGAAAAATTGAAGAAATTACTGTAGATTCCATTACCTTTGTTATCAATTTTTATAAAGAAGAATACAAGCTCAATCCTTCTAAAACATTTAAAGAAATTATGGAAGTTTTTAAATCTACACAAGACCCCTTTTTAAGGAACAACATAGCAAGAGAACTTAGTTTTTATTTAGGAATTTCAGAAAATGAAGTTTTAAAATATTTTGTAAAAGATTTTTATACAGAAGAAATGTTGGGGAAGCCAATAGAAAAAGCTAAGGAAGATGTTCCGGGTTTAAGAAACATTGCTCAATTTTTAATAAATTATCCAGAATGTTATCTCGAACTTGAGTCTTCGGGGCTCTCTAAACTTCTTGAGTTTTATTCAGATACTATTTATGGGAGATTTTTAAAACAGCTTATAGAAGAATTTAAAAAAGGAAACAGAGAAGTTGATTATATCCCTGATTTGGAATTTCAGGAAATTTTAAGTGATCTCCTTTTAGATCCACCTTTTGAGAATAAAGAAGAGGTTTTTTATCATATAAAAAATTACATAAAAAGGGAACTTGCTAAAAAAGAAATAAGAAAGGTTACAGAAAATCTAAAACTTCTTCAAATAAAGGGTTCAAAAGAAGAAATAGAAAAATATCTTTGGATTTTAAAAAGTTCCATAACAGGAAAGCTTATAAAAGAAACTAAAAATTAAGGAGGGATTATGAGCCTCCAAAAGGATAAAAAATTTTGTTTGTTTAAAGATGAGGTAGATTTCGAAGAAATATTGGAAGAAGAAAAAGATGAGTGGTTAGATGAAGAAGAGAGGGGAAAATTAAAAACCTCTAAAAAGAAAGATACTGAAGATCCTATTAAAATCTATTTTAAAGAAGTATTTTCTCATAAACTTTTAACTCGAGAAGATGAGATAAGAATAGGAAAAACCATTGAAAAAAATGAAAAAGAAATTTTAAAAGAAGTTCTGAATTATTATTCTCAGCTCATAAAATTTTATCACCTATTAATAAAAGCAGAAAGAAGTAAAAATCTTTCTTTACTTTTAAAAGATTATGAAGAACTTTCAAGGAATAGTGAGAAAGCAAAAAAGTGGTTAGAAGAAATAAAAGCAAATATTAATAAATTAGTAAAAAATTTTAGAAAAGGAAAAAAGGAAAAATTAATAGATAAAGTTATAGATTTAATTTATGAGGTAAGACCTACCAAGCTTTTGCTTGATGAACTTGCCTGTGAAATACTTGAAAGTTATGAAAAAATTAAAGAATTTTATAAATTTAGAGAAAGGCTTCAGAAGGATTATCTTTTGAATGAAAGAACTTTCAAAAGGATTTTTTCTCTAAATGGGAAACATGAAAATATTGAAAAATATTTTAAAAAGGCAACCTTAGAAAAATTTAACATAGAAAAAATTAAAAGGGACATTAATGAATATAACAATTTCATAAAGAAAACCAATAATTATTTTGGAGAACCTTTAGAAAAGATTTATGAAAGTGGAGAAAAAATTTGTCAAGCCTTTCGAGAAATTAAAAAGAATAAAGAAGAATTAGTAAAAGCTAATCTTAGATTGATAATTTCTCTTGCTCGCAAATACTCTCCTAAGGGGATGTTTTTAAGTGATCTCATTCAAGAAGGGAATATTGGTTTATTAAAAGCTATAGAAAAGTTTGATTATAGGAAGGGATTTAAATTTAGCACTTATGCTACCTGGTGGATAAGGCAAAGTATAACCAGATACTTAGCTGAAAACACGAGAACTATAAGGGTACCTGTTCATATAATTGAGACTATTTATAAAATAAGTAAAATCATTTCCACCAAATTTTATCAGGAATACGGAAGAGATCCTACTCTTGATGAATTAGCTAAGGAAACAGGTCATTCCATTGAAAAATTAAACTACATTTTTAAAGTTATGAAACAGCCAATCTCTCTTGAAACTACAGTCGGAGAAGATGAGGATACAACTTTGAGAGATTTTATAGAAGATCAAAATACAATTAAACCTGATGAAGCAACATTTAATATTGCACTTTCAGAAAAGATTAGAGAACTTTTAAAAACCCTTTCCCCAAGGGAAGAGAAAATTATTAGATTGAGATTTGGAATAGGAGAAAGAGAAGCCTGCACCTTAGAAGAGGTGGGCAATAAGTTTGGTGTTACCAAAGAAAGGGTTAGACAGATTGAAAGCATGGCTTTAAGAAAACTTAAACATCCAAACCGGATCAAATTATTGAAAAACTTTTTGATTTATGGCTCTTGATAAAATTTCCCCCATAACCGAAAAAGAACTTCTTAATATTATTCAGAAGGAATTTCCTTTAGAAAAACGTCCCTTTTTGAAAATAGGAGAAAGATTAAATATAAAAGAAGAAGAAGTAATTAAATATTTAAAATATCTTAAAAAAAAGAGGATTTTAAGGCAGATTTCAGCTATATTTAATCCTTGGTTTTTTGGTCATAGATCTTCGCTTTTTACTTTTAAAGTTCCTCCAGAAAAACTTGATAAAGCAATTTCTATCATTAATAAACATCCAGGAATAAGTCATAACTATTTAAGAAATCACAGTTATAATCTTTGGTTTATTTTAGTTAGTTTACCAGAAGAAGATCCTTTAAATGAAGC
>CAZZLG010000046.1:0-9190 GCA_964654865.1 uncultured Thermodesulfatator sp.
TTCTTCTTCATATCTAACAAAAGTTAAAAGAATTTCTCTAAATTTGGTTAAAAAGAAAGGATTTTCCTCTTTTGATTTTATAATTTTGTTAGCAAGTTTGGTATTTAAAAGAATAATAGGATAAAATACAAAGGATACTAAATAAAGAAGAGGCATTAAATAGAGAACTAATGGATAGTAAAATCTTTTCCCTAAAGTTTTAGGAATTATCTGCCCAAAAAGAAGCATAGATAAAGGTAAAAGAGTAGAAACAATTAAGAGCCCTTTAGTGCCTAAGCTTTTTATTAAAAAATAAGAAGTAAATATTCCATTCCCTGCAACACAAAGGGTAATTCCCATAAGGGTTGTAGTAAAAAGACGCTCAGGATTTTCCCAAAATTTGAGATAAACCTTGGCACCTATGTTTTTAGAAGCTAAGTTCTCCATGAGGATCCTTTCTGCAGAAAGAAAGGCAATTTCACTACAAGCAAAAAAGGCTTCTCCAGAGAGAAAAAATAAGAAAGAAATTAGAGCTTTAATCATTTCTTTTTTCTATCTCTACCAAAAGTATTTTTCTTCCCTTAAGTTTTTTAACTGTAAATTTAAATTCCTTATACTCAATGCTATCCCCTTCTTTGGGTATTTCTTTAAATAAAGCCAAGAGAAATCCACTTAAAGTTTTTATATCTTGGAATTCTTCCTCCAATATTTCCATTCCCAATAGAACTTTTAATTCTTCTAAAAGTGTTTTTCCGTGAACAAGCCATTTTTTATCGTCTATTTTCTGAAAAGACTCAACTTTTAGTTCTTTTTCTTCGTAAATTTCTCCAAAAAGTTCCTCAAGCACGTCTTCTAAAGTAACCAATCCTTTTAGAATACCATATTCATCTATTACTAAAGCTATTTTTATTTGTGCCTTCTGAAACTCAAAAAGCAGATCCCTTACTTTGAAAGTTTCAGGAATGAAATAAGCTGGTCTAACAAAATCCGAAAGTTTTTTAGCATTTAGAATCTCTGGCGAAAAGTTTTTAATAAGGTCTTTAGCATAAAGAACACCTATTACATCATCTAAGGTTTCTTTATAAATAGGAAATTTGTTGTAAGGAAGTTGTTTTATTTTCTCAAGAAATCCTAAAGTTATAACCTCATCTTTAAAAGCTACTATTTCTGAACGCGGAGTAAGGATAGCTGAAACTGGTATCTTTTCTGAAAGAAAAAGCCCATGAATAAATTTTTTTTCCTTTTCCGTAATTTTTTTCTGTTTGTAAGCAGAATCTAACATGTAAAGAATTATTTGCTCAACAGGAGAAAAGGTATGGGAATAAAAAGAAGTAGAAGGGAATCTTTTTTCTAAACCAGAATAAATAAAAGTATAAAACTTTCTTATTGGATAAAAAATCTCGTAAAATAAGTAATTTAGATAAAAAATTTTAGAAATTATCAAACTTCTAAACTTAAATCCTATAATTTTTGGAAAAAAATCACCTAACCAAAATCCAATTATGGCAAAAACTATAAAAGCTACTTCCTTTCCTTTTTCTGAAAATAAACTGGTAAATCCTTTGGAGATACAAAAACTTGCAAAATAATCTACAATTTCATTTCCTGCTATTATAACAATCAAAAGTTCTTCAGGATGTTTTAATATGTGAAGATGCTTTTCTGATAAACCAAGATTCCTTAAAGAGGCAACTTCAAAACGAGAAAGAGAAAAAATCCCCGCTTCACTTAAGGTGAAAAACATGGAGAAAAATACTAAAATTACTGCGACAATAAAGTAGATTTCAACCATTAAAAGCTTAGAAACAAAACCCCTGTTTCAGGAGAAGCTTTTAGAAAATTGTTTTCAGGTATTTCTAAAATTTCAGAAAGAGGAGCCTTAAATTTATAAAATTCTATCTCCCCATTTAAAGATGTTTCTTTTTCAAAGGCAAATTTTTCTTTCCAATTTTCTAAAAGTTTCTTCTCAGTTATTAATAAATTACTTAAGGGGTAAAGGGGTTCCCAATCTAAATGTTTACCTATTATTTTCCAGGCAAAAATTCTTAAATCCAGATTAGGAAGTTCCTCCTCAAATAAGTAACTTGCTAAGGGTTCTTTTACGTCTAAAATTCTTTCAAAGGTTTCGTCTTCTCCTATTATCTTTTCTTCAAAAATTTGATTATACTTACTTTCCATTTCTTTTAAAGATTTTTCAACTTCATATAATCTAAAATCAAGCTTTTCAGCTAAGCATAAAAGGATAAGTGCTCTTTTAATTTCAAATTCTTCTTTAATTTTTTCTTCCTCTTCTTTTTTATTAAAAGAGGGGTATATACTTTCAAGAGAGTCTTCAAGGGTTTCTTTAAATTGGCTAAAATATTTAAGAGTTTCAGGGGTTCTAAAATTTAGTCCCCATTCTTCAATAATGTCAACTTCTTTACTTAACTGATTCCAATCCACTTTTATTTCTTTTTTTAATTCTAAAAATGTTATTTTTTCTTTCCAAGAGACTGGCAAATCTTTATAAATACTTTCCACTAACTCTTCGGTTTTAGAAAGTTTAAGCAAAACCATTTTAGAAACTAAAGGGAGAACTTTAAGAGCTTTTTCTGGAGAAAGAAAACTTTGTGGATAAAGTAAAAGTTTTTGGGGAAGATCAAACATCTTAGGAAACTATTTTTCTAAAAAGATTTTTTAAATATTCAAGTTGTTTTCCGTATTCTTCATCAAGTTTTTCTTTTATCTTACCCCATTCTTCTTTAAACTGAGGATGCTCTTCCACATTAACTTTGACTTCAGTTCCCAATTGATTAGAAAGGGCTTTTTCTAAAGCAGAAACTCCAGCATTAAACCTTCTTAAAAGTTCATTATAAATAGCCTCTTTGTGCATAAGATATTCTCTAAGAAGTGCTTCTATTTGTTGGCAGATTTTTGATATTTCTGGAACCTTTTTAAAGATTTTCTTAAGCCCTTCAAGAGCTTTTTTAGCGTCATCAAGTTGATATTCATATTTAGGAAGAACTATATTTTTTAAAAATACGTCCACCACACCCTGATAAATAGCCTTTTTTTGTTGGGAGGACTTATCTTTCAAAAGTTCATTTAAGGAGTTTTCAAAATCAGAAACCTCATTTCTTAAAAATTTAGCTGAAAGTTTTTGAGCCTCTTCTTTTATTTGAAAAAATTCCAATTCTTCCTTAGAGGCTTTACCAATTTTTTCTGCTTTCTCAAGTGCTATCTCTAAAGTGCTTTTTATCTCTTCAGCCATTAAAGTTTTAACCCCCTTTGGCTTTTTAATCTAAAGTTAACATCTTTCTTTATTTAATTCAAGGGGTATTTAAAAATAGAACTCTTTAGCCTGTTCCATCCCCTCTTGTAGATTCTTGTTAAAAAGTTTATAATTTAAAATTATGAGAAATTTAGAATTCTTAAAAGAGCTTAATCCAGCTCAAGCTGAAGCTGTAAGAACTATTTTTGGTCCTCTCTTAGTTATTGCAGGGGCTGGGTCTGGAAAAACAAAAACTATAACCTGTAGAATGGCTTATTTGGTAGCGCAAGGGGTTCCCCCTGAAAAAATTCTTCTTCTTACTTTTACTCGTAAAGCTGGAAGAGAAATGATTGAAAGAGCAGGAACTCTTCTTAAAGTGGATTGTAGCCAAATTATGGGAGGAACTTTTCATTCCTTATGTCAGTACATGCTCAGATTTTACGGATATCTTTTGGGATATAAACCAAACTTTACTATTCTTGATAGAAGTGATACTGAAGATTTGATAAATTTATTGAGAAATAGCCTTGGACTTGCTGAAAGAAAGAAAAGGTTCCCCAAAAAGGATACCTTAGCAAGTATTTACAGCAAAATAATAAATCAACAAAAAACTCTTGAAGAGATCCTTTCTTACGAATATCCTCAGTTCTTAGACCACTATTATGAAATAGAAAAATTATTTGTAGAATACGTGCATTACAAAAAAGAACACCAACTGATGGATTATGACGACCTTTTATTAAACTGGCTTCAAGTATTAAAAAATTTTCCTGAAGTAAGAAAAGACGTTAGTAAAAAATTTGAATTTATTATGGTTGATGAATACCAAGATACAAATTCTCTTCAGGGAGAAATTATAAAGTATATGGGAGAAACTCACAAAAATGTAATGGTAGTAGGAGACGATTCTCAGAGTATATACGGTTTTAGAGGAGCTAACTTTAGAAATATCTTTGAATTTCCTAAACTTTTTCCTGAGACAAAAATAATTAAACTTGAACAAAATTATAGAAGCACCCAAAGCATTTTAGATCTTGCAAACGTTATTATTTCAAATTCAAAAATAAAGTATACAAAAACTCTTTTTACTCTTAAAAAAGAAGGTAAAAAGCCTGTTTTATTTAAAGCCAAAGACGAAACAGAATCAAGTAAATTTGTAGTAGATAAAATATTAGAACTAAGAGAAAGTGAAATTAAACTCTCTCAGATGGCGGTACTTTTTAGATCAGCATACCATTCTTTTGACTTAGAGGTTGAACTTACTAAAAGAGGAATACCTTTCGTAAAATATGGAGGTTTAAAGCTTTTAGAATCTGCTCATATGAAAGATTTTGTCTCTTTTTTAAGAATTATAAGCAATCCTCAAGACTTTATTTCCTGGCACAGAGTCCTTTTACTATTGGAAGGCATAGGACCAAAAAGTACAGAAAAAATTATTGATTTTCTAAGACAAAGTGCTCCCAATGTTAATTATATATTAGAAAAACTAATCTTTCAATTTCCTCAAAGAGAATTTAAAGAGCTGGTAATTCTTTTAAAAGATCTATGGGAAAACAAAAATTCTCCCTCAGAAATTCTAATTAATGTTTGGGATTTTTATAAGCCTATCTTTGAAAGGATATATTATGAAGATTATCACAAAAGGGAAAAGGATATAGAGGGAATTATAGCTCTTTCAGAAAAATATAATATGTTGGAAGAATTCCTTACAGATTTAATACTTGAACCTTTAGAGGTTACAAGCTTAGAAAAACCCGTTAAAGATGAAGATTGTCTTATTCTGTCAACTGTACATTCTGCAAAGGGGTTAGAGTGGCATACTGTATTTATTATATCTCTTATTGAAGGAAGATTCCCATCTATTTATAGTATCCATAATGAAGAAGAGTTAGAAGAAGAAAGAAGGCTTTTTTATGTAGCAGTAACCAGAGCAAGAGAAAATCTCTTTCTTATTGCTCCTATGACGATTTATATACCAGGTGAAGGGAAAACCTTAGCTAAGTTATCCCGTTTTGTAAAAGAAGTTCCCCCTTCACTTTTAGAATATCATAAAGAAGAATTTAAAGAAAAAGATTTAGAAAATGGCAAAAAATTTAAAGTGGGAGATATAGTGAAACATCCTCACTTTGGAGTGGGAGAAGTAAGAGAAATTTTGAGTTCAGAAAAAATTAGAGTCTTTTTTGAAGAAAAAGGAAATACCCTTTTAAATCTCAAATATACTAATCTGGAAAAACTGATTATGTAAAAGAGGGGGATGTATGGAGAAAATAAGTCTTACCAATAAGATAAAAACTTCAATTTTAACAAGAAATATTCAGTTAGGTTCCCTTAATTATCTTCCTGCCTCTTTAAAAGTTGATTTAAATAAAACCCTAAAGGGAGCTCTTATTTTTCATAAACAAAATCTTTTAAAAGGGAATTTAAAGGTTTTGAATAAAGGAGAAATCTTTATTGATAAAGAACCAGGAATTCCTGAATTTTCAGAGGGAGATTTAGTAATCATTATCCTTCCCCAACCCAATATAAGATACGTTTTTCAAACAGTAGTAAAAGAAAAACTTCCAGATGGTTATAAACTGGGAATTTTAAATCCAAGATACGACAAAAGATTGATTTTAAAAACCGTTGTTCCTGCCTTTGTTACTTACCTTAAGCCCAATTTATTTATCAGTTTTATAGAAAATGAATATTATTTAATAAGAAACTCAAATTTTTCTCTTGAAGATGCTTCTCAATTAAAGGAGTTACAATTTTACGATCTTATCTTTAATGAAAAAAATCAAATTGATGAAGAATTTAAAAAAGCTATAAATACTTATCAAATACAAGGAGAGATTGTAGATATAAGTAGTGGAAGATTGTGTATAAAAGCACCCGTTATGGTTCAAATTCCAGAAAATATTCATTTAGTTTATACTAAATTTGAAATTATTGTAGAAGATAAAAGCATAAAATCAGGATTGCTTTGTCATTTAAGAAATACTCGTTTTGAAGGAACAAATACCTTTTTACACGTGGCATTTTTAATACCTTTTAAACCTGAAGTGTGGAAAAAATTAGAGGAAGTATTAAAGCCTTTAGTGAAGTAACCTTTTGCACAAATCAATAGCTAAATCTAAGGGGTTTTCTCCAAATCTTATAAAAATTTTTACAAAGTTTTTTTCATTTTTAAAATAGAAATTGCTCCCCAGATCTTTAAAGGCTTTTTTAAATTTAACGAGATTTTCCTGATTTTTAATAAGAAAAACTAAATTGTTACCCTTAACTTCTATTAGTGGAAGCCCTATTTTTTTCATATAAAGCTTTAAAAGAAAGATTTTAATTAAATTTTCTACAGAATCAGGTATTTTCCCGTATTTATCTTCTATTAATTCATAAAGGTCTTTTAATTCTTCTTCATCTTTAATCAGAACAAGTTCTCTGTAAAGGCTTAATCTTTCTTCTGGTTCAGGAATGTAATTTGCCGGAATATAAGCAGGAACTTTTATATTTACTTCTGGCTCCCAATCTTCTATCTTCTCTCCCTTCAGAGCTTTTACGGTATTTTCAAGAAGTTCAAGGTACAGTTCATATCCTACAGTATTAATGTGTCCTGATTGACGAATTCCTAAAAGTTCTCCTGCTCCACGAATTTTTAAATCGCTTAGAGCAAGTTTAAAGCCTGAACCAAGTTCTGTAAATTGCATTAGGGCTTTAAGTCTTTTTTGAGCCTCCTCAGTTAATCCTTTCAGAGTAGGAACCAAAAGGTAGGCATAGGCAAGTTCTTCTGACCTTCCTACTCTCCCCCTTAATTGATAAATATCAGCAAGTCCAAACATGTCGGCTCTGTTTATTATAATTGTATTAGCAGAAGGAATATCTATACCGCTTCCTATTATGGGTGTGCAAACAAGAACGTCAACTTCTTTATTTAAAAACTTATACATGTTTATTTCTATAAGTTCAGCTGGCATCTGCCCATGAATAATTTCTATTCTTGCCTGGGGAACAAGTTTTTTTAGATAGTGGGCTAAAGAGCTTAAACCCTGTATCCTTGGATTTACAAAAAATACCTGACCTCCTCTTTCTAATTCTCTTTCTATAGCGTTTTTAATAATTTCTGGTTCAAATTTAGCTAAAATTGTTTTTATAGACTTTCTTCCAGGAGGTGGACTTTCAATTACAGAAAGGTCAAATACATTCAATAAACTGAGTTGTAAACTTCTTGGAATTGGGGTAGCAGATAAAGAAAGAACTTTTACACTCTTTTTAAATTGTTTAATTTTTTCTTTTTGTTTTACTCCAAATCTATGTTCTTCATCTATAATAAGAAGCCCCAAATCCTTAAATGTGACATCTGAAGAAAGAAGCCTATGTGTTCCTATAACTACTTGAATTTCACCCTCTGCTAATTTCTTTAAAGTTTCTCTTTGTTCCTTTTGAGGTCTTAATCTTGAAAGAATCCCTACTTTTATGTTAAATGGCTCTAAACGCGTCTTAAAATTTCTGTAGTGTTGTTCTGCTAAAATTGTGGTAGGAACTAAAAAAGCAACTTGTTTTCCTGAATAGGCAGCCAAAAAAACTGCTCTTAAGGCTACTTCTGTTTTTCCGAATCCTACGTCCCCAACTAAAAGTCTTTCCATAGGTTTATTACTACAAAGATCGTTTATTATTTCCTCTATAGCTATTTGTTGATCTGGTGTTTCCTCATAGGGGAAAGTAGAACTAAATTCTTCATAGGCAAGTGCAGGAAATTTTAAGATGAAGCTTTTTAATGCCTTCCTTTCTGCATAAAGGGCTAATAATTCCTGCACAACTTCTCTTAATTCTTGTTCTATTTTTTTCTTGCGAGTAATAAAAGTTTTCTTCCCCAGTTTATCAAGCTTAGGCTCTTTATCACTAACCCCCACATAAGGATAAAGTTCATTTAAACGGGAAACAGGCAAATAAAGTTTGTCTGCACCTTCATACTCAATCTGTAAAAATTCTCCCTCTATTCCGTCAACCTTTAAAAAAGTTAAGCCTAAATATTTCCCTATTCCGTGGTATTTATGAACAACGAAGTCTCCTGGCTTTAAATCTTCAAACTTTCTAAAATAACCTTTTGCTCTTTTAATAGCTACTTGGGAAATTTCTTTCTTGAGAGAAACTTTGCCAAAAAGCTCGTATTCTGAAGTAACCCATGTAGACCAATTGGGCAAATAAAACCCTCTTTTTAAAATTCCCTTTCTAATTTCCAAATTTTTAAAATCTTCTAATCCTCTAAATTTAAGCCCTTCTATTACTATCTTTTCAGTTCTTTCATCTGAGACAACAAAAATAACCCTTTCACCCTCTTCTAAAGACTTTTTTAGCAATCTAAAAGCACTCTCTATTTTGTTAATATTTTTTTCTTCTAAGGCTTTTTTGGAAAGAAAAAAAGTAAGCCCCTTTTTTGAATTTTCAAAAGGTATTTCCTTTAAAATTATTCTTTTTAAACCTTGAGCTAAATTATGAAATTCATCTAAGGATAAGTATAAAAATGCTTCATCAAAATAAAGTTTTTTCTCTTCTTTTGCTCTTAAAGCATTCAAATAAACCCTATCCAAAAATTTTTCTGCATTTTTTTCTATCAAATATGGCTCGTATAGGATTAGCAAAATTTCTTTTTCTTTTAAATTTTCCCACAAAGGCTCTAATTTTTCGTAAAAAATGGGTAGTAAAAGCTCCCTATTTTCAAAAATGTATCTATTTTCTATTTGACTTAGAATTTGCGTAAAAGTTGATTCTGGAAGTTTATCTTTAAATTGAAAAAGCCTTTTATAGATAAACTCAACCTTTTCAGTAAAAAATACCTCTCTGCAGGGTAATATGGTAAGTTCTTCAAGAGAAGCGAAACTTTTTTGACTTACAGGATCAAAAAATCTTAATCCTGTAATTTTATTTCCGAAAAATTCAATCCTTACAGGAGAATCGTAATTGGGAGACCATAGATCTATAATA
>CAZZLG010000047.1:0-21003 GCA_964654865.1 uncultured Thermodesulfatator sp.
AAAACTTTATTTAAAAGATGGAAAAAGATTGGGAAATGCAATCTATCTTAAAGATGAGATAAGATATGAATTAATTTATCCGGTTTATCAAAAGGTAAAGCAATATAATCTTTCCTTTGCCACCTGTAGAGAAGGTTTAAAGGATTTTGAAAACCGTAAAAAATGTGACGGAAGCTTTTTAATTCCTTAAACCTTATAAGCAGTATATAGAGTTACAATACCCATGGTTAAAGAATTATATTTTACCTCTTTAAAGCCAGTTTCTAAAAGCATTCTTTTTATCTCATTTGGGGCTGGAAATTTTTTAATAGAATCTGCTAAATAAAGATAGGAAGCTTTATCTCCCGTTAAAATACTTCCTAATAGAGGTATATATTTATCTAAATAAATTTTGTAAATTTTTTGAAAAAATTTATTTTTAGGCCAAGAAAATTCTAAGATAACAAGTAATCCATCTGGTTTTAAAACTCTGTAAAATTCTTTTAAAGCCTTTTCTATATTAGGTAAGTTTCTTAAACCAAAAGCAATACTTATTCCTCCAAAAGTGTTATTTTTAAAAGGTAAAATTTCTGCATCTCCGCAAACTGGGTAGATTAAATAGTTTAAAATTCTTTTTTTTCCGTAATAAAGCATAGAAAAACTAAAATCAAGAGCAAAAAGAGGATGTGAATTTTTTTTAAAGATTTCCACACTTAAAGTATAAGGACCGCAACAAAGATCAAGTATAGGTAATTTTGAGTTTTTAAAAATTTCAGCAACCCTTTTTCTCCATAATTTATCTTGCCCTAAACTTCCTATTAAATTTACTAAATCATATCTTTTGACAATTTTTTCAAATTTCTCTTTAATAAATTTCTTATCTTTTTCCATTAAGCTTTTTATAAAATTTCTAAAAATTTAAGTTTTGGTAATTCCTTTATTAATCCCATTTTTAATAAATATTCACAAAAGGTTATAAAGGCTCTTTGTTTTAATCCTGAAAAGTCATATTCTAAGTGAGTTAAATAATTAAATAGAAAGTTTTTTGGAAGATTTAAATGGCTTTTTTTTACAATTTCCTTTAGATTAGAAAGTGCTTGTGCTCTGGCATAATAAAGGTTATTACAAAATTCTTTTAATTCTTTTTCATATTTTTTAGCTATATCTTTTCTCACAATGAAAAGTGCAAATACAAAGGGAAGATGGGTATATCTTAACCAAAGTTCGGCAAGATCAGTAATTAATCCTGTTTTATTGGTGTTCTGGTTATTAAATTGAAAAATTAAGGCTTCATCTCCTATAGCTAAGTATCCTGAAAGTTCTTTTTTTTCTTCTTTTTTTAAATTCCCCCAATTTTTAGAAAGTTCCATATATTTAGGTTTTACACCGATAAATTCTTCTAATAATATTCTTAGTAAATTAAAAGAACTTTCTGTTTCAGGAGTGATACCTATTTTTTTATTATCAAGTTTTTCTAAGGGGACCCTGTGATAAAGTATTACACTTTTTACCTCTCCAACTGCACTTATAGATATATCGGGAAGTATTAAATATTTGCGAAAATTTTTGGCATAAAATACACTTGAACTTAAACTTCCATGGATCTCACCCTTAGCTAAACTTTGATTAAGTTTTTTAGGAACTTCAAAAATTATCTCAAAATAGGGATTATTCTGAGGAAAATAAAATAATAAAGGGAGTGTATTTATATAAAGAGGACTTCCTAATTTTAGTTTACACATAGAATCTAAATTTTACCTCCTTTTCAGCATTTATTAAACTTCTAATTGCATCTTCTGGGTTTTCCTTTAAATAATCTTTTATTTCTACAACAAGCATATTGGGATAATATCCAGCAAGTATTGCTCCCATTTTATCAAATCCCAAGATCTTTGCTCCTGTAAAAGTAGCTATTTTTAAAATTTCTCCTGGAGAAATATCTGGATAATAAGTGTAAATGGCTTTCATTTCTTCCCAGATAGAAATATGATCATTACTTGCTAAACTATCTGTTCCTATGCAAACATCAAGTCCAGCAGAAAGAAATTCTTTTAATTTTGGAATACCTACTCCTATAAATAAATTACTTCTAAGACAAATACAGATTTTAGGCTTAGTGTTTTTAAGTATTTCTAAGTCTTTTTCATCTATATGAATTACATGTATAAGTAATGTGTCTTCATCTAAAAGTTTCAAACTATTAAGGTATTTTATAGGGCTAACTCCAGGAGGAACAAAGCTTTCATTCCATTGTCCTCTTTCTTTTAAAATTTCTAAAAGAGGTCCTTCCCCTTTTTTTAAAAATTTAATTTCTTCAATTGATTCTGCGCAATGGATACAAAAAAGTTTTTTTCTTTTTTTGTTATAAGATTTAATGGCTTGAAGTAAAAGTGGAGATACACTATAGGGAGCATGAGCTGAATAGGTAATTTTAAAATTTGAAGAAGGCACTTTTACTTGAATTTCTTTTAAATTATAACCTCCCTTAAAACTAATAACTTCATGAAAAAAATATCCATAAAAAGCTGAATTGCAAAGAAGATCAAGAGTTATAGCGGTATTTCCAACATCACCAATTATGCCAATTCCTTCTTTCCAAAAATGATAAAGAACTGCTTTAGCAGATTCTTTAATCTCAACCAAACTCAAATCTTCTCTTAATTTGATTACGTTTTTAACCCAGGAAATAAAATCCCCTGAAGGAGGTGAAATTTTAGATCTCAGAGCTGATAATTCTAAGTGAGTATGAGCATTAACTAAGGTAGGAAGTATTATTGCTTCTCCAAAGTCAATGGTTTTTGCTAAAACTGATTCTTTAGAAACTTTTTTAAATTTCCCTACATTTACTATTTTTTTATTTTTTATTTCTACTCCACCATCTAAGATTGGTTGAGAAAGTATTGGGAAAACCCATTTTGCTCTAATAAGGTAATGATGATAAGGCTGAAGCTTTAATTCTCCCATAAAAATTTATTCTAAAAGGGTGTAATCCATTTTTCTTCTTTTAGGGATATAACCTGCACTTTCTATATAGCTTCTTATTTGTTCTTCACTAAGTCTGTGAGACACTCCAGCTGCTGCAACCACATTCTCTTCTATCATAGTACTTCCATAATCATTTCCCCCAAACTCTAAAGCTAATTGAGCTATGTAAGGTCCTTGAGTTACCCATGAAACTTGAATATTTTTTATATTATCAAGAAAAATTCTTGAAATAGCAATTACTTTCAAATATTCTGCAGCCCCCACTTTTATTAGATATCTTAAACGGGTATTTTTAGGTTGAAAAGTCCAAGGTATAAAAGCTGTAAAACCATTAGTTTTATCTTGTAAATTTCTAATTTTAGATAGATGCTCTATTATTTCTTCTCTTGTTTCTATATGCCCAAACATCATAGTTGCTGTGGTTTTAAGCCCAAGTTTATGAGCGGTTTCCATAACCATTAACCATTCCTCTGAAGAACACTTATTGGGAGAAATTAGCTTTCTTACTCTATCTGAAAGAATTTCAGCCCCACCTCCTGGAATTGAATCAAGTCCAGCTTTTATCAGTCTTTCTAAAACCTCTTTTACAGTTAAACCCGAAATTTTACTAAAATGGATTATTTCTGGAGGTGAAAAAGCATGTAAATGAATCTGAGGGAAATTATTTTTAACAAATCTTAACATTTCTTCGTAAAAAGAAAAAGCAAGTTCTGGATGAAGACCTCCTTGAAGTAAAATTTGATAACCTCCAAGATTAATAGTTTCTTCTATTTTTTTGTAAAGTTCTTCAAAACTCAAAACATAGCCTTCAGAGGATCCTGGAGGCTTATAGTAGGCACAAAATTTACAACCAGAAATACAAATATTGGTATAATTAATGTTTCTATCTACAACATAAGTTACTATTCTTTGAGGATTTATTCTAAATCTAACAATTTTTGCTAAATATCCAAGTTCAGACAAATTAAAATCAAAAAGTTCTAAAGCTTCTTTTTCATTGATTCTTTCTCCTTCTAAAATTTTCTTAAATATCTTTTCTTTCATTTTTCTATACCCTTTCTTGATTTTACACCTTTATCATAATAATGCTTAATTTTTTTCATCTCAGTTACAAGATCTGCTATCTCCAAAATTTTTTCTGGGACATATCTTCCTGTGATAACAATTTCAAGATTCTCGGACTTATTTTTAAGAAATTCTAAAAATTCATTTAAATCAATTATTCCCCAGTTTAAGGCATAAGAGATTTCATCTAAAACCAATATATTATAGCTTTTTGATTTTACTAATTCTCTTGTTTCTTCCCAGCCCTTAAGGATAAGTTTTTTTGTTTTACCAAAATTTTTATAATAAAGCTGGGGATAAAATTTTTTCAATATTTTTACCTCGCTTGAGGTTCCAGGTTTAAAAAACTGAAAAAAGGCAACTTTTAAATTTGCTCCAAGAGCTCTGATAGTTAATCCAATAGCTGCTGTGGTTTTGCCTTTCCCTTCTCCGGTATAAACCTGGATATATCCTTTAAATTGTCTCATTTTATAAGTTTAAATTTTATCTCAAAAAAGTAATTATAAAAATTCCAGCAAGCATAAGAGTTACTGCAAAAAGCCTTATTAAAACATGTTTTTCTTTAAAAACAAAGTATCCCAATATTAATGCAAAAAGAATACTTGTTCTTTTGAGGGCTATCATGTAAGCTGTTTCCATTTTACTTAAGGCTATCATATGAGAATAACACATAAGTCCTTGAGTTAATCCTACTAATAAAATTGAATTATAATATTTTTTTATAAATTCCCAAAGTTTTATTGGGTAAAGAATTTTGATTGCTAAGGTTGAAGTTATTCCTAAGATAGAAAAATAAAAGGAAGCAAACCAAAGAGGATCACTTAATATTATTCCTCCTTTGCCAAGAACTGAGGTTATAGAATAAATAAAAGCAACTTGAAGAAGTAAAAAACTTCCCCTTTCTTTTTTGATAGCCTTAATAGGAGCAAAAACCCCCTCCTTTATAGAAGGAAGATTGATACAATAACTTCCAACTACAACCAAAATTATCCCCAGAGTTCCTTCTTTAGAAACCTTTTCTCCTAATAGAAGATAGCCTGTAAGTATTATGAAAACAGGAGTAAAAGATAAAAAGGGAATAGTTAAAGAAAGAGGAGAAAGTTTAATCCCCTTCATATAAAGAATGGTAGCTATTATCTCTAAAAGTAAAAGTAAAAAAACATTGGTAATAAATGGAGAAGAAAAGTAAGTTAAACCGTTGTATTTATAAGTTAAAAATAAAAAGAGAGGGAAGAGAAAAGGTAAACTTCCCAAAGTTCTTGCAATAACCATATAGTGGTAATCAAGAGAAGAGAGATATTTTTTATTTAGGGCATCACTTAAAGAAACAAAAAAGCCTGCTAAGATTGCAAATATACACCAAATCAATGCTTTCTCACTTATTTAAGTGCATTTTCAAGGAATATTAATAGATTTTAATGGGCAAGTTTCACAAAGAGGATCTTTTTTCTTACAAAAATTTTTACCACAAGCAACTAAAAGGGCGTGAAATTCATTAAAAAGTTGAGGATCCCGAGGAAGATTTTCCATAAATAAAGCTTGTATCTCTTCATAAGTAGCTTCTTCAGGGGCAAGAGAGTGACGATGTAAAATTCTATAAGTATAGGCATCAACTACAAAAATTGGAAAATTTCCAGCATACAAAAGAATACTATCCACAGTTTCTTTACCTAATCCTTTTATACTAAAAAGTTCTTCTTTTGCTTTTTCAAGTCCTTTAGAAAATAAAAATTTTAGATCTCCTTGGTATTTTTCTACTAAAAACTTAACAAAATTTTTGAGTCTTTTTGCCTTAATATTGTAAAATCCAGAAGGCTTTATAATTTGAGAAAGGGTTTCTAAAGGAATATCATAAAGTTTAAAAGGGTCTAAAAGATCTTTCTTTTTAAGGTTATCTATAGCTTTTTTTACATTTTTCCAGCTTGCATTTTGGGTAAGAATAGCTCCTACACATATTTCAAACAGGGTATCTGCAGGCCACCAATTTTGGGGTCCAAAATGAGCAAAAAGCTTCTCGTAAATCTCATATAAAATATGTTGAATATTTTTCATAACTCTTCTTTTAGAAAGACAACTCTTGTACCCAAAGGAAAATCAAAAAGGAAAAACCCCTCCCTTTCAAGTTCATCTCTTATTTTATCTGCTAATTCATAATTTTTTTCTCTTTTAGCTCTTTCTCTTATTTCAACCTTTTCCAATATCTCCTTTTTTTCTACTACTTCAGGAAACTTAAATATTTTTAAAATCTCATTAAGTTTTCTAAGGGATTTTAAAACTTCATTTTTATAATCTAAAGGTAATCCTTGCTTTAAATAAGGATAAATTTTTTTGAAAAAGGAAATTACCTCAGAAATAACTACAGGAGTATTTAAATCTTCTTTTAATGCCTCTTTCCAATTATTTTCAAAGTCCTTTAAAATTTGCCAAAGTTTTTCAGTGTCTTCTATTTTTTCATTTTCAGGAGCTGCTCCTAAATAGGCTGTATATTTATCAATTTTTTCTAAAATTTTAGAACTTTCCTCTAAACCTTTCCAACTAAAATTAAATTGATTCCTGTAATGGGTTCTTAAGAAATAAAATCTTAAAATTCTTCCTGAGAATCCTTTATTTTTAATATCCTCTATTGTGACCTTATTTTCAGAAGAAATTTTTTTACCATCGTAAAAAACTAAACCTGAATGAATCCAATATCTTGCAAGTTCTTTTCCGGTTAATGCCTTAGCGATAGCTCTTGTATTTTCGTGATGAGGAAAGATAAGATCACTTCCACTGGTAAAGATGTCAAATTCCTCCCCAAGATATTTTAAAGCAAGGCTTGCACAATGAATATGCCAGGTAGGTCTTACTTTTCCAAAAGGGGTTTCTACAAAATAACCCTTCTTTAATTCTAAAATTTGAACCCTTTTTAAAAGAGCAAAATCAAAGGGTTCTTCCTTATCATATTCCTCAAGATCAACTGTAGCACCAGGTTTAAGAAAACTTAAGTCAATTTTAGAAAGTTTTCCATATTCAGAAAATCTTGAAATATCAAAATAAAGGCTTGAATATTTAACATAGGCTTTATCTTTTTCCAAAACATTTATAGCAAGTTTTTTCATATCTTCCATATGCTCACTAACCTTAGGATAAAAATCAGCCTTTTCAATTTTAAGCCACTCTAAATCTTCATAAAATTCTTGCTCAACCTTAGAAGTAAGTTCTTTTAAATCTATATCTTTTTCTAAAGCAGTATTAATGGTTTTATCATCAAAGTCTGTCAAATTAACTACATGGAAAACTTTATAACCCATTAACTTAAAAAAACTTTTTAAGATATCTGTAGTAATAAGTCTTCTATAAAGACCTATATGTGGTCTTGTATTGAGTGTTGGACCGCAGGTATAGATTTTTACTTCTTTCTCAATTAAAGGATAAAAAGCTTCTCTTTTACCCGAAAGGGTATTAGTAAGAAAAAGGTCTACCTCCTTAGGAAATTCTTTTCTTACTATTTCAAAGCTCCAAAGTGGTGTTGAAAGGTATCTTTCTCCTCCATCAGGGAAAATAACTACAATTAAACCTTCATCTAATGTTTCTGCCAATTTTAATGCACCTGCCAAAGCTGCACCTGAGCTCATACCTACAAAAATACCTTCAACTTTGGCTAATTTTCTTGCCCAATAAAATGCTTCTTCATCATCTACATTTATTATTTTTTCAAGAAGATTTTTTTTATAGATACTTGGTGGATAAGATTCTTTCATATTTTTTAAACCTTGGATTTTATGTCCAGGATTAGGTTCTACTCCTATTACTTTAATAGGAAGATTATTATCTCTTACAAATCTTGCAATTCCCATAGCAGTTCCTGTTGTCCCGAGACCACAAACTACGTGAGTAACTTTCCCTTCAGTGTCTCTTAAAATTTCTGAAGCAGTGGTTTTATAATGACTGAGCCAGTTGGCATCATTATTAAACTGATCAGTACAATAATATTTATCTGGATTATTTCTCCAAATTTCATAAACAGTCTCTATAGCTCCATCAGTTCCTCTTTCTGCAGGGGTTAAAAGAATCTCTGCTCCAAAAGCTTGCATTATTTTTCTTCTTTCCATAGAGGCTGACTCAGGCATAGCAATTATGCATTTATATCCTTTTAATGCACATACCAAAGAAAGTCCTATCCCTGTATTTCCACTTGAAGCTTCAATTACAATTTTTTCTTCATTTAAAAGCCCTTTTTTTTCTGCTTCTTCTATCATAAAAAGTGCAGGTCTATCTTTTATAGAGCCTCCTGGATTAAAGCTTTCTAACTTCCCCCAGATTTCTATAGATGGCTTGACTTTTATATTTCTTAGTTTAATTATGGGAGTATTACCAATTTTCTGTAAAATATTATGAAATCTCATAAAATTTTTATAAGCTTTTTATTCGTTTTATTTTATATTACTTTAGGAACTTGCCAAGTAAATAGATTAATTCCCAATAAATTTATCTATTTTGAAGACCACTCTTATACTCTTCAAGAAAATGATACACTTGTAGATTTAGCTGTTCAGTTTAAAGTAGGATATTCTCATATAACTCTTGCCAATCCTAAGGTAGATCCCTGGATACCACCTATAGGGAGAAAAATTATTATACCTAAAAAGGTTTTAATTCCTGAAGAATTCCTCTATTTATTTGACAACTTCATTATAATTAATCTTCCCGAAATGAGACTATATTATTTCAAAGGCAATGAATTCTTAGTAGCTCCTATAGGAATTGGTGCTGAAGGTAGTCTTCCTCCTTTAGGATTATATACTATAATTAATAAAAAGGAAAAACCCACCTGGTATCCTCCTCCTTCTGTAAAAGCTGAAGATCCTACCCTACCTGATGTAGTTCCTCCTGGGCCAGAAAATCCTATGGGTGAGTATGCACTTTACTTATCAAGAGGTCTTTATGCTATACATGGCACAAATAAAATATATAGCGTTGGTAGAAGAACTACTCATGGATGCATCCGTCTTTATCCAGAAGACATAAAATTTTTATTTGAAAATGTTCCTATAGGGACTCTGGTAAAAATTGTTTATGAACCTTATAAAATTGTTATAGAAGGAAAAAAAATATATTTGCAAGCCTATCCTGATATAGAAAATCTTATAAAAAATCCCTTACCTTATATTCTACAAAAATTGGATAAACTTACAGAAAGAAAAAATTTGAATTATAAAATTAATTTGAAAGATTTAGAAAGAGTTCTTGAAAATCCTGATGGTTTAATTTATGAAATAGGGGAAATTAAAAATTAGACTTATTCATTTTTTCTTAATTTTTTATAAATCAGCAAAAAAGCAAGAGCCCTGCTTTCTATTTCTTCTAATAATCCAGCTTTATAAAGGCTTTTCAAAGCTTCTATATGAAGTCTGTGATTGGAATAAATTGCTTCTATTTCTGCTACTAAAGGATATCCCAAAGCAAATAAATCTCCTACAATATCAAGTATTTTATGCCTTACAAATTCATCTTGGGTTCTTAACCCTTCAGGATTAAGGACTTTATCTTTATCTAAAATTATAGCATTAGAAAGGCTACCCCCCTTTATTATGCCTTTATTTTTTCTTTCAAAAAGTATATCTTTAAAACCAAAAGTCCTTGCGAAAGCAATTTCATTAATATAGGATTTTGGATTTATTTCTATTTCCAAACTTTGCTCTCCTATAAGGGGGTGTTCAAAAAATATGGAAGCTTTAATTTTTAAAGTATTAGAGGGTTTAAAACTTATTTTGGACATTCCGTTTTGATACTGAAAACTTTTACGAAGATAAAATTTCTTTTTAGGAATTAATAAAAATCTATATCCCACTTCTTGTAGTTTTCTAACCCAAGGATAAGCTGAACCATCAAGTAAGGGTATTTCCTCTCCATAAACATAGATATTAGCATTATCTATTTGAAGTCCATTAAGAGCAGACAAAAGATGTTCAACTAAATAAATAAAATGTTTTCCATCAGTTACTGCTGTTGAACCTTCAAGCCCAATTATATTTTCTATATTTAATGGAATAACTGGTTTTTCTGGTAAATCTGCTCTTATGAAATTAATACCTCTATTTTCTTCAGCTGGTTCAATCTCTATCTTTATGTTTTCCCCAGAAAAAATCCCTTCTCCCTCTAAAACTACTTTTCCAGCTAATGTTCTTTGATATTCCATTTAATTTTTTCTCCTTTTAATTTTTTTAAAAAAATAAGCAATATTTATGCCTGATTTAAATTATTGACTTTTTTAGTCTTTTTTAAAGGGAGGAATACCTAAATGTGTAAATTTACAAACAGGTGTGTCATAAAAGACACAATTATATAAGAGACAAATCAAAAATCTTTTCTTTCAAAATAACTTTTTTAACTCTTCCTTTGAGTTTTTTATTTAAAAGCGGGGTATTTTTACTTTTGGATTGAATTATTTCTTCAGTTAAAATATATTCTTCTTCAGGATCAACAATTATGACTTCAGCTAAGACCCCATTTTTAAAAGAAGGAGGCTCAATACCTAATACTTTAGAAGGTGTTACAATAAGTTTTTCAAAAAGAGCTAAAGGGGTTAAGTAACCTTCTCTTACTAAATTAAGGCTTAAAGGAAGTAAAGTTTGTAGTCCTATCATACCAAAAGAGGCATGCTCAAATTCTATTTCTTTTTCAAGGGGACTATGAGGTGCATGATCACTTGCTATTACTTCTATTAATCCTTCTTTTAAAGCAAGCTTTATAGTAAAAACATCCTCTTCAGTTCTTAGGGGAGGTTTTACCTTTGCTAAGGTATTGTAATTTTCTACCGCCTTTTCTGTTAAAGTAAAATAGTGGGGGCATGTTTCTGCAGTAAAGGGAATACCTTCTTCTTTTGCCCATTTTAAAAATGGTATAACTTCCTTGGTTGAAAGATGAGCTAAATGAATAGACTTTTGGGTTTCCTTTGCTAAAATAAGATCTCTTAATACTGCTATAGTTTCTGCTGAAACTGGAATTCCTTTTAGTCCTAATTTTGCTGAAAAGTATCCTTCGTTAATTTGTCCTCCCTTTGAAAGGTTCATATCTTCACAATGAGAGATTATTGGCAGATCAAAATTTTTAGCATATAGCATTGCCCTTCTCATAACCTCTGAATCTTGAACCCATTTTCCATCATCAGAAACTGCAATTGCTCCTGCTTTTTTTAATCTTCCAAATTCAGTAATTTCTTTTCCTTCTTGGTTTTTAGTAATACATGCAATAGGATAGACAGTAACATAAGCTTTTTGAGAGGCCCTTTCAAGAATATATTTAGTAACCTCTGGAGAGTCATTAGGAGGTTTTGTATTTGGCATACAGGCTAATCTTAAAACTCCTCCATACAAAGCTGATTTAGTACCTGTTTCTATATCTTCTTTCCATTCCTCTCCTGGTTCTCTTAAATGAACATGAATATCTACCAGTCCTGGTAAGACCCATAAATTATTTGCTTCTATTATCTCTACTTTTTCATGAATTTCTATATTTTTTTCAATTCCCAAAATTTTTCCATCCTCTATTAGTAAATCTCCTAAAAAATCCAAATTTTGTGAAGGATCTATTATTCTTCCTTTTTTAATTAAAATTTTCATAACTTTTTTCACCTGTTAAAAACCTTAACAAAATTGCCATCCTTATAGCTACCCCATTTTCTACCTGTTCTAATATCACTTGAAAGGGATATTTTTCCATTTCATAAGCAAGCTCTACTCCCCAGTTTATAGGTCCTGGATGCATAAGGATTGCCCTTTCTTTTATCAATTCTAAATGCTCTGGTTTTAAACCAAAAAACTCATGATATTCTAAAAAACTTGGAATAAGGGCTTCTCCATGTCTTTCTTTCTGAATCCTCAGAGCTATAATTACATCTGCATCTTTGATAGCTTCTTCTATTTTATAACAAATCTTAAATCCATTTTTTGTAATTCTAAAATAATTTTCTTCTTTAGTATCTGGTAAAAGTTGAGCTGGACCTGAAATCCATACAGTAGAACCCATTTTTTGAAAAGCTAATATATCTGAATGGGCAACTCTGCTATGTTTTATATCTCCTATAATTGAAATTTTTAAATCTGAAAGAGTCCCAAGGTTTTCTTTAACAGTTAAAAGATCTAAAAGTGCTTGGGTAGGATGTTCATGAGTTCCATCTCCAGCGTTAATAACGGGAACTTTGCTATATTTAGCTACAAAATGAGGAGCTCCAGCAACAGGATGCCTAATAACAAAAAGATCAGCTCCTATAGCTTCTAAATTTTTGATAGTATCAAGAAGAGTTTCTCCTTTTTCTATACTTGTTCCTTTACCTGTAAAGGTTAAAGTATCTGCAGATAAGGTTTTAGCAGCTTTTTCAAAGGAAAAACGGGTTCGGGTTGATGGTTCATAAAACAAATTGATTATTAATTTTCCTCTTAAAGTAGGGACCTTAGGAATGGGTCTGTAAAGAATTTCTTTTAAAGTCTCTGCTAAATTTAAAAAGTCCTCTATTTCCTCCTTAGAAAGAGAAGCAATATCAAGAAGATGTCTAATTTTCAAATCCATAAATATTCCTTAATATAATCTACTGCTTCTTGGGGAGTATCAACTATTTTAAAAAGGTCAATATCCTTGGGTGAAATTTTATTATCAGGAATAAGAAAATCAGCCATCCATCTATAAAGGGGTTCCCAAAAGTTTTTATCTATAAGTACTATAGGAATGGGTTTTATTTTCTTTGTTTGCACTAAAGTTAAAACTTCAAACATCTCATCTAAGGTACCGAACCCTCCTGGGAAAAATACAAAAGCAACTGAATATTTTGCCATCATTACTTTTCTTACAAAAAAGTATCTGAATTCCAACTTGAGATTGGCATAAGAATTAGGTTCCTGCTCCAAAGGTAATCTAATATTTAACCCCACTGAATATCCTTCAGCTTCTGTTGCGCCTTTATTAGCTGCTTCCATAATTCCTGGTCCACCACCTGTAATAACAGAAAAACCGGCTTTTACCAAAAGCTTCCCCAATTCTTCTGCTTTTTTATAATCTGGATGATCAGGGGGTGTCCTTGAAGAACCAAAAATAGTTACTGCTGGATAAACTCTGGGAAGAAGTTCAAAACCCTCTACAAATTCAGCTAAAATTTTGAATAATCTCCATGATTCCTTAGCTGCAAGTCCTTCAAGTACATATTGTTTTTCTTCAAAAAATCTACCTTCAAGAGTTCTTTGCTTCATTTATCCTCCAACTAAATTCTTTTAAAAATTTTAAAGAATTTAGTTCAAAAGGCAAAAAATATTTTAAAAACTTTTCACTAATTTTTAAAATTTTTTCTTTAATATAAACTGATTTTTCTAAATCTTTTTCTAATTTTTTTAATCTTTCAAATTCAACAGGCATTTTAATCAAGTATCTTAAAATATCAACTGTTTCAAAATCAAGCTCTTCACTATTCCCATCTTTGCACCTAAAACAAAGTATTCCTCCCTCAGGAATAGAAAGAAAAAAAATTTTTTTTGGTTTATATCCACACTTTACACACTGAAAAAATTCTGGAGACCATCCAGAAAATCTTAAAATTTTTAATTCAAAAAAAGGCTTCAATAAAGGGAATAAATCCTCCCTTTCTATTTCTTTAAATAATTTTTTTATAAAAGAAAAATATTCTATAAAAAGCCCAGAAAAACTTATTTTTGAAAGAATTTCTCCCATATAAGAAATTATTAGATATTTTTTATAATCTTTTCTAATATTTTCTGGCAAGAAAAGAAGATCTGCCTTTTCTAAAATTGGTAATTTACCTTTAGAGGTTTTTCTTAAGTGAGCTTTTATAAAATTAAATTCTTCTAAAAGATTAACAAACCTTTTACGACTTTTTTGAGCTCCTTTAGCAATACTCCAAATTTTTCCTTTAGGAGTAAAAAGTTCTATTAATAAATCTATTTCACCTAATTTTTCCTTAGAAAGAATTAAAGCTTCTAAAGAAAAAATCATTTTTATAAATAAATTTTAATGTATCTTTTTTCTTCAAGTTCATTAATCCATTTCTCTAAAACTGCTTGTGCTTTTAATTCAAACAATTTTTGATATAACTTTTCTCGCATCTCTTCAAAAGAAGGAACCTCTCCTTCTTCAGTTCTAAGAAGCCTTATAATATAATATTTTTCATCCTTCTTTATTACAGGTGTTACTTCACCAGGAGATATATTTTTGAGTTTTTCTAAAATTTCTGAAACTAACTCATCCCTTTTAAAGGATTCTTCTTTTATAAGTTGTACATTTTCAGAATAGGTTTTATAAACTTCTTCAAAACTTTTGCCCTGAAGAATTTCTTCGTATATGGATGATGCCAGTTTTTCATCTCCATTTATAATTAAAACTGATAACCAATATTTGGGAGTGGGGTCATAATTTTTTATAGTTTCTTCATAAGCTTTTTTAAGTTCCTCTTCAGTAATAACTACCTTTCCTTTCAACTGAATTTGAACAAATTTAAACTTTAATATTTTATCTCTAACTTTCTCTTTATACTCCTCATAACTTATCCCCTGTTTCTTTAAATATTCTTTTAATACTTCCTCTCCTCCTATTGAATTAATTTCCTCTGTTAGGACTTTTTTAAGCTCTTCGTCACTTACAGTTAAACCATATTTTTTAGCTTCTATTTTTAAAATACTTTCTTCTATCCATCCTTTTAGAAGATTTTTTCTTATTTGGTTTTTTATTTTTTCTTTTTCTTCTAAAGGGAGTTCTGGATTTATAAATCTCTCAAAATAGGGTTTACACATTTCATCTAAATCATAAAGAGTTAAAAACTCATCTCCTACCACTGCTGCTATTTTATTTATAGTTTCAGAAGCAAAAGAATAGGTATTAAAAACTAAAAAAAAGAATAAAAAAAGTATAGCTCTTTTTATCCACATTCTATTCTTCATTTTCCAATTTTAAAGTAATGTAGTATCTCCCTCTTGTTGTTCTAATTCCTAATAAAACTTTTTTTGTTTCCAAAGAAGGTTTAAGAGCTTGAAAGAACTCATTTAAATTTTTAACCTTTTTACGATTAACTTCATCAATTATTAAACCAGGGGTAAGTCCAGCATAATCAGCTGGTGTTTCTGGAATCACATCAGTAATTATTACACCTTGAATGGAAGGAAGTTTTAACTTTTTTGCTGTTTCAGGAGTAATATCCTCAACTATTAGTCCTAAACTTTCTAAAAATTCTTCTATATTTCCCATTTCAGCTTTGGAAATAATCAAACCTTCTTTTTGAGCTTCAATTTTAACCTTTATAGGTATCTCCTTTCCATTTCTTATAATCCTTAATTCTACTTCTGTTCCTGGTTTAGTTAAAAGAACATAATTTTTTAATTCTGAAGCATTTTTAACAGATTTACCGTTATAACTTATAACCACATCCCTTTCCTTCAATCCTGCTTTTTCAGCAGGAGAACCTGATTTTACTTCTGTAATAAGTGCCCCTTCAGTAGTTTTTAAGCCAAGTTCCTTAGCTAACGCTTGAGTTAAATCTTGAATACCAACTCCTAAATAACCTCTCTCAACCTTTCCTTTAGTTTTTAATTGTTCAACTACTGTTTTTACAATATTACTTGGGATTGCAAATCCTATCCCCATATAACCACCAGACCTAGTGAATATAGCTGTGTTCATTCCTACAACTTCCCCTTTTAAATTTAAAAGAGGACCTCCAGAATTTCCTGGATTAATGGCTGCATCTGTCTGAATAAAATCTTCCACATCCGATATTCCTATTCCACTTCTTCCTTTAGCACTCACTACACCCACAGTTACAGTATGGGAAAGTCCAAAGGGATTACCGATTGCAATAACCCATTCTCCAACTTTTATTGAATCTGAATCACCGAGAATTAAAGTAGGAAGATTACTTGCTTCAATTTTAAGCAAAGCTATGTCTGAAAAAGGATCTGTTCCTATAATTTTACTTTCAAAGCTTCTTCCATCTACTAATTTTATAGTAATCTTCTGAGCTCCCTGAATTACATGATTATTAGTAACTACATATCCATCTGAAGAAATTATAAATCCAGAACCTGCGCCTCTTTGTCTATAACGGGGTGTGGAAAAAAATCTTTTTAAGAATTCATCACCAAAAAAATCAAAAGGAAACATTTCTCTGGGGAATGAGACAACTTTTTCTGTTTCAATATAGACAACAGCTGGAGCAGCCTTTTTTGCTACATAAGAAAAAGCTTCTGAAAGTTCATTAGCTACTTCTAAACTTTTTGAAATAGTTGTTCCATCTTCTGCAATTAATTCTTTTGACTTTAAAAATCCCGTTTTATCTATAAAAGTTTTAGCTAAAAGCCCAAGAGTAAAAGCCAAGATAATAAAAAAGATAGTTATTTTATAAGAACTCCAAGGAAACATCCTCATACCCCTTCCCCTCCTTATTTAGCAATTTAGCTATTACATAATCCATTATTTTCTTAATATTTACTACATCTTCTTTGTTATAAAGAATGAGCTTTCTTAAAGAATTTTTATCCTTTTCTTCTACCCACTTTTTCCATAACTTTACTGCATCGTAACCATTTAAACCTTCAGTTTTACGAACAATTCCTAACATTTTTTCTATTTTCTTAAGACCTCCTCTTAATCCTACCTCTTTAGTTAAAAAGAAAAGATCAATATGTATTAAAGGGGTCTTTAAGTATGGGAAAGTCTTTTTTATAAAGGGGATATCAAAATTTTCACCTCCAAAGGTTACCCAAATAGGTGTAGAGGAAAGGAATTTTAAAGCTTTATCTAAATTAAAACCCTTTATAAAAGGATAATACTTTCTTTCTTTATATATCCCTATTAAAGTAATGTCATTTCTTTCCTTAGAAAGACCCTCAGTTTCTATATCCACATACATTAAATGAGAAGGGAAATAAAGACATAACTGCCATTTTTCTTTTTCAGAAAGATTAAAACGCTTAAATTTCTTTTCAAAATCTTCTAATAATTTACTTACTTCTATCTTGTTCATCTTTTTTCTTTAAATAAATCTTAGGTTGATAGGTTTTATAAAGGTTTTGCAAAATTTGTGCCATCAATTCCTCTTCCTTTTCTTGCCTATAATCTTCCTCTACTAAGTTTTTAACCTCATCAAAGGAGGGGATCTTTTCGGGTATTATTTCTTCTACTTTTACAATATGATATCCATAGGGAGATTTAATAGGAGTACTTATTTCACCAATTTTAAGCTCAAAGATTTCTTTTTCAAATTCAGGTATAGTTTGTCCTTTTCTAATTATTCCTAAATCTCCCCCTTTTTCTTTAGAACCTGTATCATCAGAATACATTTTAGCAAGTTCTTCAAAATTAGCACCTTTTAAAAGTTTCTCTCTTATTTCATTTGCTTTTTTAAGGGCTTTCTCTTCAGTAGCATTGTCTGCATCCTTAGAAAGATAAATCAAAATATGTCTAATATGCCTTGCTTCTGGTTCTTTATAATTTTCTTTATTTTTTTCATAATACTCCTTTACTTCTTTTTCGGTTATTTTTAAATTAGCTGTCTTTTTTTCAAAATACTTTTGAGCAATAAAATTTTTTTCAATTTCTGCTAATTCCCTTTTAACCGATTCTTCTTTATCAATACCTTCTTTTTTCCCTGCAAGAGAAAGAAGCGACAGGTTAACCCATCTGTTTACTATAGCTGCAACTATTTCATTTTTTAATTCAGGCTTTGATCTTAAAATCTGTTGAATTTGAGCATCTCCTTTCATCATTTTATTTACAGCTTCTTCATAAAGTTTGTAAGGTCCTACTTCAGCTAAGAGTTTCCCCTCTTCTGAGTAAGCCTTTAAATAAAAACAAAAAACTAATGCAAAAATTGCAAAAATAATAGTAAAATTTTTCATAAAGCCCCCTTATTTTATTTTTGTTCCTGGTAAAAAATAACCTGGACCGCAAACTTTACCAGGATAAACATAAGATTTTTTACCTAAAAGTGTTCCTGGTTGTAAAACGGAATTACAACCAGTTTGACATCTATCTCCCAAGATGGCTCCAAATTTTTTAAGCCCAGTGTCTATAGTTTTATTATTAATTACTAAAGTTATAATTGTTTTACTAAATTTTAAATTTGCAAGTTTTGTTCCTGCACCTAAGTTTACATTATTTCCAAGGATACTATCTCCTATATAAGCAAAGTGAGAAGCTTTAGCTGAGCTAAAAAATATACTATTTTTAACTTCTGTTGTATGTCCTATTACTACTTTTTCTCCTGTATACACACTTCCCCTAATATAGGAACCATGTCTTATTTGTGTTCCTTTAGAAAAATAAGCAGGAGGAAAAATTAGAGAAAAGGGCTCTACTATAACATCCTTCTCAAAAAATATCTTTTTCCCGGTTAAAATAGCTCCTGCTTTTAGAACCGCGCCTCTTATTTTTTCTCCTTTAAAATAATATTCTTCATTATAAATTTCTAATTCTTTTAAAGGTATAACCTCCCCTTCTGAAGTCAAAAATAAACTTTCAGGTATGGGGATTCCTATAGGTGTATCCTTAGGTAATTCAGGAATCACATCTAAAAGATAGGTTTTTAAGATTTTTAAAGGCTCCCAGGGAAGAACATTTTTAAATAATTCAGCTATTTTCTCTTTTTCTAAGTTTTCGAAAAATAAATCAAATGTTATATTCATATTGGCAAAATTATAAACCTTTAGAAGGCACTTGTCAAAAAGAAAAATTTGATTAAAATTTTATAGAAAATTTGCCCCTGTAGCTCAATAGGATAGAGCAGCGGCCTTCTAAGCCGTAGGTTGGGGGTTCGAGTCCCTCCAGGGGCGTTTTTTCTTGAAAATTTTAAGTTCTAAGTTATATTCTTAAATATTATAATTTTTCAAAATCTAAAAGAGGTGATAAAAAATGAAAAAAGGAATTCATCCTCGGTATTATGAAGAAGCCACAGTAAAGTGTGCCTGTGGTAATGAATTTAAGGTAGGTTCCACAAAAAAAGAAATAAGAGTAGAAATTTGTTCTAAATGTCATCCCTTTTTCACAGGAGAAATGAAATTTATTGATACAGAAGGAAGGATTGAGAAATTTATGAAAAAATATGCAGATTTTTATGAACAAAAAGAAACAAAATAAGATTTAGAGACTTAAAAATAATGAGTTTAGCAAGTTTTTATTTTAAAAAATTAGATATCTTAGAAAGGAATTTTGAAGAAATCTCTTCAAAACTCTCTGACCCCTCTATAATTTCTAAGCCTGAAGTTTATGCTAAGTTAGCTAAAGAACATGCTGAGCTTTCAGAGATTGTAGAAACTTATAGAGAATATAAAAAGGTATTAGAGCAAATAAAAGAAAACAAACAACTCATAGAAGTAGAATCAGACGAAGAATTAATAGAATTAGCTAAGGAAGAATTAAAAGAACTGGAAAGCCGTTTGGAAGAATTAGAAAAAAAGTTACCCATTCTTCTTTTACCAAAAGATCCTAATGACGAAAAAAACGTTATTTTAGAAATAAGGGCTGGAGCTGGTGGAGAAGAGGCAGCTTTGTTTGCTGCTGATCTTTTAAGAATGTATCAAAGATATGCAGAAAGAAAAGGATGGAAAATCGATATTCTTGATACCAATGAAACTGGTCTGGGAGGTTTTAAAGAAGTTATAGCCAAAATTGAAGGTAAAGGTGCTTACAGTAGATTGAAATACGAAAGTGGAGTTCACAGGGTTCAAAGAGTTCCTATTACTGAATCTTCTGGAAGAATTCATACCTCTACCGTTACAGTAGCTGTTTTACCTGAAGTAGATGATGTTGCGGTGGAAATAAGACCCGAGGATTTAAAAATTGAAACTATGAGAGCAAGTGGGCACGGTGGACAGCATGTTAATAAAACTGAAAGTGCAGTAAGAATTACTCACATACCCACAGGAATAGTGGTATCTTGTCAAAATGAAAGAAGCCAACATCAAAATAAGGCTACTGCTTTAAAAATTTTAAGAGCTAAACTCTATGAATTAGCCTTGAGAGAACAGAATGAAAAAATTCAAACAGAAAGAAAATCTCAGGTTGGGACAGGAGAAAGATGTGAAAAAATAAGAACCTATAATTTCCCACAAAATCGTGTAACTGATCATCGCATTGGACTAACTGTTTATAATCTCCCTGAAGTTTTAGACGGAGAACTTGATGAATTTATAGATGCATTAATTGCTCATTATAGAATTAAGGCTTTAAAAGAAGAGGAAGAAAAGCTAAGCTTAGCTGCTTAATTTAAAAAATGATAACCCATTATAGTTTTGGAAGTCTCAGCTTTAAAGATAAAACATATAACAAAGATCTTATTATCATCAAAACTTCAAAAGAAGAAAAAATTTTCCCTGATTGGTGGAGAAAAGAGGGTCATAGATTACAAGTTGAAGATTTAGAAAAGGTATGGAAACAATCTTTGGAATATTTAATAGTGGGAACGGGAGCTCATGGGGTAATGAAAGTGGATCCCCAAGTAGAAAGTAAAGCAAAAAGTTTAGGCATAAAAATTGAGATTTATAAAACTGATTTAGCTGTTAAAAGATTTAATGAACTCTATTCTTTAGGAGTTTCTTTAGCTGGAGCTTTTCACTTAACCTGTTAATATACCTATTCCCAGCTCCAGGGGTTTTCTTTTCTTGTTGAAGAAGTTGTTTGAGGTGGTACTTGTTTTTGGGAAGGCGCCTCTATATAAGTTTGAGGTTGAGGAGTTTGGGGTTGAATCTGATTTGGTTGATAAGTTCCAGTTTGAGGCTGAGTTGAAGGAGCAGGAATTACTTGAGGAGAATAATATTTGGGAGTTTTTTCCCTTTCTCCAAAAGGCCATATACGAGACCATAGCTTAGAAAGGATACCTTCATCTTCTGAATAATAATAAGTATAAGGTGGTGGAGAATAGGGATAATAAGGCTGGGGAGGATACATAGGTGGATAATTGGGAGTAACAGCAGTGGCATTGTTATTTTTTTCTTTTTCCTCTTC
>CAZZLG010000048.1:0-5313 GCA_964654865.1 uncultured Thermodesulfatator sp.
AAAGAATATAGAAAAATAAAACCTGAGCTTACAGGAGAGGAATTGATAAAACTTGGTGTTAAAGAAGGAAAAGAAATAGGGACTTTGCTTGATTTGATTAGAAAAGAAAAAATAGAGGGGAAAATAAAAAGTAAAGAGGAAGAAAAAAAATTGGTAACCCAATTTCTCTTGAAGAAATCTACAAATTAAATTAAAATTTACCAAATAAATTAAAAAGCCCTTTTTCAATGAACGATTGGATTCAAGAATTAGAGAAGCATCTTCATGAGAGTTTAAAAGAGGTTAAACCTGGATCTATTGTCTCAGGAAAGATAATTAAAATTTCCGAAAATTTTGCTTTTGTGGATATAGGGTTAAAAAAGGAAGCCCTTTTACCTATAGAGGAAATAAAAGACAGAAAAGGAGATTTTATTTTAAGTGAAGGCGATGAAATAGAAGTTTTGGTTATTGGAAAGGAACCTCAAGAAGGGCTTTATATTTTGTCTTTCAAAAAACTAAGAGAAAAAAATCTGTGGGAAGAATTAAAAAGAGCTTATAAAGAAAAGAGACCTATTGAAGTTAGAGTATTAGCTTTAAATAAAGGGGGTTATGAAGTAGAATTTGGTTTCCTTCTAAAAGGCTTTATGCCCTTTTCTCAAGCCTTTTTTAAAGACAAACCTGAAAATTTGGAATCTCTAATTATGGAAAAGATAGAGGTTGAAATTTTAGAAATAAAAAATGAAAGTTTTATTGTTTCAAGAAGAAAAATCTTGGAAAAAGAATATCAAAGAAAAAGAGACTCTCTAATTAATAAGATTAACACTGGAGAACCAATAGAAGGAATAGTCAAAAAGAAAGTAGAGGGTGGATTTTTAATCGAAATAGAAGAAATTTTAACAGGCTACCTACCTTATAAAGAATTAGATTGGAAAAGAATTGATAATCCCTCTGAGTATTTGAAAATAGGTGAAAAAATTAAAGTTAAGGCTTTAAGTTACGATCCTGTTAAAGAGAAAATAAAACTCAGTATTAAAGCTCTTCTTCCTGATCCTTGGGAAAAGGTTTCTCAAAAATACAAAGAAGGAGATGTTGTAAAGGGAAAAGTTAGTAAAATCTTTGATTTTGGAGCTTTTATTGAACTTGAGCCAGGAATAGAAGGATTTATACCTGCTAAGGAAATAACTTGGAATAAAAAAATTAAAATTGATGAAATACTTGAAAGAGGAAATGAGGTTTCTGCTCTAATTTTAGAAATAAAACCCTCTGAAAGAAAAATATTATTAAGTTTGAGAAAGCTTCAACCTGACCCTTGGATTGAAGTAGCCAAAAATTATCAATTAGGAGATGTTGTAGAAGGAGTAATAGAAAAGTTTTTACCTAATGGATTGTTAGTGGAATTAACTCCAGAATTAACAGCCTTTATCCCTTTAAAAGAGTTTTTAAAAGATCTAAAAGCATATAAGTATAAAAAAGAGCTTACAGAATTTGAGGGCTTTAAAGTAGGAGACAAAATTAAGGGAAAAATCATTAGTATTGATGAAGAAAAAAGAAAAATTCAGATTTCCTACTTAAAATATTTAGAGGACTTAGAAAATAAAGAAATAGAAGATTATAAAATAAATGCTAAAAAAACCACTTTTATAACTTTTGGAGAGATCTTTAATAAAAAAATTAATTAAAAAAGAGGGAAGGGAATGAAAAGACCTTGGCTTGTTTACGGACTTGCCTTTATTGGTGGATTGGTTGTCTTTCTTATTTTACTTAGCTTTTTTCTTTCTTTTCTAATGTTTTTTAAAGAAAGAGATTTTGGGAAACCTCAGATTGGAGTTCTTCAGATAAAAGGGGTTATTTTAGATGCAGAAGAATACCTTATGGCTATTAATGGAATGGCTAAAGATAGAGGTATTAAAGCAATAGTAGTAAGAATAGATTCTCCTGGAGGTTCAGTAGGAGCTTCTCAGGAAATTTTTGAAGAACTAAAAAAAATAAGAGTTAAAAAACCTGTTGTAGTCTCTATGGGAAGTGTAGCAGCTTCAGGAGGTCTTTATGTAGCCCTTGGGGGAAATAAAATTTTTGCCTCTCCAGGAACTGTTACAGGAAGCATTGGTGTTGTCTTAGAGATACCTAATATAGAAAAACTTTTAAAAAAGATTGGAGTTGAGACAGAAGCTATAAAAAGTGGTGCCTATAAAGACACTGGTTCCATTTATAGACCTTTAACTCCTGAAGAAAAAGATTATTTAAGAGAAAAAGTAAAGATTATTCACGATCAATTTATAAAAGCCATTTCAGAAGAAAGAAAAATTCCTATAGAAAAAGTTAAAGAATTTGCGGATGGAAGAATTTTTACTGGAGAAGAAGCACTCTCTTTAGGATTAGTAGATAAGCTTGGTAATTTTTGGGATGCAGTAAATGAAGCTAAAAAAATGGCTAAAATTACTGAGGCAAAACTTGTTTTTCTGCCCAAGAAAAAAGGTTTTCTTTCCAAAATTTTAGAAGAAAAAAGTTCCTCAATTTTAGAGTCTTTCTTTCTTAAGCCCTGGTATATAGCGGTAAATTAACTATGACTAAAAAAGATTTAGTCGAAAAATTAAGCCATAAATTTTCAGATATTGATAAAGAAGATCTTGAATACATTGTAGAGCTCTTTTTTGAAATTATAAAAGAGGAGTTAAAAAAGGGAAATAGAATAGAACTAAGAGATTTTGGAGTTTTTACTTTAAAAAAGACTAAAGGTACAATTTTTCAAAATCCCAAAAATAAGCAAAGGTATTACGTTAAAGAAAAATTTAGAATTTTGTTTAAACTTGGTAAAGAGTTCAAAAAAAGATTAAATACTCCCTTTTTAGTTTCTTTAGACCTTGGAACTCAAACCTTTAGACTTTGCATAGGTAAAAAAATTAACGGAAATGTGCTATTTTTAATGAAAAAAAGAGAAAATGTTAGATTAGGAGAGGGTCTTGCTACAGAAGGTATGATTTCTCCCTCTGCCTTTACCAGAGGATTGGAGTGTTTAAAAAAATTTAGAGAAGAGCTTTCTAAATACGGAATTGAGAAGTATAGGGCAATAGGAACAGAGGTTTTTAGAAAAGCTAAAAATGCCGAAAAGTTTATAGAGAGGGCTAAAAAAGAAACTGGTTTTGAAATTAAGGTAATTTCTCCTGAGGAGGAGGCAGAATTGTCATTAAAAGGGATTATTTTTGGGTTAAAAGCACTTGGAATAGAAATAAAAAATTTTGTTACTGTTGATGTTGGAGGAGGTTCTTCAGAAATTACTTGTATTAAAGATGGAGAAAGAAAATGGTGTAAAAGTATTGATCTTGGTGCTGTGGTTTTAAAAGAAATTTTCCATTTAAGGTATCCTTTAAACTTGAAAGTTTTAAGATCACTTAGGGACTACATAAAAGAAAAACTTTCTTCAATTCCTATAGATAATCCCGAAGAAATAATTATTACAGGAGGAACAGCCTCACTTCTTGGTGGGCTTGATCTTAAGCTTAATCAACATATTTTTGAGAGATTGCACGGACATAGGATTACAAGAGAAAGCTTAGAAAAATTAATAAAAAAACTTTCTAATTTTGATTTAGAAAGACTGAGAAGAGTAAGAGGAATGGAAGAAGGAAGAGAGGATATAGTGCTTCCTGGGCTTTTAATTTATTTAGAAATATTGGAACATTTTAACAAAGAAAGTATGCTTCTTAATGAATATGGAATTTTAGAAGGAACTTTACTTTCTTTAATTGAGGATTATAATTTAGCAAAATTATAAAAAATGAAAAATTTTAATTAAAGGTTTTACTTATGCTTGAAATTCTCTATGAGGCTTATACTTTTGATGATGTATTGTTAAGTCCTGCTTATTCTGAAGTTTTACCAAAAGATGTTGATGTATCAACCTATATCACTCCTAAGATTAAGCTTAATATTCCTTTACTTTCTGCCGCCATGGATACTGTTACAGAAAGTAGAATGGCAATAAGTATTGCAAGAGAGGGAGGATTAGGGGTTATTCACAGAAATATGAGTATAGAAGAGCAGGTAAGAGAAGTAGAAAAAGTTAAAAAGTCTGAAAGCGGGATGATATATGATCCTATTGTAGTAAATCCAGACACTCTTATAAAAGAAGTTTTGAAATTGATGGAAGAATTTAGAATCTCTGGAATACCTGTTGTTGAAGGACCTGAAAAAAAACTCGTAGGAATTGTTACGAACAGAGACTTGAGATTTGAAACCAATTTTGAAAGACCGGTTAAAGAAGTAATGACTAAGGAGAATCTTATTACTGCAAAACCTGGTATTACTTTAGATGAAGCAGTTAAAATATTACACCAATACAAAATTGAAAAACTTTTAATTGTAGATGATAATTTCTGTTTAAAAGGTCTTATCACAATAAAGGATATAGAAAAGATTAAAAAATATCCCCATGCTTGTAAAGATGAACTTGGTAGACTAAGGGTTGGTGCAGCTATAGGGGTTGGGAAAAACAGACTTGAGCATGCAGAAGCACTTTTAAAAGCAGGTTGTGATGTGCTTTTTATTGATTCTGCCCACGGATATACCAAAAATGTTATAGAAACTATTATTGAGATAAAATATCATTTTCCTAATTGTCAGTTAGTGGCAGGAAATGTAGCAACTGCCGAAGGAGCAGAAGCACTTATTAAAGCAGGAGCAGATGGTATTAAAGTAGGGGTTGGTCCTGGTTCTATTTGCACCACAAGAGTTGTTGCAGGTGCAGGGGTTCCACAAATTACAGCTATTCATAACTGTGCTGTGGTTGCTGATAAATACGGAGTTCCTGTAATAGCTGATGGAGGAATAAGATTTTCAGGAGACATTACCAAAGCTATTGCTGCAGGTGCTCATGCAGTAATGATAGGAAATCTCTTTGCAGGGACCGAAGAAGCTCCTGGAGAAACTATACTTTATGAGGGAAGGACTTACAAATTTTACAGAGGGATGGGTTCCCTTTCTGCTATGTTTAAATCTGGTGGAAGAGAAAGATATGGACAGGAAGTTGAAGATATATCTAAGTTTGTTCCAGAGGGAGTAGAAGGAAGAGTTCCTTATAGAGGACCGGTTTCTAACATGATTTATCAACTTGTAGGTGGGCTTAAGTCAGGAATGGGATATTGTGGATGCAAAAATATTGAAGAATTGAGAAAAAAAGCAAAATTTATAAAAATAACACAAGCAGGATATAGAGAAAGTCACGTACACGATGTTAGTATTTTAAAAGAAGCACCAAACTACTGGGTAGGGAAGTAAAATGCCTTTATTTGAATGGCAAGGAAAATCAGTTACAGGAGAAATAAGAAGGGGTGTTTT
>CAZZLG010000049.1:0-28915 GCA_964654865.1 uncultured Thermodesulfatator sp.
TGAAATTCAAGATATAGCAGATTTGAGAGGAGACTCTTTAGAATTGAGTTTAAAGGCAAGTAAAACTGATGCAGAAGTGATAGTTTTTTGTGGTGTATTTTTTATGGCAGAAACAGCAAAAATTGTTTCTCCTAAGAAAAAAGTTTTACTACCTGTTAAAGAAGTTCCTTGTGAAATGGCAGAGATGATAACTCCTGAAGATGTAATAGCCTTAAAAAATAAATATCCATTTGCTCCTGTTGTAACCTATGTAAATTCTTATGCTGAAATAAAGGCTCTAAGTGATATTTGCTGTACCTCTGCTAATGCAGTAAAAGTAGTTGGAACATTAAAAGAAAAAACAGTAATTATGCTTCCTGATATGAATTTAGCTCAATATACTCAGAGATTTTATCCAGATAAAAAAATTATTTATCATGAAGGTTTTTGTCCTTTTCATCATCTTTTAACACCTAAAGAAGTAATAAAAGCTAAAGAAGAACATCCTTCTGCTATTTTTATAGCTCATCCTGAGTGCCGTCCCGAAGTAATAGACCTTGCAGATTATGTTGCTTCAACCAGTGGAATGTTAAGACTTGCTAAAGAACTTCCTTATAAGGAATTTATCATAGGAACTGAGGTTGGTCTTCTTTATCCTTTAAGTAAAGAAAACCCTGATAAAAAATTTTATCACCCCTCTCCAGAAAAAATGGTGTGTCCTTCCATGAAAAAAATTTCTTTAGAAAAGGTATTCCATGCTTTAGAAAACTTAGAGTTTGAAATAAATCTCCCAGAAGAGATTATAAAAAATGCTTATTCCGCTGTTAAAAGAATGTTAGAAATAGTATAATTTAAATAACTCTTGACAAAAAGATTAAAATAGATTTTAATTTTTAAATATAAGAATTTTTAATAAGACTTTAATGCTTTCTGGAGGGATAGATGGATTTTCAAGATATTGCAAATTTAGAAGAAAAAATTGATGCCCTTCTTTCTTTGGTAGTTCAATTAAAAAATGAAAAAGAGGCTTTACTAATTAAATTAAAAGAAAAAGAGCAAGAAAATATTAAACTTTTAGAAGAAATAAATAAGAGGGAGGAGGAAAGAAGGATAATAAAAGAAAGGATAGGCAGTTTAATAGAAAAACTCTCCCAAATATAGTTAAGAAAATGCAAAAAGCAAAAGAAATAAGTTTTGAATTTTTAGGGCAAACCTTCCTTTTCCGGTCTTTTATTTCGGAAGAGGAAGTTAAAGAAGTTTTAGAATATTTAGAAGATAAAAAAAAGGAGGTAGAAACCTTTAAAAAGGTTCCTACCTTTAAATTAGCTGTTTGGCTTCTTTTACAAGTAGCACATGATTATATAAAAATTAAAAAAGAGAAAGAAGCTTTAGAAAATTGTGTTAAAACTCAACTTAATAAGGTGGGGGAGTTTTTAGAAAAAGAAATTTTATCCTGGGGTGTTCGTGAGGATGAGGTTGACCTGCCAAGCTAACACTGTTGAAATGAAGGGGAAAGGTGGTTCTGAGGCTCTTTTGCCTTTTAAAGGGCGTTTAGGGCTTATCAGACCCCACCCTAAAAGTATTTTCAATAGAGCTTGGAGCAGGAAGTCCTTACGGCACCTCGGGGTCTTTCGTTTTCTATAAATATCAATTTTTATCCTCTTTCCTTCTCCCTCTAAAATTTAAATTACTAAAAGGGGGAATTAAATATGTATATCTTTTTGGGAATAGTAATAGGATTTTTAACTGCTCTATTGTTAGCTGGAATCTATTTATATATTCAAAAAAAGAGAGAATTAGAAGCAAGAAAAACAGCAGAAACCCTTCTTAAGGATGCCGAGCAAAAAGCTAAAGAAATCTTAAAAAAAGCTGAAAATGAAGCAAAATTAAAACTTCAACAAGCAGAAATTGAAATAAAAGAAAAACTTTTAGCTCATAAGCATGCTTTAGAAAAAGAATTTGAAAAAAGAGCAAAAGAAGTTTCTTTAAAAGAAGAAAGGCTCATCCATAAAGAAGAAAGTCTTATTAAAAGAGAAGAAATTTTAGAAAAAAAATTAAAAGAAGTTGAAGATCTGAAAGCCCTTATTGAAGCTGAAAAAAAACAAATTGATGAAATATTAAAACAAACAAAGGAAGAATTAGAAAGAATTTCTGGATTATCAGAAAAGGATGCCAAAGAATTGCTTTTTAAAAAAATAGAAGAAGAACTAAAAGAAGAAAAAGCAAAATTTATTGTAAAGTTTGAAAATGAAGCAAAAGAAGAGGCTAAAAGGAAATCTCAAGAAATTTTAGCTTATGCCATCTCAAAAGCTGCTGTACCCTTTGTCACAGAGAAAACGGTCTCTGTTGTTCAGCTTCCAAATGAAGAAATGAAAGGAAGGATAATTGGAAGAGAAGGAAGAAATATAAGAACTTTTGAAACCTTAACAGGGGTTGATCTTTTAATAGATGATACTCCTGAAGTTGTGGTTCTTTCATGTGTAGATCCCTTAAGAAGGGAAATTGCTCGTATTGCTTTAGAAAGACTTATTGCAGATGGAAGAATACATCCTTCAAGAATTGAAGAAATTGTTAAACAAGTAGAGGAAGAAATGGAGCATCATTTAATGGAGGTAGGAGAAAAAACTTGTTTTGAGTTGGGAATTTATGGACTCCATCCTGAACTTATTAAAATGATTGGAAAATTAAAATATAGAACTAGTTACAGCCAAAATGTCTTACAGCATTCCATTGAAACCGCTATAATTTGTGGAGCCTTAGCAAGTGAACTGGGAATGGATGTAAAAAAAGCAAAAAGAGCTGCTCTACTTCATGATATAGGAAAAGCTTCTTCTTACGAAATGGAAGGTCCTCATGCACTTATAGGTGCTGAAATAGCAAGAAAATATGGAGAGGAAGAAGATATTGTAAATGCAATAGCTTCTCATCATGAAGATATTCCTATTACAAGTTTATTAGGAGTAATTTTGCAAATATCTGATGCACTATCTGGAGCAAGACCAGGAGCAAGAAGAGAACTTTTAGAGGCTTATATAAAAAGAATAAAAGAGCTTGAAGTTATTGCCTCTTCCTTTGAAGGAGTAGAAAAAGCTTTTGCTATACAGGCTGGAAGAGAAATAAGAGTTATAGTAAACGATAAAAAAATAAATGATGAAGAAGCTTACATATTGGCTCGTGAAATTGCCCAAAAAATAGAAAAAGAATTAACCTATCCAGGAATTGTAAGAGTTACTGTAATTAGAGAAACAAGAGCTATTGAATATGCCAAATAAAGTAAAATTGTTATTTTTGGGAGATATAGTAGGTAACTCTGGAAGAAAAGCAGTGAAAATTTTTCTTCCAGAATTAATAAAAAAATATGAGCCAGACTTTATTATAGCTAATGCTGAAAATGCAGCAGGTGGATATGGATTAACAGAAAAGGTTGCTGAAGAACTTTTTTTCTACGGAATAGATGTTCTTACTTCAGGAAATCATATTTGGAAAAAGGAGTTTTTCCCTTATCTACAAAAAACAGAAAGGGTTTTGAGACCAGCAAATTACGGAGAAAATGCTCCTGGTAAAGGTTGGACTATTTATACTAAAAAAAACATTAAACTTGGAGTAATAAACTTAGAAGGCAGAATCTTTATGAGACCCTTAGAAAATCCCTTTAATTTAGGTAAATACCTTGTTCAGGAAATAAAAAAGGAAACTCCCTTTATAATAATTGATTTTCATGCGGAAGCTACCTCAGAAAAACTTGGCTTGGGATATTTTTTAGATGGTTTTGTCTCAGCAGTAATAGGCACACATACACATGTGCAAACCTCAGATGAAAGGATTATGCCTAAGGGTACAGGTTATATAACTGATGTTGGAATGTGTGGTGCTGTAGAAAGTATCATAGGAATGAAAATAAATCAAGCCTTAGAAATGTATCTTACTATGGTTCCAAGAAAATTAGAAGTAGAAAAAAGTGAAAAAGTAAAGGTAGAAGGAATCTATTTAGAATTCAATAAAGAGGGCTATACAACTCATATAGAAAGATTCAGATTGATTAATGAACTTTAAAAGATTTATTTTTTATAATGTTTTTTCCACCATCTTTTAAAAAGCTCTCTTTTAAGAAGGGAGAGTCTATCTATAAACAAAATTCCCTCAAGATGATCATATTCGTGTTGGAAGGCTATGGCAGAAAGTCCGTCTAATTCTTTTTCAAAGAATTTACCATTTATATCATATGCCTTGACATAAATTTTGGCGTATCTTTTTACAGGAGCAAAGTATCCAGGAATACTTAAACATCCTTCTTCATAAACAGTCTCTCCTTCTGCAGAAATTATTTCTGGATTTATATAAACTTCTAATTTATTTTCCCCCTCTTTTTGAGAAACATCCATTATAAAGAACCTTTTTAGAATCCCTACCTGATTTGCAGCAAGACCAATACCTTTAGCTTTATACATAGTTTCAGCCATTTTATCTATAATTTCCTTTAATTCCCCATCTATATTTTCAACTGGTTTTGCCTTTTCTCTTAAAATAGGATTACCAAAAATAAGAATTTCCATAATTTCCCCTTTTTTTTCTACTTATAATTAATTTTATTTTAAAACTTTTTTTAAATTTTTCAAGAAAAAAATTAACTCCTATATAGACCTCCATTCACATGAAAAACACAACCAGTTATATAACTTGCTTTTTCACTGGCTAAAAAGCAAGCTAAATAAGCTACTTCTTCCGGTAGTCCAGTTCTTCTTAGTGGAATTTGTTGTAAAAAGGCTTCTTTTACTTTTTCTGGGAGCCCTGCTGTCATATCGGTTTCTATATAACCTGGTGCAATTACATTTACGGTAATATTTCTACTTGCAACTTCTAAAGCAAGTGCTTTTGAAAATCCTATAATTCCCGCTTTTGCAGCTGCATAATTTGTCTGCCCAGGATTTCCTGTAAATGCTACAACTGAAGATATGTTAATAATTCTTCCCCATCTTTCTTTTATCATCATTGGTAAAACTGCCTGGGTAACATAAAAAACCGAATATAAATTAGTTTTAATAACTTCATCCCAATCTTCCTCTTTCATTCTCAAAAACAAAGTATCTTTAACAATACCTGCATTATTTACCAAAATATGAATATTCCCAATTTCTTTTTCAATTTCTTTTATTTTTTCCTTTATTTCTTCTAAATTAGCTACATCAAATTTTGCCAAATGAGCTTTTCCTCCTATTTTTCCTATTTCTTCAACTAAGCTCTTTGCTTTTTCTTCTGACTTTCTATAATTGATAATTACTTCGGCACCTTCTTTTGCAAATTCATAAGCTATTGCTCTTCCTATACCTCTTCCTGCTCCAGTTACTAAAACAACTTTTCCTTTTAGTTCTCCCATCTCTTTCTCCTTTTAAAAAATTTTGTTAAAATTTATTTTAAACTACTTTTAATTATTGACAAAATATTTTAATATGTTATTTATAGAAATTCTCAATTTATGATAGGAGTGATTTGCAATGGTAGAAATAAGACTTCATGGGAGAGGAGGTCAGGGAGTAGTAACCTCTGCTGAATTAATTGCTGTAGCAGCTATTAAGGAAGGCAAATTTGCTCAGGCATTTCCAAGCTTTGGACCTGAAAGAAGAGGAGCACCTGTTCAGGCTTTTGCAAGAATTGGAGAAGAACGAATAAGAACCAGAGAAAAAATATACCATCCTGACATTATTTTAGTGCTTGATCCATCACTTCCTAAAATAACTAAGATTACTGATGGATTAAAAAAAAATGGTGTAGCCATCTTAAATTCTAATCTCCCAGAAGAAGAAATTAGAAAAATTTTGGGAGACTATAAAGGAAAGCTTGCTCTTGTTGATGCAAATAAAATTGCTATTGAAGAAATAGGTGTTCCTATTACTAATACCACTATGTTAGGTGCTTTTCTTAAAGCTACAGGGCTTATAGAAGTAAAACATATGGAAGAAGCTTTAAAAGAAAGATTTGGTAAACTTGCTGAAAAGAATATTAAAGCTTTGCATAGAGCTTTAGAAGAAACTAAAATTTATGGGTAAAAAGAGAGGTTATGCCAAAAGATCAAGTATTAATTAGTTGGAAAAAATTAGCACCTGGAATGTTTATTTTAGAACCAGGAAATTCTGCAAAATTTAAAACTGGAGACTGGAGAGCGTTTAAACCTGTTCTTAATAAAGAAAAATGCATAAAATGTGGATTATGTTATGTATTTTGCCCAGATTTTTGTTATACAAAAGATGAAGAGGGGTATTATATAAGCAACCTTTATTATTGTAAAGGTTGTGGAATTTGTGCCCAAAATTGTCCAAAGGGAGCTATTACTATGGTATTAGAGGAGGCTTAAATTGGAAAAAGAATTGGCAAAAAAAATTTCCCTTTCTATAAATGAATCTTTAAAAGTAAAAAAGAAAATAGGTAAAGAAGTCTCTATCGCTATAGCTGAGGCAGTTGCTCAGTGTAAAGTTGATGTAGTTGCTTCCTATCCAATTACTCCTCAAACCCATATTGTTGAGCACTTAGCTGATCTGGTAAACAATGGAGAACTTGATGCTGAATACATACCTGCTGAATCTGAACATGCAGCTATGAGTGCCTGCATAGGTGCTGCTGCAACAGGTGCAAGAACTTTTACTTCTACAGCTTCCCAGGGATTACTTTTAATGTATGAAAATCTCTTTATCGCTTCTGCCCTTAGACTACCAATTGTAATGGTTATTACAAATCGCTCTGTATCTGCTCCAATAAGTATATGGAATGACCATTCAGATATAATGACTATGAGAGATTCTGGGTGGATAACTATCTTTGCTGAAAATGGACAAGAAGCTGTAGATCTTATATACAATGCTTACAAAATTGCTGAAAAAGCTTTACTTCCAGTTGCCATAAATATAGATGGTTTTATCCTTTCTCATGTCATAGAACCTATTGAATTTTTAGATCAAGAATTAGTTGATAAGTATTTACCCCCTCTTCGTATGAAATATAAATTAGATCCTAAAAAACCTATCACTATGGGAGCTATAGGAGTACCAGAAATTTATACTGAAGCAAAAAAAGCTCAAGATGAAGCTTTAAATGCTTCTTACAGAATTATAGTAAATGCCTGGAAAGAATTTGAAAAATTAACAGGGAAAAAGTATCAGCCTATTGAAACTTATCAGATAGAAGATGCAGAGGTTGCCCTTCTTATTATGGGAAGTCTTGCTGAAACAGCTATAAATGCAGTTGATCTTTTAAGAAAAGAAGGCAAAAAGGTTGGGCTTATAAGAATTAGACTTTGGAGACCCTTTCCTTTAAAAGATTTTCTTAGAGCTATAGGGAAAATTAAAGCTCTTGGAGTAGTGGATAGAGCTGTAAGTCATGGTGCAACAGGAGGTCCTGTAGGAATAGAAATTCGTTCTGCTCTTTATCAATCTAATAAAAGACCAAGGGTAGTAAATTTTATTGCTGGTCTTTCTGGAAGAGATGTAACAGTAGAAGATTTTGTTGAACTTTTTGAAAGAACCTACAAAGCTATAAATAAAAAACCTAAGTTTTCTTACGAAATTTATGGAGTAATGGAGTAAAGCAATGAGACCAGAGCTAAAAGATTTTAAGGGTTTTAATTTAAAAAATTTACCTGAATATGAGGGATTTGCTCCAGGACATAGAGCTTGTCAAGGTTGTGGAACAGTTTTGCCTCTTAAATTGGCTCTAAAAGTACTTGGACCAAATACTATTGCAGTATCCCCTACAGGCTGTATGGAAATCATTTCAAGCCCCTTTCCATATACTTCTTGGAAGGTGCCATGGATACATGTGGCTTTTGAAAATTCAGCCTCAGTTGCTTCAGGAATTGAAGCAGCTATTAAAGTTTTAAAAAGAAAAGGCAAGATCCCTAAGAAAGAAAAGATAAATATAGTTGTTTTTGCAGGAGATGGAGCAACTTTTGATATAGGACTTCAATTTCTCTCTGGAGCTTTAGAAAGAGGTCATGACTTTATTTATATTTGTCTTGATAATGAGGCCTATATGAATACAGGTGTTCAAAGATCAAGTGCAACTCCTTTTGGAGCTCATACTACTACAAGCCCTGCTGGAAAAGTTATAAAAGGACAAGTTACTTGGAAAAAAAATCTTATGGGAATAGTAGTTGCTCATAATATTCCCTATGCAGCAACAGCAAGCCCTGCCTTTCCTATTGACCTTATGAATAAGGTAAAAAAAGCATCCTTAATAAATGGTCCTACTTTTCTTCATGTATTTTCTCCTTGTCCTACTGGCTGGGGATGTAAAAGTGAAGACAGTATTTTAGTGGCTAAATTAGCTGTAGAAACAAGGATTTTCCCTCTTTATGAAGTAATAGATGGAAAGTATGTTATTAATAAATTGATTGGTCATACACCTATAGAAAAAAGTTTGCTTGGAAAATATGGAAAATATGTATTGGAAAAAAGAGTCACTCCACAAAAACCTGTGGAAGAATATTTTAAACTACAACGAAGGTTCAGACATTTAACACCTGAACAAATTAAATTCATTCAAAAAAGAGTAGATGAAGAATATGAAAAATTGGTTAAACTTTCTGAATACTTTGGGATTGAAGAATAGCATAATTCTTGACTGGTTTAAAAATCAGAGTATATTATAAATAGTTTGCGGGCGTAGCTCAGCCTGGTAGAGCGGCAGCTTGCCATGCTGTAGGTCGCGGGTTCGAATCCCGTCGCCCGCTCTTAATCTATCCTTTGTGGATAATTTAAAATGAAAATAACCTTTTACGGGCATTCTTGTTTTAAAATTGTTACTGAAAAAGGAAAAAAATACTTATAGACCCTTGGATAAGTAATCCCTTTGGAGATGCTCTCAAACTTGCAGGAATAAATATATGTGGAACTTACAAAATATAAATAGTTTAAAATTTACTACGGCCCCTGCTTTACACAGTTTCTTATTTTCTGACAATGAAACATCTCTTTATCATACAGGAAATACAGGATTATTTTATGATATGAAATTAATTAGAGAACTTTATTCTCCTGAAGTGGTCTTTCTTCCTATAGGAGATCACTATTTAATGGGACCTAAGGAACCTGCTAAGGCTTGTAACAATATTCTTATTACGCCAAAAATAGGAGAAGAAATTACTATTTAATTATGCCCTTTTTATTGTCTATCTCAGGATATCATAATGCTGGAAAAACAACCCTTGCTCTCTCTTTATACGAAATTCTTAAAAACAAAGGTTATAAAATTGCAGTTGTAAAATCCTCTAAAGAAAAAGATATATTTACAGATATACCAGAAAAAGATACCTGGTTTTACAGAAAGAAAGGAGTCCCTTTAGTTGGCTTTTTTCAGGAAAATTTATTTACTCTTTATTTAAACCCTGAAAATTTAGGCTTTTCTTCTTTAAAAGATTGGTATGTCTATTTTCAGTCTCTTTTCTGGAATTTTAATATAGTGATTTTAGAGGGATTTAAAAACTTTGATATGATTCACAAAATTTGGGTTGTAAAAGAAAAGGATGAAGATTTAAAAAAGATAAAAAGTGAGATAAGGAATTTGTTAGGTTTTGTAGTAAGAGATGATTTAGAAAAGTGGGAATCCCTTTATCCTGAAGAAAAATTCTTTCTTTTTAAAGATTACGAGACTCTTACAAATTTTATTGAAGAACTTATTAAAAGGTATGAGCCAAGAGTTTTACTTAAAATTAATAACAAGAAAATACCTATGAAAAGTTTTGTTGAAGATGCACTTATATATCCCCTATTGGGATTTATAAAGGTTTTAAAAGATGTTCCTGAAAAAATTGAAGATATAGAAATTAAAATTAAATTAAACACAAAGCTTGACAAAGAAGAGATTTAATTTATATTTGTAAACACAATTAATAAAAATAAAGGGCCGGTAACTCAGCCAGGCAGAGTACCAGCCTTTTAAGCTGGGAGTCGTAGGTTCGAATCCTACCCGGCCCATAAGAAGGTTGCCCCCATCGTCTAGCCAGGTCCAGGACACCGGCCTTTCACGCCGGCGACAGGGGTTCAAATCCCCTTGGGGGCGCTTTTTATTTTTATATAATAAACAATGAAAAAAGAACTTGCTATAGTTCTTTTAAGCGGTGGAATGGATAGCGCTGTATGTGCAAGTGTAGCTTCTCAAAATTACAGACTTTCCCTTTTACACTTTCAATATGGACAAAAAGCTCAAGAAAAAGAATTAGAATGTTTTCATAAATTGATAGAGTTTTTTAAGCCGGAAAAATCTCAAATTATTTACCTTCCCTTTTTTAAGGATTTTGGAGGATCAAGTCTAATTTCAGAAGAGCTTGAAATCCCAGAAAAGCAAGAAGAAGGTATTCCTTCTACCTATGTTCCTTTCAGAAATGGCATTTTTTTAAGTATTGCTACCGCTTGGGCTGAAGTAATAGGAGCAAAAAAAATATTTATAGGAGTAAATGAAATTGATTTTTCTGGATATCCAGATTGTAGAAAAGAATTCATAAAAATTTTTAATCAAGCTATAAATACAGGAACAAAACCTGAAACACAGATTGAAATAGAAACACCTATTATAAATCTTACCAAAAAAGAAATTGTTGAACTTGGTATAAAACTAAATACACCTTTTCATTTAACCTGGTCCTGTTATAAAGGTGGTGAAAAAGCTTGTGGAAAGTGTGAATCTTGTAAATTAAGACTAAAAGCTTTTAAGGAGGCTGGAATTAAAGATCCTATCTCTTACGAAATATTTTAATTTTAATTTGTAAAAATTTTCCCAAAAAAAGATTTTTTATATTGATTTAATTTTTGATTGGTTTATAATAATAAATTGTTTAAAACTTATTTTTTATAAAGGGTTTAAAAATGAGTGAAATGATTGGAAAGGTTTTAGTATTAGGAGGCGGGGTTACAGGTATTCAGGCAGCTTTAGATCTTTCACAACTTGGATATTATGTCTATCTTGTAGAAAAGAAACCTACTATAGGCGGAATGATGGCTCAGCTTGATAAGACTTTCCCCACTATTGAATGCAGTATATGAATACTTGCGCCAAAAATGGCGGAGGCCTGGAGGTCTCCGAATATTGAAATCTTAACCTTAACAGATGTTATTAAGGTAAAAGGAAAGCCTGGAAATTTTGAGGTAACTTTAAAAATTAATCCAAGGTATATAGATCCAGAAAAATGCAGAAGCTGTGGAGAATGCACAAAATTTTGTCAAGCAATTGCCTTAGATTGGTTTAATGTAAATTTGTCTTTTGTAAAAGCTACCCATATTGATTTTCCTCAATCAATACCAAGCACTTATTATATTGATCCAAATGCATGTTTAAAACTTGCTCACAACAAACCTTGTGAAATGTGTATAGAAGTGTGTGACTCAAAAGCTATAAATTTTGATCAAAAGCCTTTAGTAAAAAATATTAAGGTAGGTGCTATTATACTTGCTCCAGGTTCAGGAATCCCTTCTTATGAAATATTAGAAAAATACGGTTATGGAAAGTATCAAGATATTTTACATACTACTGAGGTTGAAAGATTAACCTGTGTATCAGGACCCACAGAAGGTGAATTTGTTAAAGAATCAGATTTTAAAATACCTGAAAAAATTGCTTTTCTTCAGTGTATAGGCTCAAGAGATGTAAGAAATAATAGACTTTATTGTTCTTCTATTTGTTGTGCAATCTCAATTAAACAAGCTATTGCAATAAAAGAACATTATCCATTTTGTGACATTACTTTCTTTTTTATAGATGTTAGATCTCCTATAAAGGAACTTGACAAGGTCTTTGAAGAAGCAATAAAAAGATACAAATTCAAAGTTTTAAGGACAAGACCTGGGAAAATTTATAGAAAAAATAATAAAATCCATATTCATTATGTGGATGAAAAGGGCAAATTAAAAATAGAGCCATTTGATGTAGTAATTTTATCTACAGGGCTCTCCCCACCTGAGAATGCTCAAGAAATTGCCAAAATTTTTAAAATTGAACTTAACGAATTTGGTTTTGCTAAAACTAATTCTTTAAATCCTTGTGAAACCACTTCTCCGGGAATTTATGTTGCCGGAACTTTCCAAGGACCTAAAGATATTCACGAAAGTGTAGTGCAAGCTTCTTCTACAGCAGCTTATGTATCAGAACTTTTAAAAGATGTAAGATTCTCTTCAACTGTAGAAAAATCTTATCCTCCTGAAGATGAAGAATTATTAAAGATGGATCCAAGAATAGGTGTCTTTCTTTGTCATTGTGGTTCTAATATAGCAGGTACTATTGATATGGAAAGTTTAGAAGAATATACCAAAAATTTGCCCAATGTAATAACTGTTGAAAGAGGTATATTTACTTGTAGCCAAGATTTTTTAGAAAAAATTAAAGAGAAAATTAAAGAACACAAACTTAATAGAATTGTAGTCGCAGCTTGTACTCCAAGAACTCACGAACCTATATTTAAAGCTACTTTAAAAGAGGCTGGACTTAATCCTGCTTTATTTGAAATGGCTAATATTAGAGAACAATGTTCGTGGATCCATTCTAATGATTCAGAAAAAGCTTTAGAAAAAGCAAAAGATTTAATTAGAATGGCAGTAGTTAAAGCTCAAAAACTTAAGCCTGTTACATATGAGGCAGTTTCTAATATTCCTTCTGCACTTGTTATAGGAGGAGGTGTTGCTGGACTTACTTCAGCTCTTTCTATAGCAGAACAAGGTTTTAAAGTATATCTTGTTGAAAAAGGAAAAAGCTTAGGAGGTCAGGTTAAAAAGATTAAATCTATAATAAATGGCGAAAATTTACAAACTTACCTTAACAAATTAATCAAAAAGGTAAAAACTCATCCAAACATCAAAGTTTATACATCTGCTCAAATTGAAGACATTTCGGGATATACAGGAAATTACAAAACTTCTGTTAAAATCGGTGACAAAAAGGAAATAATTGATCATAGCGTAATAATTATAGCAACTGGTGGAAAAGAATATAGACCTAATAAATATCCTATTAATGGAAAAACAATCATTACTCAACTTGACTTAGAAAAAATTCTTTATGAAGAAGGTTTAAAAGAAAACATTAAAAAAGTAGTAATGATACAATGTGCAGGTTCAAGAGGGGATGAGCTGGATTATTGCAGTAAAGTTTGTTGTATCCATGCTTTAAAAAATGCAATAAAGTTAAAAAAATTAAATAATGAAATAGATGTTATTATACTTTATAGAGACATAAGAGCCTATGGATTTTACGAAAAATATTATTTAGAAGCTCGAAAAATGGGTATAAAGTTTATAAGATTTCCTGATAAAAAAAGACCTAAAATTATACAAAAGGACAAAAAATTTAAAGTAAAGGTATATGATACTCTTCTTCTTAAAGAATTAGAGCTTTATCCAGATTTAATTGTTTTATCAGTGGGTATTGTTCCTGAAAAAGATGAACATCTTTTAAGTATTTTAAAAGTTCCTGTAGATGAGTATGGATTTTTTAAAGAAACTCACATAAAAATAAAACCTGTTGAAACTTCTACTGATGGCATTTTCATTTGTGGTCTTGCTCATAAACCTCAACCACTACCAGAAGTAATAAGTGAAGCAAAAGCATGCGCAGCAAAAGCAGGCACTTTTCTTGTTAAAAAATTTATAGAAACTTCTCCAATTTATGCAGAAGTTGATATTAATAAATGTATAGGATGTGGTATTTGTAAAAATTTATGTCCCTTTTTAGCCATTGAAATGATAAAACTTGACAAGAAGAAAAAAGCTCAAATAATAAAAGCTCTTTGTAAAGGTTGTGGAGTGTGTGCTTCTCATTGTCCTGTTTTCGCTATTGAGATTGCAGGTTTTTACACAGATGCATTATTAGAACAGATAAAAACTTTTAAAATAGACTTTTTTAACAAACAGATAAAAGAGGCTAAGGGGGTAAACTAAATGGAATTTGAACCTTCTATAATAGGTTTTATGTGTCACTGGTGATGTTATACAGCTGCTGATGGGGCAGGTACTGCCCGCATAATTCATCCACCCTATTACAAAATTATAAGAGTTATGTGCAGTGGAAGAGTTGACCCTCTTTTTGTTTTTGAAGCCTTTAAATATGGAGCTGATGGAGTAATTATAGGTGGATGCAGATTAGGTGAATGTAAATACAGCGAAGGGAATTTCCAAGCTTTAATAATTGGTGAGTTTGCCAAAACTTTAATGAATGAAATTGGAATAAATCCAGATCGTCTAAAATTAGAGTGGATAGCTTCCAGTGAGTCAATTAAATTAATTAAGGATTTAAATGAATTTTTTGAAATTATTAAAAACCTTGGGCCCTTAGGAAAGGAAAAAAACTGGAATGAAAAAGATAAAATGGTATACCTCAATTCTGCCTCTAAAGTTTGCCAAGACCGACAAATAAGAACTCTTCTGGGAAATATTGCAACAGAACTTAAATCTCTAAAAGATTTCTCTCCCTCTACTATTGAAAAGAAAATAGAAGAAAAACTTCTTGATAGATTAAAAACTAAATTATTAGAAATAGAAATAAAAGAATTCATACAAGAAGGTATAAAAGATTTCAAAACGCTCTTGGAAAAAACACAAGTGGAAAGGGAAGTATTAGAAAAAATTTATTTTCAAATAATAAAAAGTTGAAATAGGAGGAATCTGTGCACTTTACGCAATTTAATTTTGAATTGTGTTTCAAATGTGGAGCTTGTTCAGGGGTTTGTCCTGTTAAAAAAAGAATGAATGAATTTGATCCCAGAAAAATTATGCACCTTTTACATCTTGGTTTTTTAGACAATCCCGCCAAGGAACTTCTCTGGTATTGTGTTCAGTGTGGAAAATGTATACCTGTCTGTCCTATGGATGTAAAACCTAAATATGTAATTAATTTTGTTAAAGATTCTATAATAAGGGAGCTTATCTCTAAATTAACTAATAAAACAACTCTTGTGTGGCTTCATTTTATGGATTGTACAGGATGTACAGAGGCTCTTTTAAGAAGTGACTTTCCATCAATAAAAGAGGTGATTTTGGATATTATTAATTTAGAGTATCATGAAACCCTTATGGCTGCTGCTGGGAAACAAGCAGAAGAGGTACTTAAGCAAACTATAGAAAAATATAGAAAAAATTACATATGTGTAATTGAGGGAGCAATTCCTGTTAAGGATGGAGGAATTTATTGCAAAATTGGAAATAAAACTGCAGTAGAATTAGTTAAAAAGGTTACTAAAAATGCAAAATTTACTATTGCATTAGGTGCCTGTGCCTGTTTTGGAGGAATACCTGCAGCAGTTCCTAATCCCACAGGAGCAGTAGGAGTAAAAGATATAATTAAAGATGAACAAAAACTTATAAATATTCCTGGATGCCCACCCAATCCTTATAATTTTTTAGCTACCCTTTTTTATATTTTTATTTTTAATAAATTTCCTTTACTTGATGACCTTAAAAGACCTTTATTTGCTTATGGCGGAGTAATTCATGATTATTGTGAAAGATTGGATTATTTTGAGGAAGGAAAATTTGCAGAAGCTTTTGGAGATGAAGGACATAGAAAAGGTTATTGTCTTTACAAACTTGGGTGCAAAGGCCCTGTTACTTATGCCAATTGCCCAGGAATTAGATTTTGTGGTAACTTAGCATGGCCTGTAAGTTCAGGACATCCATGTATAGGATGCACAGAACCACATTTTTGGGATAAATTTACCCCCTTTTATGAACCTGTAGAAATTGAAAATTTTAGGGAATGAACAAATTTAAATGTAAAATGTGCGGTTTTTGTTGTGAAGGTGAATCTACAGTTAGTCTTTCTAAAAATGATACCCTAAGAATTGCTCAATTTTTAAATCTTTCTGAGGAAGATTTTTCAAAATTATATACTGTTAAAAAAGGAAATTTTAGAATAGAAATGAAAGTAAAAGATGGGTTTTGTATATTTTTTGATAAAGAAAAAAGACTTTGTAAAATCCATCCTGTTAAACCTGAAAAATGTAAAGAGTGGCCTTTAGTTTCTGCTATTTTTGAAGATGAAGAAAATTTTAAAATTATTCAAAATTCTTGCTTAGGTTTAAAGGAATTAAATTGGGAACAATTAAAATCTTTTAAAAACTTGCATAAATAAAAAAATGTTTTAAACTTATAATAAATTTATAATAGGAGGATGAAGATAAATGACTGAAGAAAAATTAAGATTTTACAAGAGTTTAGGATTAAAATTAACTCCTCAAAGATTAGCAATTCTTGAATTTTTAGAAAACAACAAATCTCACCCTTCAGCTGAAGATATCTACAATGCATTAAAACCTCGTTTCCCAAGTATGTCTTTTGCTACAGTCTATAACACATTAGAAGTGCTTGCAGAAAAAGGTTTAGTAAAGGAAGTAAGTGTTGAAAGCACGAGAAAAAGATTTGATCCTTTTACACATCCTCATCATCATTTCTTTTGTAAAGCTTGCAGAAAAGTTATAGATATTGAAAAGATTAAAGACAATTTAGGTATTCCTGAGGAAATAAAAGATTGTGAACTAACTGAGTATCAGATTATCTTTTTTGGCTTTTGTCCTGAATGTAAGAAAGAGCACAAACAACGTTTATCTTGACAAGAAATAAAAATTATATTATTTTATAAGATTGCAGAGAAAAAAGGGCCCGTAGCTCAGCTGGTTAGAGCCACCGGCTCATAACCGGAAGGTCCCAGGTTCGAATCCTGGCGGGCCCATTAATAAAATATGTCTCTTTATGTAAAAGATATTTGTAAGTTTTTAGAAACTATAGCACCTCTTCACTTAGCAGAACCTCAAGATAATAACGGATTACAAATAGGTTCTTTTTTTAATCCTGTTTCTGGCATACTTTTAACTGTAGATGTTTCAAAAAATGTAGTTTCCTATGCTTTAGAAAAAAATCTTAATCTTATTATAAGTCATCATCCTCTTATTTACAAACCCTTATCAAATATTATTCAGGATGAATATAAGGGAAAATTAATTTATTCTATTATAAAAGGGGGGCTTAATTTAATCTCTTGGCACACACCCCTTGACAAAATATCTGAAGGAGTATCTGAAGCTTTTATAAAAGCTCTTAATTTAGAGGGCTCTGATTTTATTCTTAAAGAAAAAAATGAAAATTTTGGTCTGGGAAGGGTTGTATACTTAAAAAAATCCATTAAATTAAAAGATTTGGCTAAAAAAATTAATGCTCTTACAAATAATTGGGTTATGGTAGTAGGAGATTTAGAAACAGAGATAGATTCCTTTGGCTTTTGTGGAGGCTCAGGAGCATTTCTAAAAGATGAACTTAAAAAATTGGGAATTAATACTTTAATAACCTCTGATGTGAAATATCATTATGCAAAAGAAGCTTGCGAAGAAGGTTTTAATTTCATTATTATAGATCACGGAATTTCTGAAAGTTTTATTTTGCCTTTTCTCAAATTAAAAATTCAAGAATTTTTAAAAACCCGTAACATAGAAATACCGGTAGAAACATTTAAAAATGAAAGTCCTTATAAAGTTTTTATTCATAAAAGGGAGGATCAATAGATGCAAGAAGAAATATCAAAACTTATTGAACTACAAAAAATTGATTTAGAAGTACTTAAAATTGAAAAAAATATGCAAGAAATCCCTCAGTCTTTACAAAAAGTTCAAAAAGAAAAAGAAGCATTAACACAAAAATTGGAAAATCTAAATCACTTTATAGAAGAAAAGAAAAAACAAAAAGACCTTTTTGAAGGAGAATTAAAACAGGAATATCAGAGACTAAAAAGTACACAAGCTCGATTAATACAAATAAGAGGCACAAGGGAATATCAACTTCTTCTTAGAGAGATTGAAGAAATTAAAAAAGCAAATAAGCAGAAGGAAGATGAAATTTTAAAACTAATGGAAGAGATAGAAAATTTAGAAAAGGAGAAAGAAAAACTGGAAGAAGAAATGAAAAAAGTAGAAAGTATCTTTGAAGAGGAAAAACAAAAATTTGATTCTTTTTGTGATAAACTTTCTATGAATAAAAATGAACTTTTGAAAAAAAGGGAAAAAATTGCCAAAAAAATCCCTACTAATCTTTTAAGAAAATATGAAGCATTAAGAGAAAAAAAAGGGGGATTGGGGATAGCTCCTGTTGATAATTATGTATGTGAAGGCTGCTATATGTCTATTCCTCCTCAGCTTTATAATGAATTGCAAAAAGATAATAGATATTATGAATGTCCCCATTGTAAGAGATTAATTTACTATAAAAGGATCTATATTCAGGAAGAAGTTCAAAAAGAAGAAAGAAAGCCCTCTTTAAAAGAAGCTTCCTCATCTTAATTATTTTTTAATGAGCCCTACTATTCTAAAACTTTTAGAAGACCTTTCCAATCTTGATGAGGTTGCAGAAAAAGTAGCTTTATATTTAAAAGAAGATAAAGTTGGAGCCATCCCTACTGAAACCTTTTATGGTCTTGCTGGAAATCCTTTTTCAGAAAAAGCTATAAAGAGACTATTTTATCTTAAAAAAAGACCTTTTGATAAACCCATTCTTTTACTTATAGGAAATTATGAACAGCTTTTTTTTGTAGTAAAAGAGGTTCCTCCTATAGCTGAAAAATTAATTTCTAAATTTTGGCCCGGCCCTTTAACTATAGTATTTAAAGCAAAAGAATCTATCTCACCTTTGCTTACTGCTGAAACAGGAACCATAGGAGTAAGGCTTTCTTCTTCTCCTATAGTTAGAAAAATATGTGAAGTATTTAGAGCTCCAATTACAGGAACAAGTGCTAATATAAGCGAGAAAAAGCCGTCAAGAAGTGCTGAGGAGGTATTAAAGGAAATACCAGAGATTGATTTTGTTTTAGATGGAGGAACCCTTTATGCTACCTCTCCTTCAACTATAATTTCAGTAGTAGAAAATGAAATTTCTTTAATTAGAGAGGGGATAATCTCTTTTGAAAAAATTAAGAACCTATTGATTGAAGATAATTTTCTATAGAAATTACTGCTACTGCTCCTTCACCACAAGCAATAACAATTTGTTTTCCTATTTTACTTCTACAATCTCCAGCTGCCCATACTCCAGGAAGAGAAGTTCTCATTTCTCCATCAGTAATAATAAATCCTTCTTCATCTAATTCTACAACACCTTTTAACCAATCAGTATTTGGCTCATAACCTATAAAAATAAAAATTCCTGAAACTTTAAGAATGGTTCTTTCTTCTCTTTCCTTATTAAAAATTTCTATTTCTTCTACCTGATCTTTTCCTTTAATTTGCGTAACAATTGTATTCCAAAGAATTTCTATTTTTTCTTCTTTAAAAACTCTTTCCTGTAAAATTTTAGTTGCTCTGAAAGTATTTCTTCTGTGAATGAGATATATCTTTTTAGCAAATTTGGTTAGGGAAATTGCTTCTTGTAAAGCTGTATCACCTCCACCTACTACAGCTATGATTTTGTCTTTAAAAAAGGGACCATCGCAGGTTGCACAATAGGAAACCCCTCTTCCTGTAAATTCCTTTTCTCCAGGTATATTTAGTTTTCTGGGAGAAGCACCTATAGATAAAAGGACTGTTTTAGAAGTTAAAATTTCATTATTATCCAAATAAAGATTAAAAAGATTATCTCTCTTTTCTAACTTTTTAACTTCTCCTTGTTTGAAATTTAAACCAAGTGTTTCAATGTGTCTTCTAAACAGATCAGCCAATTCAAATCCTGTTATTCCTTCTGGAAAACCAGGATAATTTTCAATAAAATCTATAAGAAGTAACTGACCACCAATTCCTATCTTATCAACAAGAACAACCTCTAAAAGAGACCTTTTTGCATAAAGATAAGCAGTTATGCCTGCAGGACCTGCACCAACTATTACTAAATCATACAACTCCAACTAAATCTTATTCCTCCTCCAACTCTATCTCTAAATAAGAGTGCCCGCATTCATAACACTTTACATCTAATATATTCCCTAAATGTGCTACATATAAAGTATCGCCTCCACAAAATTTACAAATTTCTCCTATATTTTCTTCTTTTATAGCATTAAGTATATCTTCTTTAAGTTCTTCAGGAATATCTGGATCAAAAAGCACTTTCACTCTTTCCTCCCAATCTTAAATTCATTTAAAAATCTTATCAAAAAAAACTATTTTGTAAAGATAATTTTACGAAAATTTTTGAAAATTTTTAAAAATTTTTTAAAATTATGGTATCTCTTTGATAATTGTCTCTTTTATAAGGATATTCTACTAAAAAATGAGTTCCTCTTGATTCTAATCTTTGAAGAGCTGACTTAGTTATTAATTCTGCTACTATGGCAATCTTTTTCAATTCCATGGTGTCAAGATCAAGATAAATCCCTGGCCAGTTTTCTTTTATCTCTTTTTTAATAAATTCTATTCTCTTTTTTGCAAATTCTAACATTTTTAAACTTCTCACTATACCTACAAAATCCCACATTATTTTTCTTACTAAATCCCAGTTGTGAGAGATAAATACCTTTTCTTCTTTTATTTCTTTAACTGTTAATTCTTTTATAGGAGGTTTTTTTAAAGGCATATCCTTAAGTTCTTTCCAGAGTTCTTTTATTTTAAGGCTTGCCTGATAGGAAAAAACAAGGGCTTCAAGAAGTGAATTTGAGGCAAGTCTATTCCCTCCGTGAAGACCTGTACAGGTGCATTCTCCTATAGCAAATAAATTAGGAATATCAGTTTGACCCCATATATTGGTACAAATTCCACCACAAAGATAATGAGCTGCTGGAACAACAGGTATTGGCTGTGAGGTTATGTCAATACCGTATTTTAAGCAAGTTTCATATATATAAGGAAATCTTTTTTTAATGTAATCTGAAGGTAGATGAGAAATATCTAAGTAAACGTATTCAGCTCCTGTTTTTTTAATTTCCATATCTATAGCTCTGGTTACAATATCTCTCGGAGCAAGTTCTTTTCTTACTGGATCATACTTATGCATAAATCTTTTTCCTTCTGCATTTAAAAGAACTGCTCCCTCCCCTCTCAAAGCTTCTGAAATTAGAAAATTTTTAGCCTTGGGATGATACAAACAAGTGGGATGAAACTGGATAAATTCCATATTGGCAATTCTACACCCTACTTGATAAGCAAGAGCTATTCCATCTCCTGTAGCAGTATCAGGATTGCTAGTATAAAGATAAACCTTTCCTGCACCACCTGTACAAAGAGCTACAACCTTAGCTAAAAACACTACAGGTTTTATGTGGGTAAGATCAAGAACTAAGGCACCTAAAACTTTTGATGGTCTTAATAAATCTTCGACTAATAGCTTTACCACAAAGGAATGTTCAAGAATTTTTATGTTTCTTTCTACTAAAACCCTTTCTATAAGAGCATTTTCTATAGCTCTTCCAGTATAATCTCCTACGTGAAGAATTCTTCTTCTTGAATGTCCTCCCTCAAGGGTTAAATGAAATTTTTCTGTATTTTCTGGATCTTTATCAAAATTTACTCCCCATTTTATAAGTTCTTTTATTCTTTCTGGAGCTGATTTTACAACAAGCTCTACAACTTCTCTTTTGCATAATCCATCTCCTGCATTAAGGGTGTCCTCAATATGAAGCTCAAAATTATCCTCTTCTCCCATAACACAAGCTATACCTCCCTGAGCTAAGGAAGTAGCTGTTTCAAAGGCTCTTTTTTTAGTGAGAATGGTAATTTCTCCTAAATCCTTAAGTCTTAAAGCAAGGCTTAACCCTGCAATTCCAGAACCTATTATAAGAATATCAGTGTTGATAATTTCCATTTCTAATTTCCCTTTAAATAAGAGGTTTTCTTTGCAAAAAATACTGTATTAGTTCCAAACTATTTTTAAAAGTTAATGGAGATTGACAAGCCTCCTTTTCACAAAATTTTATGTCTCCTTTTTTCTTTTTGTTTTGAGTTACATCAAAAATAGCAAAAGGAACTGGTTTTGCTGAGTGAGTTTTTATGGAAATGGGGGTTAGGTGATCACAGCATACAAGAATTCTATATTTTTTAGTAACTTCATTTATTCTTTCAAGAAGGTATCTAACTACTCTTCTATCAAATTCGTTTATAGCTTTAATTTTTAATTCTAAGGATCCTTGATGGGAAACTTCATCAGGAGCCTCTACATGAATAAGAACAAAATCATGTTCCTTTAAAGCTTCTAAGGCATAATCAACTTTCCCTTCGTAATTAGTATCTAAATATCCTGTGGCACCAGGAACATCAATGACAGCCATTTTAGCAAGTTTACCAAGTCCTTTTACCAAATCTACAGCAGAGATAACTGCTCCTTTTAAACCCCATTTTTCAGAAAATGGTTCAATCTCAGGGGTTCTTCCCTGACCCCAGGGCCATATAGCATTAGCTGGAGGTAAATTGTTTAATTTTCTTCTCAAATTAATGGGATGTTTTTCTAAAATTTCTATAGCTTTAATTATAAATTCCTTTAAATAGGGTTCCTCATCATAAGCATAAAAGGCAAACCAGATACTTTTCCCTAAAAGATCATGAGGTGGATAAGTCTGAAGACCTCCAGAGCCTCCTCTCCATATAAGAATGTGTCTATAACTTACTCCTGGGATTATCTCAATTTTGTCTGTTCCTGCATTTCTATTAATAGCTTCTATTAATTCTACAGCCTCTTCTGTAGAGATATGCCCTGCAGAGTAATCTTCCATAATAAGGTCTTTACCTTCAAATTGTATAGTCACTAAATTACATCTATAAGCAACATCTTCAGGTCTTAGTTCAATACCTTTACTTGCTGCTTCAATCGGTCCTCTCCCTGTATATTTTTCCTCTGGAGGATAACCTAAAAGCCCCATTATAGCCACATCAGAACCAGGGTGCATATTATGTGGAATAGTTTGGCAAAGTCCTATTTCTCCGTAGGAGGCTATAAAATCCATTCCGGGAGTAATGGCTACCTCTAAAGGAGTTTTATTTTTGAGTTCTTTAATAGGGAAATCACCCATACCATCACCGATAAGAATTATATACTTCATTCCCTTTGGTGGAGGAGAAATTTCTTTTAAGAGCTTAGATTGAGAAATCTCTCCTTGCAAGAGAGTATCTTTCTTTTTCCTTCTTCCCATTTAATAAACCTCCTTCTCATTTAAAAAACTTAGCTATAAAAAAGGCTAATCTAAAAAATAAGAATAAAAACAAAGTTAACAAGATCTGAGTGAAAAAATCAGTAGGAGATAATAAAAGAGAAAGCACATAAAAAAAACCAAGAAAATAGAGTCTTCTTTTTTTGTAAAATTCCTCAGTAATAAGTTCTTCTTTTATTAAAAGGGCAAAAAATAAAGGAATTTGAAAAATAAAAACAGAAAACAAAAGAATTCTTAATATAAAAAAAAGAAAATAGTTAATTTTAAGATTAGCTTCAAAATTTCTACCAAAAAAAAGAAAAACTTTTAAACTTGCAGGAATAATTAAAAAATAACCTACTAAAAGCCCTAAAATACCAAGGCAAAAAGAAATAAAAAAGAGTTTTCTAAAAAAGGCTTTTTCTGGTTCGTAAAATTCTTGAGAAACTGCTTTCCAAAGACGAATAAGTAAAAAAGGTAGAGTTATAGTGAGTGCCAAATAAAAAGAAGCCTTTAAAATAACAAATAAAGCTTCTTCTAAGCTTGTAAAAACTAAGGGCTGACCTTCAAGGATTTTAAAATAGGGAAACATTAAATAGGGGAAAAGGTAAGGAAAAAGAAAAAGAAAAAAAAGCCATAAAATAAAAAAGGCAAATACATAAATTATGATTTCTCTTCTTATTCTTTCAAGAACATCAACAGCAAAAATTTTAGGAAAGATTATCCTTTTCATCAGATTTGAGTGGATTTTCTATAATTTGAGTTGAAGCTTCTTTGAGTTCTTCTATTTCTTTCTTAACTTCTTTAATTTCTTCCTTGACTTCTTTTTCCACTTCTTCAATTTCAAGCTCTCTTTTTACATCCTCTATACCTTTTTTAAGTTCTAAGGAGAGTTTTCCCAAAAATTTACCAATTTCGGGAAGTTTCTCAGGTCCAAGAACAATTAAGGCAATTAAAAATATAATAACAGCTTCTGAAAAACCTATATTAAGCATTTATATACTCTCGTGGAATAGATTTCCCTAAGTTACAAAAAAGTTCATAGCTTATTGTTCCTGCAAGACTTGCAAGCTCATCAGCTGGGACTTCTTCATTTTCTCCTCCAAGAAGTATAACCTCATCTCCTATTTGGGGACTTTCAAGCTCTGTTATATCTAAATAAAGTACCTTCATAGAAACATTCCCTACAACAGCAACTTTTTTACCTTTACACCAAGCAAATCCTCTATTACTTAAACTTCTAAGATATCCATCTCCATATCCAACAGGAACAAGACCAAGAAGGGTGGTCTTTTTTGCTTTAAAATTGGGACCATATCCTGCGTATTCTCCCTTTTTTAATCTCTTTATTTCAACTATCCTTGATTTTAAAGTCATAACAGGATGAAGTTTAATAAGTTCTCGTGCTTTAAAAGTGGGATAACTTCCATATAAACTAATTCCTGGTCTCACAAGGTTTCCTTTCTCAGGTAAAAATATTATACCACCTGAATTAGCAAAATGAACATATTTGGGAATGATTTTATTATTTTTTAATTTTTCTAAAGCTTCTTTTAATCTTTTTAATTGAAACTGAGTTAATTCGTGTTCTGGATTTTCTGCACAGGAAAAATGAGTCATAAGTCCTGTAAGTTTAAGAAAAGGGAAATTTTTAAGTTCTTCTATAAACTGGGCGAGTTCAGAAAAATTAAGACCAAATCTATGCATTCCTGTATCAACTTTGAGATGAAATTCCCACTTAATATTTCTTTTTTTAACAAATTCATTTAACCATTCAAAGGTATTAAAATTAGTAACTACAGGAGTGACCTTTAAATTATACATTTCAGGAAGCCAATCTTTTTCAAATCCTGAAAGGAAAAGTATGGGCTGGGAAAGTCTATTTTTTCTAAGGGTTAAGGCTTCTTCTGGCTCAGAAAGACCAAATCCAAAAATTTCTTCTTCAGAAAGGGCTTTTGCTACTTCTAAAAGTCCATGCCCATAGGCATCACACTTTATAACAGGTAGAATTTTTGTATTCTTAGGTAAGAACTTTTTTAAGGCTCTTAGGTTTTTTTTAAGATTTTTTAAGTTTATTTCTAATTTTTTATCCCAAATAATATTAGCTCTCCCTTTTTACTTTACTTATGTAGTCTGAAGCTGAAAGACCAGCTATACAGCCTTCTCCAACAGCTTTAGCTACCTGAAGAGGAGGACCAGTTATATCTCCACAAGCAAAAATTCCTTCTACATTTGTTTTCATTTCTCTATCTACTTTTACATAATTAAAAGTTTCTGGATCAAGCTCTATTCCAAGAGTTGCAAGAAGCTCTAAAGGTCCTTTTGCTCCTTGCTCAATAAAAATTCCATCAACTTCTAAGATACTTCCATCCTCTAATTTAACACCTTTTACCTCATTTTCTCCTATTATCTCAACTGGCTTTAGAGTAAGGATTTTTACTCCCTTTTCTTCAAGAGATTTTTTTTCTTCAGAAGAGAGTTCTCCTTTAGAAAAATAAAAATAAATTTCCTTAGCAAACTGGGTTAAAAATTTTGCTCCCCAAATAGCTGAGCTCCCATCTCCAATAACTATTACTTTTTTTCCTTTATAAAACCAAGCGTCGCAATCAACACAATAGGAAACACCCTTTCCTATAAAATCCTTTTCTCTTTTAAAAAAACTTTTTTTTCTTTTTACACCCATAGCTAAGATAAGAGCTATAGCTGTAATTTCTTTTTCTTTTTCTGTAATAAGCTTATATCCTTTCTCAAGGGGTTCTATTTTTATAATGTCTTCTTCAAGAATTGTAACCTCAGCTTTTTTGAGTTGTTCTATTCCTGCAGACAAAAGCTCTTTTCCTTCTATTTTTTCTTTAAAACCAAAATAATTTTCTAAATGAGCATAATTAAGCGCACTTTCTGAAGTTTTACCAAATATTATTACCTTATTTTTTCTTCTTCCTGCATAAATACCTGCTTGAATACCTGCAGGACCTAAACCTATTATGGCTATATCATAATCCATTTTAAAACCCCTTTAAATTTTATTCTTCCTTTTTATTTAGATGAGTTTCGTTATTGTTAAGCAAGTTTATTTCAGAGACTTTTATTCTATAATCCTCTTTAATCCAGTGATAAAGATCTGCAAGCTTACATTCTTTAGAACAAAAGGGTCTATAGGGGTTTTCTTCCCAGTAAGTTTTCTTTTTACAAATGGGGCATTTAACTTTTAATTTACTACCCATATAGTTCTATCATCAAAGTAAGAAATTATTTTTTGACTTACAGAACCAAGAAAAAACTCTTCAATACCCCTTTTTCCTCTTCTTCCCACAACAACTGTAGTATAATTTCCTTTTTTAACCTCTCTTATTATTTCACCTGCAGGACCTAAAAAACCTCTTTTAAGCTTAAATTTTATTTTCTCTGTAGAAAGTCCATTTTCTAATATTCTGTTTTTTATGTTTATGAAAAATTCTTTATATTCTTCATTTTTGGTTAATTCTATAAGTTCCTCTACGTTTCCTTCAAAATATTTTAGGTCGGAAAAGGGATAAAAAATATGGAAAAAAGTTATTTCTACATCTTTATGGTTTGCAAAAATAAAACTTACATAATCAGTAAGTCTTAAACCTATCTCTGAAAGATCAAGAGAAACAAAAATTTTTTTATTCCAATTATCTCCTCTTATAAGCCAGAGAGGAACGGGGCTTGCGATAATTAGTTTGTGAGTGACCCCTCCTAAAATATAGGTTGCTATTTTTGAAAGACCTCTTCTTCCTACAAGGATTGCGTCAAAGAGATTTTCTTTAGAAAAACTTATTATGCCCTCTGCGATATCTCCATATTTAAAAAGCACTCTGGTATAAAATTTGGCAGGAAGGGCTTCTTTTAATCTTTCAGAAATTTCTTTTAATTCCTTTTCTGTTTGAAGAAACACTTCTTTTGCTTTTTCTTCTAAAATTGCTTCTTTTTGAAGCTTTTTATAAAGGTCTGTTTCTATGCTTTGTGAAGCTGAAGGATGGGGGATAATTTTTAAGAGTGTTATTTCAACTGAGACACTTGAAAAAAGCTCTTTTAAATAGGAAATAATTTTTGTACTTGCAGGAGTTCCGTCATAACAGACAAGAAGATGGGGATCTATTGTTTTTACATTTTCCATAAGTGCTAAAGTTCTGCTATTTCTTTTTTTGCCTCTTTAAGTCTTTCTTTTACGTTAAGATAGCCTGTTCCCCCAAAAATTTCCCTTCTTTTAAAAAAATTTTCCATAGTTAACCACTGGTAAACATCCTTTTCTATAACTTCAGAAAATTTTTTAAATTCTTCAAGTGTAAGTTCTTCTAAGGCTTTTCCTCCTTTTTCTGCATAAAGAACAATTTCTCCCGTAATACGATGAGCCTTTCTAAAAGGAACTCCTTTTGTAACTAAGTAATCTGCAAGCTCAGTTGCAAGAAGATATCCTTTTTTTAAGTGAGTTTCTATATTTTCCTTTTTTAATTTAAGACCCTCTATTAAGAGTTTCATCATTTTTATGGATTTTTTAGTGTTTTCAAGAGCTTGAAAAAGAGGAGGTTTGTCTTCTTGAAGGTCTCTGTTATAGCTTAGAGGTTGTCCTTTTAAAAGGATAATAAGTTGAAAAAGATTGCCAGCAACTGAGGCAGTTTTTCCTCTTATCAATTCTAAAGCATCTGGATTTTTCTTTTGAGGCATAATGGAGCTTCCTGTGCAAAATCTATCAGGTAACTCTATAAAGTCAAATTCTTGAGTTGCCCAGAGAATAAGCTCTTCGCTAAGTCTTGATAAATCAAGCATTATAAGAGTTAAAATAAAAAGAAGCTCTAAAACAAAATCTCTTGAGCCTACTGCAAAAACACTATTTTTTGTTACATCTTTAAAACCGAGTTTTTTAGCTATTTTTTCTCTATTTATGCTAAAGCCACAACCTGCAAAGGCTGAACTTCCAAGGGGAGAGATCTTAAGTCTTTTTTCGTAATCTTTAATTCTTTCTAAATGGTATTTAAACATTTCGTAATATGCCATAAACCAGTGAGAAAAAAGAACAGGTTGAGCGTGTTGAAGATGAGTAAAACCAGGGATAATAACTCCATAATATTCTTCTGATTTAGCAATTATACTTTCTAAAAGAACTTTTAATTCTTTTTTAAGATTTTCTACCTCATCCATTAAATAAAGTCTTAAATCTGTAACTACTTGTTCGTTTCTGCTTCTTCCTGTATGAAGTTTATAGGCTACCTCTCCTATTTTTTCATAAAGTGCTTTTTCTATATTCATGTGCACATCTTCATAACTTTTACTAAAAACAAATTTTCCGCTTTTTATTTCTTTTTCTATTTCTTTTAAGCCCTTTTTGATAAAACTTAGTTCTTCATCTGTGAGAATGTTAGCTTCTTTTAGGGCTTCTGCGTAAGCAAGACTTGCTTTTATTTCGTAGGGGGAAAGAACGTAATCAAAGGAGATTGATTCGCTAAAGTCTTCAAAAAATTTATCTGTATTTTCTTTGAATCTTCCGCTCCAGGGCTTTTTTTCCATAATTTTCATATTTTACCCTGCTTTTATTTTTTTACCACACCTTTTATTCTACCACTTCGGAAGTGGTAGAAAGTTACCACTTCGGAAGTGGTAGGGTTTAGAAGTGTTCTAAAATAAGATTTTTTATGAGGTTAAGGGATTTTTGGTAGTCTATTCTGTCTTCTACAAATTTTTTATATTCTTTTTCTGAGAAATCAAAAAAATTTTCTTTTGCACATATTTTTGGATTTTCAAACCCTAAAAACCCTTTATAAGACGAATACTGCCCATCTTCTGGATTTTTAACTAATCCCGCAGTAGAAGGGGTGAGGTGAATATACCTTGTTACATGCAACAGTTGTTCTTGGGCAAT
>CAZZLG010000050.1:0-7670 GCA_964654865.1 uncultured Thermodesulfatator sp.
AGAATTTTTAGTTTTATTAAATTGGTATCAGCGGGTTTTAGAAAAATTTAAGGAAAAACACAAAATAGAAGTAGTTAATAAATGCCCCTTAATAGGAAACTATTTCTTTTCAATGCTTGAATTAACAGTAGAAGAAATAGCATTGGGAGGAAAAAAGAAAATAAAAGTTTTTGGTGAAGAAATAATCTGTCCTTCTTGTAATGGTAAAGGAAAAAAGAAAGATGGCTTAACCAAGACTTGTGGCTTTTGTAAAGGATCAGGATCTGTAGAAATAATAGATAAAAGAAGAAATATTACTACTTATCTTAATTGTCCTTACTGTAAGGGACAGGGGACCTTATTAATAGAAAATTGTGAAAATTGTAAAGGAAAGGGGAAATTAAGAATTCAGAAAGAGGTGTATATAGATATTCCTTTAGGTTTAAAAGAAGGAGATATTATATTTATCCCAAAAGAAAGAATAGATTCATACTATGATTTATATTTGGAAGTATCAATCGCACCTCATCCCTATTTTTCTTTAAAAAATAACAATTTAATATATAAGTGCAAAATTCCTTTCTGGGAAGTAATACTAAAAAAGGAAATAACTATCTATACTTTAGAAGGAAAGGAAAGTATTTCTTCAAAACTTTTTACTAATAGTTCACCTATAGTAATAAAAGGTAGAGGTCCTTTCCTTAAAGATGGGAAAAGAGGAGACCTCTTAATAGATTTTCAGATCTATATTCCAGAAAAAATTCCTTTTAAGGCAAAAAATTTGATCTTTGAAGCGGTTAAGATCATTAAATCTCAAGAAGAATTTTAAAAAGGAGAGTAGTTAATTTTTATTCAAAAAATCCTGCAAAGTCTAAAAAGACACTCCATACTTCTTTTTTATGTTTAGGAAATTCTTCTAAAATGAGAGCTTGCCATTTAGGGGGCTTAGGATACTTAAGAAGTTTTAAGCCTGCTTCTTCAGGTGTTCTGTCTCCTTTTTTTAAATTACATTTTTTGCAACAAAGAACTACGTTAGTCCATACTGTTTTCCCACCTCTACTTTTAGGGATTATATGATCTATAGTTCTCTCCTTAGGATTTTTAAGAATTTTTCCGCAATACTGACAGGTGTATTTATCTCTCAACAATAAATTTTGTCTTGAAAAAACTACGTCTATTTTAGGAAGACTTTCATAATAGGGCAAATATATTGCTTCAGGAACTAAAATAGAAATAGAAGGGCTTCTTATTATTTTACCTTCTCCGTTTTCGTGAAATTTGGTTATCTTTATCCAATCTTCTAAATCATGAATACTCCATTGAGTAGTAATTACTTTAGCAGTACCTTTTACTAAGTGGCAAATAGCTTTTTGTACCGTAGTAATTTGTATAGCTTGATAATACTTATTTAAAACTAAAACCTTTTCTTGAAGAATACTTTGACTCATTTTATTCTACCACCGGACAGGTCATAGTATGATTAATAGCAGAGATATTTTGTATCTGGTTAAGAAGAATATAAGAAAGATCTTCATACGTTGGAACCTCAACTTCTACTATTATGTCATAGGGTCCCATAATTATATCAATCTTTTTTACTTCAGATAACTTTTTTAATTCTTCCACCACTTTTTGGGTTTGTCCAATCTGGGTATTAATCAAAATATAAGCACGAATAGCCACGTTTCTATCCTTTCATTATAAAATTTTTAAAATTTTTTAAAAGTTCAAGAGCCTTAATAGATAAAGATTCAGAAAGGCTACCTAAACCACAAGAAGGAGTAAAAAGACTTTTTCTTAAAACTTCATCTTCAGAAATATTTAAAGTAGAGCAAAGGTCACTTAATTGAGATTTAAATTTATAAATAACTTCTTCTAAACTAATACTTTCTAATATTTCACTGTTTGTAGGAATCACCCCCCATGCTAAATATTTGTTTTCACCTTTTAAAAAATTTTTTAAAAAATTCTTATAGATAATTAATTTATCGTAAAAATTAAAACTGTCAAAGCTTATAATATTAACTTTTGATTCTAAAATTATATCCCAAGAAGTATTTGCACAAATATGAATTCCAGCAATTATTCCAAAACTTGCTAAAATTTCTATTATCTCATTCAAAATAGAAAGAATTGTATCTTTAGAGACAGTAATAAAAGAGGAAGATCCGAAACCTGACAAACCAGGTTCATCAAGAAAAATGATAACTGTAGGAGAAACCTTTTTTAATTCTAAACCTTGAGAAAGGGCTTTTAAAGTTAAAAATTTTGTTATCAAATCTTTCAAATCTTCCCTAAAGATTAAAATTTCTTTATTTTCAGTTTTGAGAGCTGTGGCTAAAGTAAAAGGTCCTGTAATCTGTCCTTTTACTGCAGGAAAATTTAAATTTTGGATTTTTTTTAAAAAGGTTTTAAATCCTTTAGCATAATTTTCTGAAAGAGAAAAGTTTTTAAGTAAATCAAGGTTTTTTCTTTCTATTATTTCAAAATAAATTTCGTAAAACCTTATCAATTCTTCTTCAAAATTAGAAGATGTTGTATTGATTATTTCTTTTTCTCTTTCAAATCCAGGAAGTCCCTCATTAAATTGTATAATCATACTTTCATTTTTTAATTTAGATAATTGGGGCCAAGCAGGAATGTCAACGAAATCCAAAACAAGGTCAATTACTTTTTCAGGATCTTCAAAAGGAAAGCTTCCAATGTGGGTCGTTTTTAAGGAAAAAAAGGGGTATTCCATAGATTTTTAATTTACGAAAAAAATATTTTTAAAATGGGGAAATTATTTTTCTTTCTTAATAAGGTTTATAAAATCTTCGGTTTTTAATGCGGGAAGACTGGTTAGTCTAACAGTTCCTCTTGATCCCAGTTCTACAGACATCTTCATTACGGTTTCATTATTAGGTGCTTCTATAATACTTATAAAATCGTATGGACCAAGAACAGCAAACTGAGAAATAACTTTAATACCCATTTTTTCAAGTTCTTTGTTAACTTCCATTATTCTTTCAGGTTTTTCATTAATTGTTTCAAGTCCCTTTTCCGTTAAAGTACTTAAGATTACATAGTAAGGCATCTTTCTCCCCTCCTAATTTTATCTCTATAACAGCTAATTGTACTTTAAAAATAGAATGTAGACAAGATTAAAATTTTAAAAGTTGTAAAAATTAGAAATTTAGTTAAAATTTTAAAAGTTAGCCCCTGTAGCTCAGTAGGATAGAGCGCGAGATTCCTAATCTCGAGGTCGTGGGTTCGAATCCCACCGGGGGCATTTCTGTCAATAATTTTGTCTCCCCCTCTAAAGTATCTCAATCAAAAATAAAAAATTTTGCCTTGACAAATTTAAAATTTCATAGAAGAATTTTTAAAAATAAATAAAATAAAAATTTTAAAAAAGGAGGCTAATTATGAAGAAATTATTAAAAAGTATTATTTTAATACCTTTAGTATTATTAAGCTTTGCTCCTTTAGCTAAAGCTCATTTCTTAGTTCTTTTACCTGATACAGATAATGTAGAAGTAGGTAAAAGGGAAGTAAAATTAGAAGCAAGATTTACTCATCCTATGGAAGGTGGACCAAATATGGATTTTAAAATTTTAGATAGTGGAGTTTTTGTAAGAGGAGAAAAAATAAATCTTAATTGGGAAAAGGTCCTAATTCCTTCTATAAAGGGAAGTTCTAATAAAGTGTCCATGTATAAGACTACTTTAAAAATTACTAAACCAGGAGTTTATCAAGTATATGCAGATCCGGAACCTTACTTTGAACCTTCTGAAGAAAAATATATCAAACAAATTACTAAGGTTATGATACAGGCTTTAGGAATGGAAGAAGGATGGGATGAACCAATGGGTCTTAAAGCTGAAATTATTCCTTTAGTTAAACCTTTTGCCCTTTGGGAGGGAAATACTTTTAAGGGAAAAGTTTTAATTGACGGAGAGCCTGCGGGGAATATAGAAGTTGAGGTTGAGTATTTAAATACTAAAAATTTGAAAGTTCCTTATGAATCTTTTATTACTCAAGTTGTTAAAACTGACGAAAATGGATATTTTGAATATACTATTCCTTGGGCTGGATGGTGGGGATTTTCTGCTATTGGTGATGGAGGGAAAATAAAGGGTGCTGATGGAAAAGAATATCCTCTTGAGCTTGATGCAGTTATTTGGGTAAAGGCTTATCCTAAACCAAAGGAGGTAAAATAAACTATGCATATTTCTGAAGGAGTTCTTTCTCCTCCTGTTCTTTTAGCAGGAAGCCTTCTTTCAATTTCCGGTCTTATTTTAGGATTAAAAAATTTAAAAACTGAAAAAATTCCTGAAATTGCAGTTCTTTCAAGTGCTTTTTTTGTGGCGTCTTTAATTCATATTCCCGTAGGTCCTACTTCTGCTCATCTTGTTATGAATGGTATAATAGGGTTACTTCTTGGATGGGCAACTTTTCCTGCTATATTTTTAGGACTTTTACTTCAGGCATTACTTTTTCAATTTGGAGGACTTACTACCTTGGGAGTAAATACCTTTGCTATGGCTTTCCCTCCTGTATTACTGGGATATACGTTTAGAAAACTTCTTCAAAAAGAGAAAATTTCTCTAACTTTTGTAGCAAGTTTTGTTGTAGGTTCTTTATCTATAATTTTTTCAGCAATTTTAATTGGATTTGCACTTTATTTCACCGAAAAGAGTTTTATTCCTGTTATCATTACTTTGTTAGGAGCTCATTTTCCTATTGCTATTATAGAAGGATTTATTACGGGTTTTATTGTAGTTTATTTATTAAAAGTTAAACCGGAGGTAGTTTTATGAGAATCTTTATTTTATTAATGTTAATTTTCCTTCTTTTTACTAAAATCGGACTAACTCATAAAATAAATACTTTTGCCTATAGAGAAGGAGATCAAGTAACAGGTGAAGCATATTTTGCAGATGGTTCTCCTTGCATAAAATGTAAAGTAGAAGTTTATAGTGATAAAGGCACCAAAATTTTAGAAATTACAACTGATGAAAAAGGAAAGTATAGTTTCACTACCAAAGAAAAAGGGTCTATTAAAATTAAAGTAATTGCTGGAGAAGGACATCTTGCAGAATGTAAAGTAGAGGGATTAAAAAACTCTCAAACTTCCAAAACTGAAGAGTCTAAAATTGGAAGATCTAAAACTGAAGAAAAGGTTACAAACTTAAAAATGACTAATGAAGAAATGAAAATAGTTATAAAAGAAGCTGTAAGTGATGCTATAAAAGAAACGATAAAACCTGAAACTGAAGGAATAAAAAATTTATTAGTGGATGTTAAAAAAGATATGGATAGAGTAAAACTTCATGATATTATAGGTGGAATAGGTTATATTTTTGGTATATGGGGTATTATTACAATTTTAAAATTTAGAAAAAAATAGAGGCTTTAAACTATAAATGCATCTTGAAGTATTTGCAGAAGGAGATTCTTTTTTACACAAACTTGATCCAAGAATAAAAATATTAGTCTTTTTATCTTTTGGTATATTATGTGCTATCTCAAAAGGGATCTTAATTCCCTCACTTTATTTTATACTTTCCCTTTTTTTTATCCTTATAGCTAAGCTTAATTTTAAAAACCTTTTAAATCGTTTAGTAGGAGCAAATTTTTTCATCCTTTTTATATGGATATTTATTCCTTTAAGCTACAAAAGTAATCCTCATATTGAGATTGGGTCTTTAAAAATAAGTTATGAAGGAATAAAATATGCTCTTTCTATCACTATAAAGTGTAATGCAATTATTTTGGCAACTATTGCACTTTTATCTACTTCAACCATTTTTTCTATCGCTCATGCAATGCTACATTTAAAATTGCCTCACAAATTAGTAACTATATTTTTTCTTTTTTATCGGTATATTAGTGTATTGCATGAAGAATATGTAAAAATAAGAAGGGCAGTTTTAGCTCGTGGATTTAAGCCAAAAACAAATTTACATACTTATAAAACTTATGCTTATATAGTTTCTGCTTTATTAATAAAAAGTTTTGAAAGGTCTGAGGAAATTTATAAAGCTATGCTTGCAAGAGGGTTTAGAGGCTTTTTTCCTTTATTTGAACATTTTAAACTTAGAAAAATAGATTTAGCTTTTGGTATAGGTGCAAGTTTTGTTATAATTTTTATTTACATATGGGGTTTATACAGGTAAATTATGGAAAATTCTGCTATCATACTTGAAAACGTTAGTTTCAGTTACGATTCTTATTCAGTTTTAACTGAGATAAATTTTGAATTAAGGTTAGGAGAAAAGGTAGGACTTATAGGTCCTAATGGAGCTGGGAAAACGACACTTCTTTATATTATAATGGGTTTTTTGAAACCTACTTCAGGAAAAGTTTTTATCTTTGGAAAAGAAAGAAAAAAAGAAAAAGATTTTTTAGAAGTTAGGCAAAAGTTGGGGTTGCTATTTCAAGATTCTGATTCTCAACTTTTCTGTCCTACTGTTAAGGAAGATATAGCCTTTGGTCCTTTAAATTTAGGTAAAGATAGAAATGAGGTTAAAGAAATTGTTAAAAGCATAGCAAAAATATTTAATATTGAACATTTACTTGAACGCCCTGTATATAAACTTTCGGCTGGGGAAAAGAAAATTGTTGCTTTAGCAACAGTATTTGCTATGAACCCAATTTGTTATCTTCTTGATGAGCCTTCTTCTGGTCTTGATGAGGAGATTAAAGAAAAATTAACCTACTTTCTTAAGACTCATATTAAAACCTGTTTAATTGTTTCTCATGATCAAACCTTTTTAAAAGAAACAGTGGAAAAAGTTTATCTTTTAAAAAACGGACAAATTTCCTTTTATCAAGATTTTTAAACTTTAAACTTGAGTCATAAGCAAGTTAAGGTCAAGTGGTCTCTGACGCAATTCATTGTCTAAATAAAAAAGTGCTTGAGGGTCGTTTTTAATAAGTTTAAGCTTATTTAACAAATTTCTAAATGAATCTTCTTCTTCAACTTGTTCCTCTACAAACCATTGAAGAAAATTTTCAGCAGCATAGTCCTGAAATTTTTTTGCTAAGCTCATAAGATTGTTTATTTTGTTGGTAACTTCTTTTTCGTGATTATAAGCATAAGCAAAAGTATCCTCAGGGCTTTTCCATTCTTTTGGAGGAGCTGGTATTTCTTGCAAAATAACTCTTCCATCCCTTTCAAAAATAAATTTATAAAACTTCATAGCATGCATAACCTCTTCAGCTGCTTGTGCCTTCATCCAATGAGCAAATCCCTCTAAGCCTATATTTTCAAAATAAGCAGACATAGAGAGATATAAATAGGCTGAATATAATTCCCATTTAAGCTGTTCGTTAAGAGCATTTTCCATTTCGTTGTGCATATTGTCCTCCTTTTTAAAAATTTTTATTTAAAAAAAAGTATAAACCAATCTTTTATATTGGTCAAGTTTTTAAGATAGAAGATTTAAATACTAAAATGAAAACAAAAGGGTTTTGTTTTTTCAGATAAGAAAAATATTTATTTAGAATGTAAAAACTTTATCGGCTTCTTTTGCAAGTTCATAGAGGTCATCCATCCACCCAATAGGACATGTAGGTGAGGCCTCAATACCATGGGCCTTTGCACAAACACCTCAAACGTAAAAATCCCCCTGAAAAGCATTTATTTGTTCCATAACATTAAAAGGTTCTGAGGGTAATTTTTCAAAGGTTACGGCTTTACCAAG
>CAZZLG010000051.1:0-3413 GCA_964654865.1 uncultured Thermodesulfatator sp.
CTTCTATAATATTCCATAAGCATACTTATTCCTGCTTTTTGAAAAATATTAAATTTTTTAAAATAAGCAGCTACTTGAGCTTTTTGTTTTGGTTCCATGATAGTAATTAACCACATAAGAAGAAAAAAAGTCATCATTCCAGCTAAAAAGTCAGCATAAGCTACTTTCCAGGAACCTCCGTGATGCCCAGCAATTACCTTTTTAACTTTTTTAATAATAATAGGGGGTGTACTCATTTATTATTTTTTTCCTCTGATTAGGCTTTCTAATTCTTCAAAGGAGGGTCTTAGATGAGGAGATATGTTTCTTCTTGCAAACTCAACTGCTATTTGAGGGGCTCCACCTCCAATAAAATGAACAATAGCTACTTTAATTACATTTAGATATTCCTTATGTTGTTCACAAAAAAATTCCATTTTTTGGGCAAGGGGAGCCATAATTCCATAGCAGGTTAGTATTCCAAAGAAAGTTCCAGCAAGAGCTATAGAAAGATGGTGCCCTAATACCTCTGGAGGTTCATCAATTTTCCCCATAGTTAAAATAATTCCTAAAACCGCAGCAACTAAACCAAGTCCTGGCATTGAGTCAGCTAATTTTTCTAATCTTTCTACAGGATTTTTAAATTCCTGATGAATTATTTCTATCTCATTTTCCAAAAGAGCATCTAATTCAAAATGAGTGATATTAGTAGTTAGTATAGATCTAAAAGTATTTCTTATAAAGTCAATTGCTATGTGATTATTTAGTATTTTGGGATAGGCTGAAAAAATTCTACTTGCCTCTGGATTTTCTATATCTTGTTCAATAGAAATTAAACCCTCTTTCTTAATTTTTCTAAAAATTTCATTTAGAAGAAGAAGTAATTCTATAAAATCTTGTTTTGTATATACTTGAGGCTTAGTGAGGGCTTGGATTGCTCCTTGAAAAACTCCTTTTAATGCAGGACCAGAAGAAGCAGTAAATAAAGCTCCAAAAGCTGCTCCAAATATGATCATCCATTCAACAGGTTGAACAATCACTGAAAAGTTACCTCGTTCAAGAGCATAACCTCCAAAAACACATACTAATACTACAAACAATCCCACCGCAGCAGGCATTATTCAGACCTCAATTCTCTAATCAATTCTCTTTCCTTACAAAAGATAAAATAGCTGATTTTTTCCTTTATATCCTTAGGAAGATTAATAAATTTTATTGCTACTTCATAGTAATCTTCTTTTTTTTCACATCTTAAAACTTCCCCATAAAGATAAAATCCTAAGGGTTGATAAATATCAATTACAGTTTTAATTTCCACAAAATCTCCGATTTCATAAGGGATTTCAGATATGAATCTAATTCCCTTTTCACTTATATTGATCTTTTGAAGGGGAAGATTATTAAAACCTTCTTTTTCTCTTGTCAAAACGCCTATTAGATAATCTAATTTAGCATTTATTAATTTAAGCCAAGAATTTAAACCTTCATCTATGGTATCTTTAAGGGGAATATAAGAAAAAAATGGGATATCTCCTATAATTCGGGCAATTTTGTTTTTCGCTTCTTCAGAAGATATTTTTTCTGCTTTAAAAGGTAGGATCACATCTATTCTAACAGCTTCCCTTTCCATAGTTTTTACCAATTATCTGCTATAAAATTCGGAAAAAATAAAAAAAACTTTAAATAAGAAATACAACTTTAAATTTTTGGAAAAATTTAATTTTTATAAAATTATAAAGGAAAAATTAAATCTTGACAAGATAAAAAGATAAATAATAATTAATTTGAACTTTATTTTGAAAAAATTTCTCAAAAATAAACTTAGGAGGTGTAATATGGAACATGTAATTTATGTAGTTGGTCACAAGAAACCTGATACAGATTCTGTTTGTTCTGCTATTGTATTTGCCTATCTTTTGAATGAGTGGAAAAAGACAGGTTGTAAGATTATGAAGGTTGAAAAAGAAGCAGTCCCTGTAATTCAAGGAGAACCAAATGCAGAAACTAAATTTGTATTAGAAAAATTTGGTGCTAAGGTTCCTGAAATTATGACGGATGGTGAAGGTAAAACAGTTGCTTTAGTTGATCATTCAGATAAGGTTCAAAGTTTAGACAATATTGATAAAGCTGAAATTGTAGCGGTAGTTGATCATCATAAAATTGGGGATGTAACTACTCCTAACCCTATACTTTTTGTAAACTTTCCTGTTGGATGTACAGCAACTGTTTTAAAGTTTCTTTTTGATAAGACAGGAATCGTGCTTCCTAAGAATTTAGCAGGACTTCTTTTAGCTTCAATTTTAAGTGATACAGTAGTATTTAAATCAGCTACCACTACGCCTATGGATAAAGAAGTAGCAGAAGAACTTGCTAAAATTGTTGGTATAGATGATATAGTAAAATTCGGTGTAGAAGTAAAATCTAAACTTTCCGATGTATCTGGAATGACAGCAAAAGACATTATTATGAGAGACTTTAAAGATTATAATATGAGTGGTAAAAAGGTGGGGGTAGGACAGATTGAGCTGATAGACTTAGGAATGGTGGAAGCAAGATTGGAAGAAATTTATAATGAATTAAATAAAATCAAAAGTGAGGGAGCCTATCATACTGTTGTTCTTATGCTTACAGATATTATGAAAGAAGGAACAGAATTAATGGTTATCACTGATGAACCTAAGATTGTAGAGATTACCTTTGGTAAAAAATTAGAAGGTAAAAGTGTTTGGTTACCTGGGGTAATGAGTAGAAAGAAAGAAGTTGTTCCTCCTCTGGAAAAAACCTTTGCTAATCTATAAAGAAAATAGAGGGGCTTTAAGCCCCTCTATTTAGTAGTCTATTTAGTAGTTATAAATTGAATCAATTTTTAGACTTATATCTACAGCTTTAACTGAATGGGTTAAGGCCCCAGAAGAAATGTAATCTATTCCTGTTTTAGCAATAGCCTCTACATTCTCAAGTGTTATACCTCCTGAAACCTCAATTTTTATGTGGGATTTAGTAGATTTTATCATATTTACTGCTTCTTTAAGTTTTTCAGCAGGAAAGTTATCTAAAAGAATTATGTCAACTGGAGCTTCAGAATTCAAAAGAATTTCCAGTTCTTCAAGAGATTTAATTTCTATTTCAACTTTGAGATAATGAGGGATATTTTTTAGTTTTTTAATAACCTCATTTATCCCACCTAAAGCTTTAATATGATTATCTTTTATCAATATTCCATCTGAAAGAGAAAATCTATGATTTTTACCTCCTCCTACTCTTACAGCATATTTTTGAAGAATTTTTAGTCCAGGAAGAGTTTTTCTGGTATCAAGAAGTATAGTACAGTAAGGAGCTAATTTTTGAACAATTTTCCGAGTATAGGTAGCAATTCCACAAAGATGTTGAAAAAAATTAAGAGCTACTCTTTCACCTTTTAGAATACTTTTTAT
>CAZZLG010000052.1:0-2148 GCA_964654865.1 uncultured Thermodesulfatator sp.
AAAGGGTAAAATTTCTTACCTCTTGATACCAATCTCTAATTAAATTTTTTAATCTTTCACATTGCATTTTTTTATCCCTCTACTTAGTTTAAAATTTTAAAATTTGTGATATTTTATAAAATTTCATAGAAAATGCAATAATTTAAGAAAGGATTTTAAAGATGTCCAAAATAAGAGTTTTAAGTGGGATGAGACCTACTGGTCCTTTACATCTTGGTCATCTTCATGGAGTTTTAAAAAATTGGTTAGAATTACAGGAAAAATACGAGTGTTTTTATTTCATTGCTGATTGGCATGCTTTAACTACTGAATATGAAAGTCCTGAAAATATTTCTGAATTTTCTAAGGAATTATTTTTAGAATGGTTATCAGTTGGTCTTTCTCCTCAAAAAAGCACTCTTTTTATTCAGTCAGCTATAAAGGAGCATGCTGAACTTCATTTGCTTTTTAGTATGTTTGTTCCAGTTCCATGGCTTGAGAGGAATCCATCTTATAAAGAAATGCTCCAAAATATTCAAAACAAAGATTTAAATACTTATGGATTTTTAGGGTATCCCGTTCTTCAAGCTGCAGACATTCTTATTTATAAAGCCCAAAAAGTTCCTGTAGGGGTTGATCAAGTTCCTCATTTGGAGTTAACAAGAGAAATTGCAAGAAGATTTAACTTTCTTTATAGAGTAAACTATTTTCCTGAACCAGAACCTATACTTTCTGAAGTTTCAAAGATTCCAGGTATTGATGGAAGAAAAATGAGTAAAAGTTATGGAAATGCTATATTTTTAAATGATCTACCAGAGGTAGTAAAAGAAAAAGTAATGAACTATGTTACAGATATACAAAGAATTAAAAAAAGTGATCCAGGAGATCCTGAAAATCGTTGTGTAGCCTTTAATTTAATAAAACTCTATTACAGTAATGAAGAAATAAAGGAAATTATAAGAGATTGTAAAAATGCGGTTTTAGGATGTGTAGAGTGTAAGAAAAGATTAGCAGATAAAATAATATCTGAGCTTGAAAAAATTTGGGATAAAAGATTGGAGATGGAAAAAGAAGATTGGAAAGAAATGTTATACAAAGGAGTGGAGACAGCTCGAGAAATAGCTCATCAAACCGTAGAAGAAGTTAATATTATCATTTTTAGAAAAAAATTAATATAAAATTATTTTGCTTCACCAATTAATTTTAAAAATTCTTCCTCATTAATTGTTTTAACACCGAGCTGTAAAGCTTTTTGGTATTTAGATCCGGGACCTTCTCCTACTACAACGTAGTCAACATTTTTAGAAACTGAATCTGTAGTTTTCCCTCCAAGTTCTTTTACTTTTTCTTTAGCTTCATCTCTGGTCATAGATTTTAAGGTTCCAGTAAATACAAAGGTTAAACCCTCAAGAATTTTAGGTCTCTCTTCCTTTTCTTCTTCAACAAAGGTAATCCCTGCATCAAGCATTCTTTGGATAATTTTAAGATTTTCTTCGTTTTTAAAAAATTCAACTATCGATTTAGCTACTTCGTAACCAACCCCAGGAATACTTAGCAGGTCAGCCATAGAAGCATTCATCAGTTTATCAAGATTTTTAAATTTTTCAGCAAGCATTTGTGCCATAGCCTCTCCTACATGTCTTATTCCAAGAGCATAAATAAATCTTCCCAAAGTAGTTTTTTTGCTTTTTTGTATAGCTTCGTAGAGGTTTTTAGCTTTTTTGTAAGCAAAACCTGAAAGTTTCATAAAGTTTTCCCATTTTAAATAATAGAGATCTGCTACATTTTGAACCAGTCCTTTATCTACAAGATCTCTTGCTACTTTATCTCCAAGTCCTTCAATATTCATTGCATTTCTGCTTGCAAAATGAAGGATTTTCCTTACTGCTTGGGCATAACAATTTTTGTTAGGGCATCTCCAAATAGCTTCTTCTGGTTTTTTGAAAAGTTTTGTTCCACAAATAGGACAATGAGTAGGGAAAATAATTTCCTTTTCCTGGCCTGTTCTTCTTTCTTTAATAGGCATTACTATTTCTGGTATAACTTCTCCTGCTCTTTGGACAAGCACCCAATCTCCTATTCTTATATCTAAATTTTTTATAAAGTCTTCATTATGTAAGGTTGCCCTTTCAACAACAACTCCTCCTATTTGAACGGGTTTTAATATTG
>CAZZLG010000053.1:0-9827 GCA_964654865.1 uncultured Thermodesulfatator sp.
AAAATCTCGATCAGTTTTAAATTTTGCCCCCTCTATACTTATATCCAAAATCTCTACAGGGAAAGAGTATCCACTTTGAGTTGCTGCCTTACCTTTTAGTCTTATTCTATACCTTAGATATCTTCTTCTGTCTATCATTAGTTATTAATTTAGTTACTAAAAAATAAAAGTCAAGAGGCTTATTTTTTAGATATTCTTGTTTTTACCAAATCAAGCTGATAGCCATAGATGTGAGCTCCTGCTGAATAGGCATACATAGGTCCATTTTCTAATTCTGCTTCCATAGCTACATATTGTTTAAGTAGTTCTATTCCACCAAGATTTGTGGGGAATCCTGCCCATAAATCCCAGCTTCTAAAATAAACTGAAACTGTTAAAATAAGTTTTTCTTCAGCAGGTATGACTTTAAAATCTATTATTCTCAAACAAGGTGGATCAAGTTTTCCATCTTTACCATAACAAATATCATGGTCTTCCGGGGTACCTATTTCAATAACTGCCTGATTGGTAAAAGGAGTCTCTTTAAGCATTTGGATCACTCTTTCAAGTTGGGTTCCTCCTTTGGGCATAGGATAATGAATTCTTGAAGAATAACGATAAGTTTCATTAGGAGCAAGTTCTGGATTCATAAGATACTCAGCAAAATAATCTTGAATATATTCCATATTTGTGGGAGAGGGGATTCCCAAATGAGGAGGTATTTCAGGAACCATATCTTCCCAGGGTCTCTCTATAAATACCGCAAGAGAAGGAAACTGATATCTTATTTGTTCTTTTTCAAAAGATCCCTTTTGAATAGGTTGAAGATAACCTCTCTCAAGTATGTGATAAATTATCTGAAACCATGCATCAGAAATAGTCTTAGCACAAATTACCAAAGGTTGTAGATTAATCTGCATAATCTAAATAATAAATAATTTTTGGCTTTTTAATTTTAAAACAAATTTTAGGAAAAGGTAGCCTAAATTTAAAACACATGTAAAATTTATTGACACAAAAAAGTTTTATGCTAATATCTGAGTTTAATTAAAGTAAGTAAGTACTTACATATTAAATTTAGCTTATGATAAAAGACAAGAAAAAAATAGGATTTTTTATTCTTATTGCTTTAGCTCTTTTTTTTCTTTGCTGGCTTTTTTATTTTCTCTGGCATAGATATCACTATGCAGTAACTGATGCAGTATTTGTTCAGGCTGATAATCTTATATATATAGGTTTCCCTAAGGTTAATGGGAAACTTGTTAAACTTTACAAAAATGAAGGGGATTTAGTAAAAAAGGGAGAAATTCTTGCAGAATTAGAAAGTATAGATTATGCCCTTAAGGTTGCTCAATTAGAAAAAGCTTTAAAAGAAGTTGAAAACCAGCAAAATGCTCTTGGATTTAATATTGCAAAACTTGAAAGAGAAATACCCTTAAAGGTAGACCAACTTATGAAACAAAAAGATAGATTAAAAGAAGAAGAAAGGGCTAAACTTTATGATATAGAAAAATTAAATGCTCGTTTAGCTCAAGTAAGAAGAGATAAAGTAAGATATGAAAAACTTTATAAAGATGGTTTAATTTCTGCTCATGATTTAGAGGAAATTCAAACTCAAGAAAAAGAATTGGAGAATCAAATTTCATCAACTTCTGCTCAACTTTTAGCTATTAAAAAACAACAAGAAGAAATTGATAAAAATATAGCTCTTACTTTAAACGAGAAAAATATGGTTCTTGCTTATAAGGCCTTTTTACATTCTTTAGAAGCCAAAAAGAAAAATTTAGAAAAGCAAAAAGAAGAAGCCGAGGTTTATCATGCCTATACCAAACTCCATAGTCCGGTTGATGGAGTAATTGCTAAAAAATTTCATTCAGAAGGAGATGTTTTAAATCCAGGAGAACCTGTTTATGCTATAGTTGATCCCAGTTCCTTTTATATTCTTGTTTTATTGGAAGAAACAAAACTTAGAGGAGTTAAAAAGGGATGTCCAGCTAAAATAAAGCTTGATGCTTATCCCAAAGAGAAATTTGAAGGATTAGTAGATGAAGTATTGCCAGCTTCTGCTGCTACTTTTGCTCTTGTTCCAAGAGATATTTCAGCTGGAGAATTTACTAAACTTGCACAAAGAATTTATGTAAAAATAAAAATAACAAAAGGAGATAGAAATCTTCTAAGGGTTGGTCTTGGTGGAGAAGTAGAAATTAAGAGATCCCTTTAAATTAAAACTTTTTAATTATGACCTTTCCTATAGAGCCACATCTCACAACAGAGGCTTACAAAATAATTTCTACTAAAGATAGAATTTTTATTACTATTTCCGTAATGATTGGTACCTTTATGGCTATTCTTGATACAACTATTGTAGATGTAGTGTTACCTAAAATGATAGCACCCCTTGCTACAGACCTTTATGGAATTCAATGGGTAATTACAAGTTATATGATAGCTGCAGCAACTGCCCTTTTGTTTGTAGAAAATTTTTCCAAATATATAGGCTATTCATATACCTTTATAACTGGAATGATCATCTTTGTCATTGCAAGTTTTTTTTGTGCAAGTGCTACTTCTTTAGCTCAAATGATTGTATTTAGAAGTATTCAAGGTATAGGAGAAGCATTTATTATGGCTTGTGCTCAGACTATTCTTATGCTTGTTTACCCTCCTGAAAAAAGAGGTACTGCTCTTGGAATTTATGGACTTGGGGTTAGTTTTGCTCCTGCCTTAGGTCCTACAGTAGGAGGCTTTATTACAGAACATCTTAACTGGAGATGGATCTTTTATATAAATGTTCCTATAGGTATTTTAAACATTCTTTCTTCTTTTATAGTATTGCCAAAATTTCTTGGAAAAGCCAAAGTTTTTCATTTTAATTTTGTAAGTTATTTTTTTATTGCTACAGCTACTATCTCTTTACTCATTATGTTATCTAAAGGGCAACAACAGGGATGGTTTCAATCTATCTTTATTATAAAGTGTCTTTTTATAACTCTTATTTCTTTTTCCCTATTTTTTGCAAGTGAACTTTACGCTTCCATTCATTCTAAAAATACCTTAATAAACTGGAAAATATTTAAATTCCCCGAATATAGTTTAAGCATGGGATTTTACTTTTTTATTCTTGGATTTGTATTATATCAAATCTTTTATCTTCTCCCTCTTTATTATGAAAACTTAAAAGGATTAACTACTTTTCAAACAGGACTTCATATGCTACCTCCAGCGATGTTAATAGGTATATTTAGTATTATTTCAGGTGTACTTTCTGACAAAATTTCTCCTTTAACTATCTTAGTTATTGATTGGTTTTTTCTTTTAATAATCTCATTTTTTATAATTCCAAAACTTAACTATTATACTCCTGCATATAAAGCTGTTATCTTAACCATACCTTTAGGAATTAGTATAGGAATATTTTTTTCTCCTATAACAACTTTTGCTATGAGAAATTTAGGTGAATTAACGGGACTTGGAGTAGCACTTATGCATTATATAAGATTTTTGGGAGGCTCCTTTGGAACAGCACTTGCCACTAATCATTTAGAAAGATACACTAATGAATACTTTTTAAAAATAAATGAATTGCAAAACTGGACTTATGTAAAACAATTTGTTTATTCTAAAATCTTTCTTATAGAAAAGTTTTTTCCCTTTGAGATTTCTCTTAAAAAATCTAAAGCCCTTTTATACCATGCTCAATACATTCAAGCTTTAAGCTGGAGTTTCCAAGAAACTTTTAGAAGTGTTAGTTTTTGGGTTATTATAGGAGGAATTTTTTTGACTTTTCTTTTAATAATTAATCTAAAACCTTATTTTAAAAATTTTATTTACAAGTTTCCTGCTGATCTATAATACAAGCCCCTTGCGAAGTGTTATCATTTTTTTTGAAAAGATTTCCACTTTCTATTTTAATCTGAGATTCCTCTTTTTTTATCCTTTTTATTTCGGTATTTTCAGGCTTTTTATACTCCTTTTCTAAACTTTCTTTTTCCTCTATTCCATATTTTTTTTTGAGCCAATTTTTAATATTACTTTCACCCTCAATTACTAAAGTTTTATTACTTTCTTTATAAATTAGAATAGGAACGTTATTATACTTTAGTAACTTTATTAAAGAAATAGCTTCATTTACGTCATAAAGTTTTAGAAAAATATTATGTGCTTTAGCAAATTTTTTCACTTCTTCACAATGGGGACAATTTTTTTTATAAATAAGAACTGGAGAACTAATTTCTAAGGGTTTAAAAGGAATTTTTACCAAAAAGGTAGCAAAAAAAAGAGAAAGGCATCCTAAAAAAGCTATTTTATAAATAGAAGTATTTTTGGAGGATTCACTGAGAGAAAATAAAGTTTTTTCTTTTAAAGGAAGTTTATAATCTAAAAGAAAACACAAAAAAATAAGTCCTGCTATAATTAAACAGTAAGAGCAGTATTCATTTAAAATCCATTTTTGAAAACCTATAAAATATCCCTCTACTATTATTGCTAAAGCAAGTATATAGGTTCTTAAATTTAAAAGCCATATAAATTTTACTTCTAAAAGATCAAGGAAAGAAACGATGGTTAAATAAAAAAAGAGTAAAAACCCTATATAATTTAAAAGATTGTAAGTATCAAAAATATGAACTAAAAAACAACCTTCATTTTGGCAGAGAGTTTTTTGTTGAGAATTTAAATAAATTTCTAAAGCTATTAAAATTAGCCCTGCTATGCTTAAAAGGAAAAAGAGAAGCTTTGTTTTTCTTGGCTCTTTAGTTTTGGGAGTCATTAAATTAGGAACTTTTTCTTTTTAAAATTTTATAAGCTGAATCAAAGATTTTTATAGCACAGTAAGGTCCGCACATGGTGCAGGTTTTACTTTGAGAAATTCCACCTTCCATTCTATATTTCCTTGCCTTTTCTGGATCAATAGAAAGTTCAATCTGAGCTTCCCAATCAAGCCTTGCTCTTGCTTTTGCCATTTCTAAATCCCATTCCCAAGCCCCTTTAACACCTTTTACAAGATCAGCTATATGAGCAGCTATTTTAGAAGCTATAAGTCCTTCTTTTACATCCTCAATTGTAGGAAGTCTCAAATGTTCTGCTGGAGTAAGATAGCATAAAAAATCAGCTCCTTCTGCTCCTGCTATAGCTCCACCTATAGCTCCTACTAAATGATCATATCCTGGAGCAATATCTGTTGGAAGTGGTCCCAAAACATAAAAAGGAGCTTCATGGCAAAGTTTTTTCTCCAATTTAACATTAGCGGAAATTTGATCTAAGGGAACATGTCCCGGACCTTCAATCATTACTTGAACACCTTTATCCCAAGCTCTCAAAGTTAACTCTCCAAGTAGTATTAATTCCTGAATTTGTCCTCCATCAGTAGCATCAGCTATACAACCAGGTCTTATCCCATCACCTAAGGAAAGAGTAATATCATAATTATATGCAATTTCAAGAAGCTCATCAAAGTATTCATAAAGGGGGTTTTCTTTATTATTATAAATTATCCATTCTGCAATAAAAGAACCTCCTCGAGAAACTATTCCAAGTATTCTTTCTTTATTTTTAAGTCTTTCTAAACTTTGTTTGGTAACTCCGCAATGAACTGTCATAAAATCTATACCATCTTCAGCTTGCTTTTCTATTACTTTAAAAATTTCAGAAACCGTCATTTCAACAATAGATTTGTGATGTTTTTCAACTGCTTCAATAGCTGCCTGATAAATAGGAACAGTCCCAAGAGGAACAGGACAATTTTCTCTAATAAGCTTTCTTATTTCGTCAAGTTCTCCTCCTGTGGAAAGATCCATTACAGTATCTGTTCCGTATTTTAGTGCTATTTCAAGCTTTTTAAATTCCTCCTCTATTGATAACCTATCCTTAGAGGTTCCTATATTAACATTTACTTTTGTTCTTAACCCCTTTCCAATGGCACAAGGTTTTGTGACTTTGCTTTTTTTATTTTTACAAATTACTATATATCCTTTAGCTATTCCTTCTCTTATATATTCTGCTTCTACTCCTTCAGCTTCTGCACAGACTTTCATTTCTTCTGTAATTATGCCTTTTTCTGCAAGTCTTTTTAAAGTGCACATAATTTAAAATTAACCTCCCTTTTTGCAAAATTTTTCACAAAAAATAATCATTTGAATTAAAAATTATACCCTAAAATTAAAAAATTTCTTAAGAAAAAGAAAAATTTCACTATTTAAGGAATTATTGATAAATTTCTAAACAGATTTGATCCTTTTGGTGAAGTTCCTTAAAATAAACAGAAACATATTCATTAAAATCAATATTTCTAACCTTAAGTCCTACATAATTTGGTTCTATAGGGAACTCTCTACCTCCTCTGTCTACTAAAACTGCAAGTTCTATTTTTTTAGGACGTCCCATATCTATAAGAGCATCCATTGCTGCTCTAACAGTTCTTCCAGTATATATAACATCATCTACTAAAATAATGTTAAGGTCCTCTATAGAAAAAGGTATTTCTGTTTTTTTAACTTTAGGATAATTGGTAATTCTTGTCCAGTCATCTCTATATAAAGTTATGTCAAGATATCCTATAGGTATTTCAACTCCTGTTTTTTGAAAAAGTAATTCCCTTAATCTGTTAGCAAAAGGAGCACCTCCTGTTTGAATACCAATTAAAGCAACCTTTTCTAAAATAGGATATTTTTTTAATATTTGTTCAGCAACTTTTTCAGTAAGTTTTTTAATTCTTTTAGGACCTGCTATTACCTTTTTAATTTTTTGAGTTAAAATTTGATTATCCATAATGTTTGCATATAACCACAGTTTAAAAAATTTGCAAGGGTAAAACCATGATAAACGAGGTTACTTATAGAGTACTTTACGGAGATACCGATTGCGGAGAAGTTATGTATTATGGAAATTATCTTCGCCTTTTTGAAATAGGAAGAACTGAATTAATTCGTTCTACAGGTATAAGTTATAAAGAAATAGAAGAAAAGAAGGGGATTATTTTGCCTGTTGTGGAAAGCTTTATAAAATATAAGGCTTCTGCTAAATATGATGACCTTTTAACTATAAAAACTTCTTTAAAAGAATTAAAATCCTATAAAGTGGTATTTGAATATAAAATCTTTAAAAACAATGACCTTATAACTGAAGGATATACAGTTCATGTACCTATTAATAAGGAAGGAAAGATTGTAAAGTTTCCTAAGGATATTTATCAAATATTGTATTCCCTTTTAGAAAAATAAATCTTTTAAAGGAACTTTATGGAAATAGGAATTGTTGGTCTTCCAAATGTTGGTAAGTCAACTATTTTTAATGCCTTGATCCAAGCTAACAAAGCTGAGGTTGCTAATTATCCTTTTTGTACCATAGAGCCAAATATGGGAATAGTTGATGTTCCTGATGAAAGGGTGTATAAAATTTACGAGCTTGAAAAAAGTAAAAAAGCAACCCCAGCAACTATAAAATTTATTGATATAGCTGGTCTTGTTAAAGGAGCAAGTAAAGGTGAAGGATTGGGGAATCAATTTCTTTCTTATATAAGACAGGTTTCTGCTATTGCTCACGTAATAAGATGTTTTGAAAATCAAAATGTCTCTCATGTGGAAGGTTATATAGATCCTGTAAGAGATGCAGAAATAGTGGAAGTAGAACTTATAATGGCGGATCTTAAAACTTTAGAAAGAAGACTTGAAAAAACAAAAAAACTTATAAAAGCTGATGCAAAATCTACTAAAGCTGAGCTTGAAACTTTAATAAAAGTAAAAAGTATACTTGAAGAGCTTAAACCTTTAAGAGAAAATTTGAAACTTTTTGATGATTCTGAAATCAATTTTTTAGAAAAGGAACTTTTTTTGCTTACTATAAAGCCTATGATGTATATTGCTAATATTTCTGAAAAAGACCTTCCTGAAGGAGAAAACAATCCTTTAATAATTAAACTTAAAGAATTTGCTTTGAAAAAGGAAATTCCTATTATAATTCTTTGTGGAAAAATTGAACAGGAATTAATAGAACTCCCTAAAGAAGAAAGAAAGGAATTTATGGAAGCACTTAATTTAAAAGAATCTGGTCTTGATAAATTGATTAAGACTGGTTATAAATTACTAAATCTGATCACCTTTTTTACCACTAATCCAAAAGAAACAAGGGCTTGGACAATAAAAAAGGGAACAAAAGCGTTAAAAGCTGCAGGGAAAATACATTCTGATATGGAAAGAGGTTTTATTGCAGCTGAAGTTATTAATTATGAAGATTATATTAAAATAGGCTCTCTTCACAGAGCAAAAGAGTTGGGATTAGTAAAAATAGAAGGAAAAGACTACGAAATAAAGGATGGAGATATAGTTTATTTCAGATTTAACGTATAAAGATTAAAAAATGTCAAAAAATTTAAAAAATTGTCTTGAATTTTGATTATTTAAACTATATAATTTCTTATAGAAGTAAATCGGAGTTATTTAATGTTAAATGAACTTTTTCGTTTATTTACTCCTTATGAATGGATTATTAACAATAGACTTGGAGGTTATGCAGGAGGAACTGCTTTCTTAGCTAACTCAAGAAAGTATCATGGATTGCTTATTGCTGGAAGAAAAAAGGGGGAAAGAATTCATTTAGTAAGCTCTTTAGAAGAAAAAGTTACCTTTCTTTCAGGATTAACCCATTTTCTTGATACAAATTTTTATAGAGACACTACCTATCCAGAGGGATATAAATTGATAAAAGAATTTTTCTATCTTCCCTATCCCTCTTTTTATTTTGTTTGTCCCCAAAGTAAAGATTTTTTTCTTAAAAAATCTATAAAAATGCATAAAGAAAAAAATTTAGCACTCATAATCTATCATAATATAAGCACCGATCCTTTTAAGCTTGAAATTAGACCAAAGTTTTCTTTCAGAAACCATCATACTGTTCAGTTTGAAAGGAACTGGAAAGAAGCAGATGTGGAAATAAATATTTTTGAAAAGGAAGCAATTATCTTTAAAAATGAACTCGGTCTTTTTACTTACCTTTCAAAAGGAAAAATTTTAAAAGATCCTATTTTTTATTATCATGTCTATTATCCTTTAGAGGAAATAAGAGGTTATGAAGCAATAGAAGATCTCTTTTCTCCTTTTAAAATAGAAGTTGAACTTAATCCTAAAGAAAAGTTTTATTTAATCTTTAGCGATGCTCCTATAAAGGATATAAATAAAGAAATTGAGTTTATAGAAAGCTATTATAAGAACTATCCTGAACTTGATCTAAATAAAAAGTCCTTTTCCCAGGAAGATTATTTTAAAATTTTAGACCTTTTGGTTGAAGGCTTTTTATTAAAAGATGATATTATTGCAGGATTTCCTTGGTTTTATTGTTGGGGAAGGGATACCTTTATAGGACTCCCTGCAATTTTTTACTTAGAAAAGGGATTTGAAAAAGCCTATACTATATTCATTAAATATAAAAACCTAATGAAAAATGGGCTTATCCCTAATGTGGTAAGTGATTTTTCAGAAATAAACTATAATTCCATTGACGGAACCTTGTGGTTTGGGCTGCGTATTTTCCAATTTATAGAATTCTTTAAAGATAAAATTTCTGAAAGACAGAAAAATGAATTACTCAAAGCTATCAGAGAAATTATAACCCAGTTTTTAACTAATTCTTTTTTGCCCTTTAGAATTGATCCTGAAGATGGATTTATTGAAATACCAGATAATATCAATTCAGCTTTAACTTGGATGGATGTGGTTATTGATGGGATTCCTATTACTCCAAGATATGGTAAACCGATTGAGATTTCAGCTTTGTGGTATAATTTGCTTAAGTTTTCTTCTAAATATTTGGAAGAACCTTTTATAAAAAAATATAAAATAAGCTCTTTAATAAGAAAA
>CAZZLG010000054.1:0-5231 GCA_964654865.1 uncultured Thermodesulfatator sp.
AAAGGCATAGAGGCTGATTAAATAAGATGCTGAGGCTGTAGGTAAATCTTCTACATATTTAGCAAAGGTCTCAAGATTTCTTTCAGCAAAATCTACATACTCTGTTTTTGAATTGATATTTCCAAGCAGTAGCAATACGTAAGGTGCAGAGCCATTAACCGATTGAATAGGAGAATCAGCTATACTCTTTTTCTTCAACCTTAAAAGCCCTTCTCCTTCTTCTCCAGTATCAAAAAAACCTCCGTCCTTTTCATCCCAAAACTTTTGAATTGCCTTTTCAACCAATTCCAAAGAGACGTCAAGCCAATTCTTTTCTTGAGTAATTTCAAATAAGGCTATTAATCCTTTAGCTAAAAATATATAATCCTCGGAGAAACCTTTTATTCCCTCTGCATGATATAGTTCACCGTTTTTATAAAGAGTGCTTAATAGTCTCTTTGCTGTCTTTTGAGAAAATTCTTTAGTCCAAGCGTCTGAGAACACTTTATAATAGGCGCACATACTCTCAAGCATTAATCCATTCCAGTTTGTATACAAGGTTTTATCTATAAAAGGTTTTTCTCTGTTTTCTTCTCTGTAAATTAAGAGTTTTTTCTTTACACTCTCTATTATTTTTTTAATCTCATCTAAAGGAATACCAGTTTTTTGAGAAACCTCCTCTTCATCCATGTGGATATATAGAACATTTTTTAAAGGGTCATGGTGCATGTGTCCTTTTTCCTTAACACCAAAGTAAAGCAATGCTACTTTTAATTCCTCAGAAGATAAAAGGTTTTCCATTTCTCTCAAGGAAAAGGTGTAATAACCACCTTCATCTAAAAGTCCAACATCTGCATCTTGAGAGGCATAAAAACCCCCTTCCGGATCTGTTGCTTCTTTTTTGTAATACTCAACTATTCCCTTTGCAGTTCTCTTGTATAAATCCTTAGGTATCACTTGATAAGCGAGGCTATAAAGTTGCAAAAGCTCCGCATTATCATAAAGCATCTTTTCAAAGTGTGGAACAATCCATTTATCATCTGTGGAATACCTGAAAAAACCTCCAAGCAGGTGGTCGTAAATTCCCCCTTTTGCCATCGCATCTAAAGATAACTCTATTACCTTTAAAAGATTTTTATCTTTAGTAAAAAAGTATTTATAAAGCAAAAATTCCCAAACTTTTGCGTGATGAAACTTGGGTGCTCTTCCTACACCTCCGTACTGATAATCAACGGTAAGCAAAAGGTGTCTTACACCTTTGTCCAGAAGGGATTTATTAACTTTGCTCTTATAAGATACTTTATTTTGAAGCTCTAAAGCTTGAAAGAATTGTTTTGCTGAACTTAAAATTTTTTCTCTATCTTTCTTCCAGAGTTGAGAAACTCTCAAAAGTAGATTTTTAAAACCTGGTTTCCCCCATCTCTCTTCTGGAGGAAAGTAAGTGCCTCCAAAGAACGGTTCTCCCTCGGGAGTTAAAAATACAGTAAGGGGCCACCCACCAGAACCTGTAAGGGCAAAAACTATCTCTTGATACCTTCTGTCTATATCGGGTCTTTCATCCCTATCAACTTTTATAGGGATAAAATTTTCGTTTATTATCCTTGCGATCTCTTCGTTCTCAAAACTTTCGTGAGCCATAACATGACACCAATGACACCAAACCCCACCTATAGAAAGTAATATAGGTTTTTCTTCCTCTTTAGCCTTTTTAAAGGCCTCTTCTCCCCACTCATACCAATCCACAGGTTGATGGGCAGATTTTCTAAGATAAGAACTTTTAGACTTTAAAAGTCTGTTTGGCATGTTTTTAATTTTATAAGAAACTTGAGTTCATTTTATCATAATATTAAAAATTATAAACAATTATTTTTTAAAAAATAAGTATACTAAAAAGAAAATCAAGTCTTTTAGATAATAATACGATTTAATTATCTCTTTGCTTAGGGTTAGGGTGTAATAAATAAAAATTAAATAAAAATTATATTATATTGTGCATGTTTTGCTAATTTGTGTATAATATTTTGTTAAAGGTCTATATTCTTGGAGGTGTTTTATGAAGGGTATCCTCTTAGGGTTAATAATTCTTTGTATTATCCCCTTTTTAGCTTTTGCACAAGATGTTTTTAAAGATAACTTCCCTAAAGGTAAGCCAGAGTTGAGGTGGGCTCCTTTTCCCTTTTTTAATCTTGACAACCTTGAAGGGGAAAAGGCACTTGATGCACCTGATGGAGATGGTGGTATAGGTGTTCTTAGCAACGCAAATGCAGGTGGATTTGCAAGTCTCAGCTATGCAGTAACACCACAGGTTGAAAATTTTTATCTTGAAGCTTACCTTTATTGTCCTGTTACAAAAGGAGATAAAGGTCCCTTAGTAGGACTTGCTTTTTTGATAGATCCTATTCGTGGTAATTTCTACAGAATTGTCTGTGATTTTAAAACAAATGATCCCAATATAAATATTGCATACGTTGGACGCGACACAAGACATTATCCTGTTTATCTAAGATTCTGGGGGGCTAAAGATATACCCGGAGGTATTCCAAAGGAATCAAAGTGGCACAAAATCGCTATAAGAATAAAATCTCAAAGGGCTATTTTCTACTGGAATGGGCATAAATTAAGTGGAGAGCCTATTATTGTAGACAAGATTAAAAAAGGGTTTGTGGGTGTTTATACAAACTATACAGGAGGGCTTGGAGAGGCATCTACAAAAATTGATGCATTTATCTTAAAAAAAGAATGAAAAATTACATAGATAATCTGGTTAATACACCGTGAAGTTTAGTTGGAGGAAGGTCAAGAAATTTAACAAAGTGAGGACTTATTTGTTTTATAAAAGCATAAAGTTTCCAAAGAGGGCTTGAAGTTTGAATTTCTTCTAAACCATAAAAGATAACTCTTTCCTCTATTCCATTTTCTCTAAGAATTTCCTCTACCTTAAGGATTTCCATATAACCGTAAGCTATTTCAAAAACCTTAGCACCATTACAAAGTGGTTGAAGGAAACCTGTGGTAATTCCATAGGGCTCATTTTTGCGTATAAGTGAAAGAAAGATATTTTCTTCGTAAATAATTCCGTGAAAAAAGAGTGTCTCTATTACATAAGGAGGGAAAACAGAAGGATCTCTTATTAAAAAAAGGGCTGTTCCTGGGATTTTAGGATTTGTAGCATAAAAACGTTCGAACTTATTTATAAAATCTTCTTTACTTAGAAATTTAGTAAAACGATAAAGTCTTTTTTGTCCATTAGTATATAGAAGAATTATAGAAAGAGGTAAACTCGCAAGAACTACTGCCCAATATCCACCATAGGGGAATTTAAAAAGGGTAGAGGTAAAATAGATAAAAGTGATTATAGTAGTAAAGATAGCAATATTCATAAAGGAAAAACGTTTTTTAAGGTAAAAAATGGTAATAAGGAAAATCCCGGTAATTGTCATATCTCCTGTTACAGCAAGACCATAAGCTCCTGCAAGAGAAGATGAACTTTTAAATTCATACATGATAAAAGAAACCGCCAAAAAGAGTAACCAGTTAATAGTAGGAATATAAATTTGTGAAGGAAGTTCTGCTGAAGTATATTTAACTTTAAAAATGGGAAGAATTCTTGCAGTAATTGCTTGATAAATTATGCTAAACATTCCACTTATCATAGCTTGTGAGGCTATAATAGTTGCAAGTAAAGTAATTATTAAAAAAGGGACATAATAAAAAGAAAGTGTGCCGAGGCACATCTCAAAAAGTACTGATTTGGTTTCTGGATTTAATAAAAGATAAGCTCCTTGTCCAAAGTAATTAGTAATTAAGGCAATAAAAACAAGCTTCCAAGCTTGTTTAATAGGTTTTGCTCCTAAATGTCCCATATCAGCGTACATAGCTTCAGAACCTGTGGCGCAAAGTATAGTTTCTCCAAGTACAAGATAGGCTTTCCAACCGTTATTTTGAAAAAACTGTATAATGTAGTGTGGACTTATAGCCTTTAATATTTCAGGCATTTTAATAATATTAAGAAAACCTAAAAGAAAAAGACTGCCAAACCAGATGCTCATAATAGGTCCGAAAGTGCCAGAAACTGTTTCTGTACCACGGGATTGAAAAGTAAAAAGTGCTAAAGCAATAAACATACTTATAAATACTACTTCTATTTCAGTAAGAGGTCTAAGTCCAGGAACATAAGAAATACCTTCAACAGCACTTAGAATACTAATTGCAGGGGTAATAACTCCATCCCCCATAAGTAAAGAGATACCAACGAAAGAAAGAAGGGCAACTACAGAAATATTTCTTTTTGAAGTAAGAAGTCCTCTTAAGATTTGAAAGAGAATAAAGGTTCCACCTTCTCCCCTTAAACTAAGGCTCATAGCAAGAACAGTATATTGCAAGGTAGGAATAATAATAAGAGTCCAGAAAATAATAGATAACACCCCTAAAACATTCTCTTTTGTTGGGGGTAAAAGAAGAAAGACAACTGTAAGGGTATAAATAGGACTTGTCCCAATATCTCCGAAGACAAGCCCTATAGCTTTGATTATTCTTAACATAAAATTCTTTTAAAGAAATTCTATGTAGAGATTATGCCAAAAACTTCTCCTTTGTCAACTAAGAGAAATATTAAAACTTTAAAATAAGAGAGTTTCAAAAGTTATGGCTGATACATTATTTTAGTTTTTCTACTTAATTTAGCTTTATAAGCAAGTTTATCTGCTAAATCAAGAACTTCGTTAATCTCTTTTGTTCCGTCAATTTCTACAATTCCAATACTTACACTTGGTTTAATTTTAACAGAATCTAATTTAATTTCTGAATTTTCCAATTTATTAATTATTCTTTCAGCAATTTTTATTCCTAAATCTTTATCACAATGATTTAAAATTACCACAAACTCGTCTCCTCCCCAACGAGATCCTAAGTCTTCTCTTCTTATACTTTCCTTTATAACTTGGGCAACAACTTTTAGAACCTCATCTCCTATTAAATGCCCATAAGTGTCATTTATCTTCTTTAGGTCATCACAATCTATAAATAACAAAACAAATCTTTCTCCTCTTTTTGAAGCTGCCATAATTCTCTCTAAGGTATCCTCTAAATATCTGCGATTGTAGAGATCTGTCAAAAAGTCTTGAGTAGCCATTTTAAAAAGCTTTTCTTCTTTCAATTTTGCTTCAGTTATGTTTTGCCCGATTAATAAATATAAGCTTTTAAAAACTTCAATTATTTGAAAATTAAACCAGTAATTTTTAATAGGAAAATTT
>CAZZLG010000055.1:0-8713 GCA_964654865.1 uncultured Thermodesulfatator sp.
ATCATTTAGAGGAATTATTCCCAGAACACTTTGTCCAAGAAGGATTCCAACAAAGATTTCACCAAGAACAGAGGGAATTCCAAATTTTGCAAAAATATCCCCTGTAAGCCTTGCAAAAAGTAAAAGAATGGCAAGATAAAGAAAAATTACATGAATTTCCATTGTTTTAATATTATAAACTAATAACTAAAAAATTGGCACTCCGAAAAAGCAAAAATATCATTGTTAAAAGGCAATTTTAATGGTATTATATTGACAGTATGAAAATAGAAGAACTTGAAAAAGAATTAACCTATAAAGCTAAACATGTTTATGAAGAAATAGATAGAGAAGAAAAAGATCTTTTAGAAAAAATAGCTAAAGATTATATAGGATTTCTTTCGGTAGTTAAAACTGAAAGAGAAACTGTAGAATTTGGGAAGGAACTTCTTGAAAAAGAGGGTTTTATAGAAAATGGTTCTAAAAAGGGATATTTTATTTATAAAAACAAATTTTTAGCCTGCTGGAAACTTGGTAAAAAACCAATTACAGATGGTTTAAGAATCATTGTTAGTCATATTGATACTCCAAGACTTGATCTAAAACTTCATCCCCTTTTTGAGGATACAGACTTAGCCTTTTTAAAAACTCATTATTATGGAGGTATTAAAAAATATCACTGGGTAGCTCAGCCTCTTGCCTTGCATGGAGTTGTAGCTAAAAAGGATGGAAGAGTAATTAAAATAGTCATAGGTGAGAATAAAAAGGATCCTGTTTTTACTATTTGTGATTTACTTCCCCATCTTGCAAAAAAAATTCAAGCAGAAAAAAAACTCTCAGAAGCTATTGTTGGAGAGAAGTTAAATATTTTGGTAGCGGGTATTCCTGTTGAAGACAAAAATGAAAAAATAAAAGAAAGAATAAAACTTAAATTTTTAGAACTTATTTATAAAAAATATGGAATAAAAGAGGAAGATTTTGTTTCTGCAGAGTTATATGTGGTGCCTGCTGGTTCAGCTCGGGAAGTTGGGCTTGATAAATCCTTTGTAGGAGGATATGGACAGGATGATAGAATTTGTGCTTTCACATCCTTAAAAGCTTTTTTAGAAGTAGAGGATCCAGAATATACTAACTTAATTTTATTTATGGATAGAGAAGAAATAGGCTCTGAAGGTAATACTTCTGCAAAAAGTAGAATTTTTGAAGGAATTATGTATAACCTCATTAAAAATTCTGGATTTTCTCCTACTGCAGATACCTTTTTTAATATAATGAGTAAAACAAAAGCTATATCTGCAGATGTAACAGCAGGAATTGATCCTAACTATATAGAGGTTCATGATAAACTTAATGATGCAAAGCTTGGATTTGGAATAGCAGTTAGTCGTTATACAGGGCATGGTGGTAAATATATGGCAAATGAAGCTCATGCTGAATTTTTAGCTTGGCTTCTTAAAAACTGGGATGAAAATAAGGTTATCTATCAAGTATGTTCTATGGGAAAGGTAGATGAGGGTGGTGGAGGAACAGTCTCTAAATATTTTGCTTCCTATGGTATGGATATAGTTGATGCTGGTCCACCTTTACTTTCTATGCATTCTCCATTTGAAATTGCTCATAAAGGCGATTTATACATGACTTATAAAGCCTTTAAAACCTTCTTGAAAATTTAATTATAAATGTCTTTAAAAGAAGGAGATTGTGTTTTACTTCTAACCTCAGATGAAAAGTCCTATCTTGTAGAAATAAAAGACCTCGATTTTCACACTCATAAGGATTATTTAAATTTAAAAGATTTGATAGGGAAAACTTACGGGGATATTATTTACGGAAAAAAGGGAGAAAAATTTTATATTTTAAAGCCTACAATCTATGACTTCTTAAAAAAAATAGAAAGGGTAACTCAAATTGTTTATCCTAAGGATATAGGATACATTTTATTAAAACTTAATATATGTCCTGGAAAAATAGTTCTTGAATGTGGAGGAGGCTCAGGTGCACTTACTTCAGCTTTTGCTTATATAGTAGGGGATGAAGGAAAGGTAATTTCTTATGAAAAAGAAGTAAAATTTCAGGAAGTTGCAAAGAAGAATTTAAAAAAACTTGGGCTTTTAAATAGAGTTGTTTTTAAAAATGTAGAAGTTTTAGAAAGTTTTGAAGAAAGAGAAGTTGACGCTGTATTTTTAGATTTAAAAACTCCTTGGGTACTTATTAAAGGTGCTTGGGAAGCTTTAAAAGGAGGTCATCCTCTTGGTATTTTAGTTCCTACAGCTAATCAAGTTTCTCAGTGCCTTTTAGAGCTTAAAAAATATCCTTTTGTAGAGATAGAAGTTGTAGAGATACTCTTGAGGCATTATAAAACCAATCCAGAAAGACTTCGTCCAGAAGATAGAATGATTTCTCACACAGGATATTTAATATTTGCTAAAAAGGTCTTTGAAAAATAATGTCCCTTTTAATACACTTAACCTCAAAAAAACTTATTTCTGAAAAAGAAATTAAAGAGTTAGAAAAAAAATTAGAAAAAGCCTTAAAATATTTAAAACTTTTCCATAGAGAAGTATCTTTAGTTTTTACAGATGATAAAAACATTAAAAAACTTAATACTCAATATTTAGGAAGACCTTATCCTACTAATGTTTTAGCTTTTCCTTTTGCTAAAGAAAATTCTTTCATTTCTAATATTTTGGGAGAAATAATTATATCTATTGAAAAGGCAAAGAAAGAAGCAGAAATTTATGAACTTGATTTTAAAAATTATCTTCTTGCCTTAGTTATTCATGGACTTTTTCATCTTTTAGATTATAACCACGAAAGGGGATGGTTTTCACCTTTTCTTATGTTAAAAAATGAGTTAAACTTACTCAATAAAATTGCATTTAAAAAGGGCAAGAAAAAAGTTATAAATTTTGTTAAAGGGAGGGAATATATGCCTGCAAAATTGGCAGTAAATGTTGATCATGTTGCAACAGTAAGAGAAGCAAGAAAGACTTATTATCCCGATCCTGTTCATGCTGCGGTACTTGCAGAACTTGGAGGAGCTGATGGAATAGTTGTTCATTTAAGGCTTGATAGAAGACACATTAAAGAAAGGGATGTAAGAATTATAAGGGAAATTATAAAGACTAAACTTATTTTGGAGATGGCTATAGATGATTATTTAATTAAATTTGCTAAAGAAATAAAACCTTATCAAGTTACTTTAGTTCCAGAAAGGGTAGAAGAGATTACCACAGAAGGAGGAATGAACTTAGAGGGAAGGGTGGAAGAGGTTAAAAAGGTAGTTAAAGAACTTAATAAAGCAGGAATAAAGGTAAGTTTGTTTTTAAATCCAGATGAAAAAACTATAAAACTTGCCAAAAAAACAGGTGCTCAAATTATAGAAATTCATACAGGAATGTATGCAGAAGCTGAAACAGAAGAAAAAAGAGAAAAAGAACTTAATAAGATTGAAGTTTCTGCAAGAATAGCTAAGGATCTTGGTTTTATAGTTCATGCTGGTCATGGCTTAAACTATGAAAATATAGGACCTGTTTCAGCTATACCCCAGATAGAAGAATTTAGTATTGGACATAGCATTGTTTCAAGAGCCCTTTTTGTAGGAATGAAAGATGCTGTAAGAGAGATGAAAGAATTAATTTTAAGAGCAAGGGGCTAAACAAAACTTGTAAATAGGAAATTTTTTTATTAGCTCTATCATTTCCTCTAAGTTTAAAGTTTCAGAGCTAAAAATAATTATTAATCCGGTATCTTCACTTTCCAATAAAGGGAAAATAATTGCTTTATAATCTTCTTTTTCGTAAAGTTTTGTTTTAAAACCTTCTATTTCTAAATCTTTTAGACTTTCCTCAGAAAAACCACTTAAAGAAAAAAGTAAAAATTTCCAATTATTAATAAGATTTTTTCCTCTGTATAAGCTAACTTTAAATTTACTTTTTGTATTTTTATAAGTTCTTTTCTCTATTAGTATATTTCCCAGAAAGGTAATAGATTCCTTCTTTATAGGTTTTGCGAAAAATCCTTCAAGATCAATAAAAAATTCTTTGCTTTCTAAATTAAAATTTACAGCCTTACAATTATCAGTAGAATTTTCTAAATTATAAGAATAGGCTTTATTAAATATTAATAAGAACAAAATAAGATAAAAAATCTTTTTCATTAAAATTACTCTTTTAAAGGTTTTACCTTCAAGATAAATCCTTTCTTTTCAATTACTATCACTTTTGTTCCCTTAGGAATGTATTCATCAGCTATAGCTTTCCATATTTCACCTTCTACAAATATCTTACCCTCTTTAGGTCCTACATCTTCTATTACTTTCCCTACTTTATTAATAAGTGCTTCTCTACCTGAAACAGGTTTTTTTCTGAGTGTTTTTATAGCTAAATAAGTTATTCCTCCTAAAGCTGCAGAAATGGTTAAAATCACCGTATATAAAAAGGGTTGATAAACTCTTAGAGCAGGAGGATTTTTCCCAAAAAGCATAAGAGAGCCTAAAAGAAGACAAACACTTCCTCCAAGAGCAAGAAGTCCGTGTGATGTTATTTGTAATTCTAAAAAGAAAAGAATCCCACCTAAAATAATTAGAGCTAAACCTGCATAATTAACAGGCAAAATACTTAAGCCCACTAAAGCAAGAATTAAACAAATTGCTCCTATTACTCCGGGGAAAATGGTTCCTGGATGGGAAAATTCAAAATAAAGTCCAGCAAGTCCAAGCATTAAAAGGAGATATACTAAATTGGGATTGGTTAAAATTTTTAACACTTTTGTTTTTAAATCTTCTTTAATTTCTTTTATTTGACAATTTTTTAAGTTTAAAGAAATTTTTTGTTCATTTATTATGACACTTCTTCCATGAGCTTTTTGGATAAGGTCATTTAAATCTTTGGCTATTATTTCTATAACTCCTAACTCAAAAGCTTCTGTTTCTGTAATACTTTTGCTTTTTTTAACAGCCTCTTCAGCAAATTTTTCATTTCTCTTTTTCATCTGAGCAAGATTTTTAGCCCAGGTAACTAAATCATTGGTTATTTTTTCCATTACCTTTTCATCAGCTTTTCCTGTAAGTTCTACAGGATGAGCAGCTCCTACACGTGTTCCTGGAGCCATAGCTGCTAAATGAGAAGCAAGTAAAATGAAAGTTCCTGCTGAAGCTGCTCTTGCTCCTGAGGGACTTACGTATACAATAACAGGGACTTTACTTTGTAAAAACTCTTTTACAATTTCTCTTGTAGATTCAACTAATCCCCCAGGGGTATCTAATTCTATAATTAAAGCTTGGGAAGCTTCTTTGTTAGCTAAATCAATGCTATATATTAAAAAATTAGCAATAACCGGAGTTATGGGAGCATCAATTTTAACTAAAAAAATCTTATTTTCCTTACAAAAACCTACGGAACAAAGAAAATAACCAATTAAAAGAAAAATTTTAAAAATTTTCAAAAATTTGTTCATAAAGGTTCCTAAATTTTTGTAAGTCTTCCCATAATAAACGTTTTACAGCAGGATTTTTAAGCATATAGTTAGGATGATAAGTAAAGAGAATAATAAAATCTTTTATTTTTACAGGTTTTCCTCTTATAGAAGAGAGAGCAGGGTTATTGTCAAAGAAGATTTTTGGAGGTGTAAAACCAAAAGCTAAAATAAGTTTAGGATTTAAAAGCTTAATCTGTTTAAGAAGATAGGGTTTACAAGCTGAAATCTCTTCTAATTCAGGAGGTCTTCCCCCAGGGGTTTTACATTTAACGGCATGAGTAATAAAAAAATCTTTTCGTGTTAAATTTATACTCTTTAATATTTTTTCTAAAAGTTCCTCTATAGCACCTACAAATGGTTTTCCGTAAAAATCTTCATCCTTATCTGGGAACTCAGTTATAAGCATAAGCTTAGCTTCTAAATCTCCTTCACCCCATACAGGTTGCTTTCTTACCCTGCAAAGAGGGCATTTTTCACAATTAACTATAGCATTTTTAATCTTTTCTAAAGTATTTTCTGAGAAATAAACATTATTTTGTAATAATTTTTTAAAATTTTTATCAGCAGGGATATAATTAAATCCTAATTCATTTAGGTAGACAAGATACTTTTTAATTTCTTTTACAATATTCATAATTTCTTAAAATATTATATAAGGAGTTTTTTATCTTGTCAAAATTCTTACTTGGATTAAGATTTTTAGGATAATTTTTTAGGAGGTATTTTAAAAATATGGGGAAAATAAGAATTAGAAGTGATTTTTCTCTTGAAGTTCCAGATGAGATTGAAATTCCTTATATAGAAGGAGATGGAATTGGTCCAGATATAATGAGAGCAACTTTAAAAGTTTTAAACTCAGCAATTGAAAAAGCTTATAATGGTAAAAGAAAAATTCTCTGGAAAGAAACTTTAGCAGGTGAAAAAGCTTATAAAGAAATAGGCAATTATCTACCAGAAGAAACATTACGAACTATAAAAGAATGTGTGGTTGCTATTAAAGGTCCTCTTACTACACCAGTTGGAGGCGGTTTTAGGAGTCTTAATGTTACTTTAAGACAAGTATTAGATCTTTATGCTTGTGTAAGACCAGTAAAATGGATTCCTGGGACTCCTTCTCCTGTTAAGTACCCAGAAAAAGTAAACATGGTAGTTTTTAGAGAAAATACAGAGGATGTTTATGCAGGAATTGAATATCCTGCAGGGTCAAAGGAAGCTAAAAAACTTATAGAATTTATAAAAGAAAATTTTGGGAAAGAAATAAAAGAGGATTCTGGAATAGGAATTAAGCCTATAAGTAAGTTTGGAACCTATAGGCTTGTTCGTAAAGCAATAAGATACGCTTTAGAAAATAGTTGTCCCAGTGTGACCCTTGTTCACAAAGGAAATATAATGAAATATACAGAGGGAGCTTTTAGAAACTGGGGATACGAATTAGCTAAAGAAGAATTCCCAGATAAAATTGTTTTTGAAAGCGAAATTTCTGAAAAATATCCTAATGGAGTTCCAGAGGGGATTGTAGTTATAAAAGACAGAATTGCAGATGCTATGTTTCAGTGGGCACTTTTAAGACCTGAAGATTATAGTGTTCTTGCAACCCCTAATTTAAATGGAGATTATCTCTCAGATGCCCTTGCAGCTCAAGTAGGGGGGTTGGGTATGGCACCTGGTGCTAATATTGGAGACGGATATGCCATTTTTGAAGCTACTCACGGCTCTGCCCCAAAATATGCAGGACTTGACAAGGTAAATCCTTCTTCACTTATTCTTTCTGGGAAAATGATGCTTGAATATCTTGGTTGGAAAGAAGCAGCAGATCTTATCTGGAGGGCACTTTCTAAAACTATTCAGCAGAAAATAGTTACTTATGATCTTGCAAGACAGCTTGAAGGAGCAAAAGAGGTTAAATGTTCTGAATTTGCAGATGCTATAGTAGAGAACATTTATAAGGAAAATAATTGATGTTTACTTTAAAAGCTGCCCTGTAAAAGCTATTGTTAGTGAGGAGGAATCTTTATGAAAAAATACGATTTTTGGGAGATAGAAAAAAAATGGCAAAATCTCTGGGAAAAACAAAATGTCTTTAAAGTAAAGAGAGATCCTTCAAAACCAAAATACTATGTTTTGGAGATGTTTCCTTATCCTTCAGGTAGGATTCACATGGGACATGTAAGAAACTACACTTTGGGAGATATATTAGCTCGAGTAAAAAGAATGAAAGGATATAATGTTCTTCATCCTATGGGTTGGGATGCCTTTGGACTTCCTGCAGAAAATGCAGCACTTAAACACGGAGTTCATCCAGCTAAATGGACTTATTCAAATATAGATTATATGAGAGATCAATTAAAAAAGCTTGGATTTAGTTATGATTGGAGCAGAGAATTTGCAACCTCTGATCCCGAATATTACAAGCACGAGCAGAGATTTTTTATAGAGATGTATGAAAGAGGGCTTGCCTATAGAAAAAAAACTTTAGTTAATTGGTGTCCTTCTTGTCATACTGTTCTTGCTAATGAGCAAGTAGAAGACGGAGCTTGTTGGAGATGTGGAGAAGAGGTTACCTTTAAAGAAATGGAAGGATGGTTTCTTAAAATTACAGCTTATGCTGAAGAACTTTTAGAGGATTTAAAAAAACTTGAAGGACACTGGCCTGAAAAAGTTATAACTATGCAGATAAATTGGATAGGAAAAAGTGAAGGAGCAGAGATAAAATTTCCTATACCTGAAATAGGAGAAGACCTTATTGTTTATACTACCCGTCCAGATACTCTTTTTGGTGCAACTTTTGTTTGTATGTCTCCAGAGCACCCAATGGCTAAAATAATTGCAGAGAAAAAGGGGTTAAAAAAAGAGTTAGAAAATTTTATAGAAAAAGTTAGAAAAGAAAGAAAGGATATAGAAGCTGGTGTTGCTGAAAAGGAAGGTCTATTTTTGGAAACTTATGCACTTCATCCTCTTACAGGTGGAAAATTGCCTCTTTTTGTTGCTAATTTTGTTTTAATGGAATATGGAACAGGTGCTATAATGTGTGTTCCTGCTCATGACCAGAGAGACTTTGAATTTGCCAAAAAATATAATCTTCCCATTAAAGTTGTTATTAAACCTAAGGATAGAGACTTAATTCCTGAAGAGATGGAAAGTGCTTATGAAGAACCAGGTATTATGGTTAATTCAGATATCTTTACAGGTTTAGATAGCATTGAAGGAAAAGCTAAAATAACAGCATATTTAGAGGAAAAAGGGCTTGGTAAAAAGA
>CAZZLG010000056.1:0-15263 GCA_964654865.1 uncultured Thermodesulfatator sp.
TGAAAAGGAAATGTACTCTTACTGGCTCAAGATTTTGAATAAAAACTATTCCAAGAAGAATTACCAAAACCAAAATAACTATTAATTTTGTTATTCCCATAACTCCTTCCTTCTTTATTATTTTTGTTGTCCTCTAATTTGCACATAACGGGCAATTCCATTTCGGGTAATCAAACCTATAATTTTATCTCCTTCCTTGACCACAAGTCTTCCCGTGTCTTCTCGTATCATAACTTCAAGAGCTTTTATAGCCTCTTCTTCAGGAGATACCTCCCACTGCTTTTTATGTTTAACGTAAACTTCAGAGACTTTCGTATCTTTAAAGGCATTTTGGGGGACATTTTTTATTTCTTTAAGGGTTATTATACCAAGGTATTTTCCATCAGAGACCACGGGGAAGCCTCCGTAACCATATCTTAAGAAATAGTTATTTACAGCTTCATCAATTGTAATAGATGGGCTGATTGTCACTATATCTTTTATCATTATATCTTTGACCTTAACCCCTGATAGAGCTTCTTGAATCGTTGATTGTTGATAACTTGTTTGAGCTGCTGTATAAATAAACCATCCTATAAGTACAAGCCATAATCCTCCTACCATTCCGGCGAATAAAGAAAATATTCCGAAAAAGATAAAAAACAATGCTATTTTCTGTCCAATGCTTGCTGCCCTCTGTGTTGCATAGAAAAAATTCTTTTTCTTTTGCCATATGATAGATCTCAATACTCTTCCTCCATCCATCGGAAAACCGGGAATAAGATTAAAGATACCCAGTATTAAGTTAACTTGGGCAAGATAGGAAGAAAGGATTTTCAAACTACCGATTGTATTTGCAGATAGGAAAAAGAATATTATAGCAAGAAAGAAGCTTGATAAGGGGCCAGCAATAGCTATCTCAAATTCTGCCCTTGGATGAGGTGGTTCTCCTTTCATTTGAGCAACACCTCCAAAGATAAAAAGTGTAATACTTTCTATTGAAATTTTATATCTCATTGCTACTAAAGAATGGGCAAGTTCGTGGAAGGCTACAGAAATAAATAGTAGAATTGTTGCAAAAGTACCTTTAATCCAGTAAGATGTAACAGGAAGATCAGGAGCTACCATTGGGAAATAGAAGGTGGAAAGTGACCATGTGATTAAACCAAAAACAACAAACCATGTAAAATGCACTCTGATAGGTATTCCCATTATCGTACCAATTTTCCATGCTCCTTGAAATAATCCATTCATATTTTTCTCCTTTACTCTTTAGTTTTTTGTTCAGTATATTTGAGAGTTATTATTTTTAAAGAATCAATAAAATTTGGATGTTCTGGTGATGTTATCTCTGTCAATACCACTTTAGTGTCCTTTTGACCTCCAATCTCATCAACAATGGCTCTTACTGTAGCATCATCTATTACTTCATCTTTATTTTCCAGCAATAAGGGTATAACTCCATATGAAAGAGTTAAAAAGTTGCGAACTTTTTCATTGCTACAAATGACAAGGATCCAGCAGTCAGGTTTAAACTTTGAAATATTACTAAGATCGGTAAGAGAATTTATTTCCTTGCGTTGCCGCTCCGTTGATGATGCTATTCTTACAAGCATAGCTGTTGATTCCACAGGGTATCTACCTATAGCTGTTTCTTCTGAAAGCATAAGAGCATCAGCACCATCCAGGATAGCATTTGCCACATCTGATACTTCTGCCCTTGTAGGTCTGATATTTTGAGTCATAGAAATAAGCATTTGGGTTGCGATTATCACGGGTTTAGCCATTAGATTTGCTTTATGAATTAACTTTTTCTGTACTGATGGTACATCCTCCAAAGGTATCTGAACACCCAGGTCACCGCGGGCAATCATAATTGCATCGGCTGCTTCTACTATTTCATCGATGTTTTCTAATGCTTCAGCCCTTTCTATCTTTGCCACAACGTATACAAAACTGCCCTTTGCTTCAGCAAATTTTTTAACCCTTCGGATATCCTCTGCTCTTTCCACAAAGGATACACCAATAGCATCAATCCCTTCGTTTAAACTAAATTCTATAAACTCAAAGTCTTTAGCAGTTACTGGTTCAACATAAAGTTTTGCTCCTGGGAGATTTAGCCCTTTACCTGAAAGCAGTTCTCCTCCAATAAGAACAGTGCATCTTATTTCATAGTCTAACACTTCTTCAACCTGTAGTTGTATAAAACCATCATTGATGTAGATAACGCTACCCACTGAAACGCTTTCCGGAAGCTTGTCATAATTGACATGGATTTTTTTTCAGAATATGTTGACTCTTTGGTAGTTAGTATTATACTTTCACCTTTAGTTAGATAAAGAGGTTCTTTTTGAAGTTTACCAATACGAATTTTAGGACCAGGAAGGTCGCCTAAAATCATACATGGAAGGTTTAATTTTGAAGATACCTTTCGAATACGCTTAATAACTTCTCTGTGGGATTCTAAAGTTCCGTGGGCAAAATTGAGCCTTGCTACATTCATACCGGTTTTTAGAAGTCTCTCAAGTACCTCCTCCGTACTTGAAGCAGGCCCAATAGTACACACTATCTTTGTCTTATGCTCTGGAAATTCTATCATTTTGATTTCATTCCTTTGTTTAATGAAAGTATAACATAGTTAGCACAATTGTCATCACATCAGACCTAATATTTTCTATTTCTTACTATCTTATCCAGTTTTTTGCAAAAAAATTTATTTTCTCTATATCTTTTAAACTTTTTTGTATAGTGCTAAAAATCTTTTCATATTCCCTCTTAAATCTTTTTAAAATTTTTGTTTTAATTGGTTTTTAAGCTTTTGGTCCCTAACCTAATATACTAAACTTGACTTTTATTTATTTGTTTTTTATAATCTTTTTTAATTTAAAATAATTGGTTCAAGGAGGTCTATTCATGTCTAAAAAATTATTAGAGGCTCTTTTAAAAGCTGAGGAATTGGAAGTGCAGGGGAAGAAATTTTATCTTGAAGCATCAAAGAAGACACTTGTACCCTCAGTTAAAGAATTATTTAAACATCTGGCTCATGAAGAAGATCTCCATCGAGAAAAAATAAGAGAAATCTACCAATTTTTTCAGCAAAAAAAGGAGCTTCCTAAATATATTACTAAAGTTTCAAAAAAACAATTTAATCCAATTTTTGATCCAAAACAGCTTGAAAAGGTAGCAGGAGTTGAAACAGATCTTGCAGCTTTAGAGGAAGCTTTAAACTTTGAGGAAAAATCTATAAAATATTATCAAAAGCTTTCTGAAGAAACTAAAGACCCTAAGGTTAAACGCTTCTTTTTAACTTTAGCACAAGAAGAATGGGGTCACTATCTTTCTATTTTTGATAGTATAGAATTCTTAAAGGATCCCACCTCTTGGCATACTTTTAAGGAACATTGGGGACTTGAGGGAGTTTAATTTAGAAAATAAAAGCAATTAAGGGGGTATAAAAATGTATGAGGCAAAAGATTATTCTAAATTAATTGGAATGAAAGGTTTTAGCGAACCTCTTTTAAAAAATCATTTCACTTTGTACAATGGGTATGTTGCTAACTGTAATAAGTTATTAGAGGCACTTATGAAAATGCTTGAAGAAGATAAAGCTGGGGCTGTAGAATTTGCAGAACTTAAAAGAAGATTGGGATGGGAGTGGAACGGCATGAGGCTACATGAGCTTTATTTTGAGAATTTAGGAGGAGATGGAATTTTTCCTCAAGAGGGTCATCTTTCTAAACTAATAAATGAGCAATTTGGAAGCTATGAAAATTGGAAAAAAGAATTTATAGGTATTGGTTTAATGCGTGGTATAGGTTGGGTCATTTTATACCAAGATGTTCACACTGGTAAATTAATAAACTTTTGGATAAATGAACACGATGTAGGGCATCCAGCAGGATGTTCTCCTCTTTTAGTTATGGATGTCTTTGAGCATGCCTATATGATTGATTATGGGCTTAAAAAGAAGGACTATATTGAGGCTTTTTTTGAGAATATTAATTGGAATGAGGTTGAAAAGAGAATTATAAGATAGTGAGCCTGGGGGGATTTGAACCCCCGACCTTGGGGTCCGGAGCCCCACGCTCTGTCCCCTGAGCTACAGGCTCATTATTCCCAACCACCAGTAGATCCAAATCCACCCCTTGAAGAAGATTTAGGAGGAGCAAAAATTTCTTCTATTTCGGGATCTCCTATTTTAATAAATACAGCCTGAGCTATCTTTTCGTGAGCCTTTACAATTACTCTCTCTTTACCTAAATTTAATACTGGAATCTTAATTTCATCCTCCTCTCCACAATAATCAAAATCTATAATACCAGCAGAATTTGGCATTATCAAGCTTTTATTTTTAAAAAGAGAAGATCTTGGGAAAATAAAAAGGGCATAAGGAGGTTCTGCTTTTATTACTAAACCTGTTCTAATAAGAGTAAATTCACCAGGATCTATAGAAACCTCCTCCAAAGCAAATAAATCATATCCTACAGATTGTTCAGTACTTTTTTTGAGTAACTTAGCTCTGGGGTCCTTTTTCCAGACCTTTATTTTCATAGTTTAACCTTTTAAGAAATAGGATAATTTTGTTAAAGCCATAGAAAAAGAAAAGTTTTCAATCTTTATTTCTTGATTTTCTATGAAAAGAGGCACTTTACTAAGATTTAAAATAGCTTTTATACCCTGTTCTATGAAAGCTTCTAAGAAAATTTCTGGATTTTCCTCTGCAGTAATTACACCTATATCTACTTTTATTACACTCATCACTTGAGATAACTGATTTAAATTATAAACAACTATACCATTATATATTTTACCAATATTTTCTTCTTTTGTATCAAAGGCAGCTAAAAAATAAAATCCTTCTTTTTGTAAAATTTTATCTTGTAGGAGGAATATTCCCAAAGGACTTAACCCGCCTAAAATTAAATTCCATTCTCGAGACCTTCCCAAAAAATTTTTAAGACTATATTTTAAGCTTTTAATACCATATCCTACACCTTTAGTTCCTAAGGACCCTACAAAACTTAAATCCTTTCTTAACTGAGCAGAATTTACACCACAATTTTTAGCCAGATCTTCAGAACTTATGAAATCTACATTCTTTTTTTCAAGAGCCTCCAAGACTTTTAAATAGATAATCAACCTTTCCAAAGTATTTTCTGGAGTATCTTTTATTTTCATTATTTTTCTTTAAGAATTTTAGGTATATTTTTCTCATAAGGTGGATAGATAATGCCTTTTTCTGTTATAATAGCAGAAATTAATTCACCTGGAGTTATATCAAAAGCTATGTTATAAGCTTTAGCTTTAGAAGGAGCAATTTTACTCTTGTAACAAGTTAAAACCTCCTTAGAAGGGCGAATTTCTATAGGAATTTTTTCTCTGTTTTCTATATTTAAATCAAAAGTAGAAGAAGGAGCAGCAACAAAAAAGGGTATGTTGTGGAAATTAGCTAAAATTGCTAAAGAATAGGTTCCTATTTTATTAGCTGTATCTCCATTCTTTGTAATTCTGTCAGCTCCTACTATAACTGCAGAAATTTCTCCTTTTTGCATAAGAAAACCTGCAGCATTATCAGTAATTAAAGTATAGGGAATTTTTAATTTGTAAAGTTCCCAAGCAGTAAGTCTTGCACCCTGTAAAAAAGGACGAGTTTCATCTACAAAAATTTTTATTTTCTTATTTTTTTCATAAAATTTTCTTATAACCCCTAAAGCAGTTCCATATCCACCAGTTGCTAATGCTCCGGTATTACAATGGGTAAGTATACCTCCTTTTGGAAGAATATCTTTTCCATATTCACCTATAGCCAAATTAGCTTCTATATCTTCTTCCCATATTCTTAGTGCTTCTTTTTCAAGTAACTCTTCAAGTTGTTTAAGTTTAGATTTATTTATTTTTTCTTTAAATTTCTCAAGAAAATTAAGAGAAATTTTTCTCAATCTTGAAACAGCCCAGGAAAGATTTACTGCTGTGGGGCGTGAAGTAACTAAAAGATTGCTGATTTTCCCTATTTCTTCCTCTACTTTATGAACCAAAATTTCTTCACTTTTTAGTGAAGATAAAAAATTTTTGAATTCTATAACAAATCCGATTGCTGAGCAAATACCTATAGCAGGAGCTCCTCTTACTACCATTTCTTTGATAGCAGTTCTTATTTTGTTAAGATTATCACAAAAAATGTATTTTTCTTCTAAAGGAAGTTTTCTTTGGTCAAGAAGATAAAGCCCTTTTTCTGTCCAAAACCAAGCTTTTATTAAATCAGCTTTAGCAGGTTCTTTTAGAATTTCCCTTTTTAAAAAAGAAAATTTCATTTTTCTAAGAGCTCAATTAGAATTTTATTAACTATCTTAGGATTTGCTTTACCTTGTGTTTTCTTTAAAACTTGTCCTACAAAAAAGCCTATAATGCCTTTTTTACCAGTTTTATATTTTTCCACTTCTTTTGGATTTTCTGCCAAAACTTCTTCACAAATGGATCTTAACTTATCTTCCGAACTCTCTTGGACGAGCCCTTTTTCCTCTATAACCTTTTTAGGTTCAATTCCCTTTTCATATATCTCTGGAAAAATTTGTTTCGCAATAGTTATGGAAATTACCCCCTTTTCTACTAATTCAAGTAGTTGAGCAAGATTTTCGGGTTTGAGATTTGTTTCACTAATGTCTTTTCCATCACGATTTAAATACCTTAAGACTTCTGTAAGCATAAAATTGGATATGCTTTTAGGGTTGGGATAAATTTTTGCTGTTTTTTCAAAAAAATCAGCTAAATTTTTTTCTTCAATTAAAATATCTACTTCATAAGGTGTTAAAGAATAGGTCTTTAAAAATCTCTCCTTTTTTTCTTGGGGAAGTTCAGGAAGTTCAGTTTTAAGTTTTTCAAGGAAATCTTCATTTATTTGGATTTCTATTAAATCTGGATCAGGGAAATAACAATAATCGTGAGCTTCTTCTTTTCCTCTCATGGGATGAGTGGTTTGTGTAGCCTCATCATAAAGTCTTGTTTCTTGAATAACTTCTTTACCTTCCATAAGGAGACCAATTTGTCTTTTTATTTCATAACTTAAAGCTCTTTCTACATGTTTAAAGGAATTCATATTTTTTAGTTCTACTTTAGTTCCAAATTTTTCACTTCCTTTTGGTCTGACAGAAACATTAGCATCGCATCTTAAACTTCCCTCTTCCATATTTCCATCACATATTTCAAGATATCTCAGAATTCTTCTTAAGGTTTTTAAATAGGCCACTGCTTCTTCAGGGGAAGAGATTTCTGGAGTACTTACAATTTCAAGGAGAGGGACTCCTGCTCTGTTAAAATCTACATAAGAATAAGGTTTTTTTTCATCATGAATTAACTTTCCTGCATCTTCTTCCATGTGAATTCTTACTAAACCTATTTTTTTCTTATTTCCATTTATTTCAATTTCAACAACTCCTCCTTCTGCAAGAGGTATTTCATATTGAGAAATTTGGTAATTTTTTGGAAGATCAGGATAAAAATAAGTTTTGCGAGCCATAATAGATTTTAGATTTATCTTACAATTAAGTGCTAAAGCTAATTTTAATGCGTATTCTACAGCTTTTTTATTTATTACAGGAAGCACTCCAGGAAGTCCTGTGCAAACCGGACAAATTTGTGTATTGGGAGGATTGCCAAATTTAGTGGAACAGGAACAAAACATTTTGGTTTTGGTGCTGAGTTGGGCGTGAACTTCTAAACCGATGACTGCTTCAAATTCCATAAGTTTCCTCTTTTTAAGAATAAAATCTTACCTTTTTTTCCTTTTCTGTCAACCTAAGCTTTATAAACTCTTTTATTTTATTGCTCTTTTAATAACACCTCCCCCAAGTAAAAAATCATTTTCATAAAAGACACACACTTGTCCAGGTGTCACGCCCTTTACAGGAGTTTCAAATAAAATTCTATATTCTTTATTATTGTTTTTAATTATATCCTTAACTTTTGCTATAGGAGCTTTATATCTTATCTGAGCTGATGGGTTTATCCATAAATTTAAAGGAAGGTGGAAATTAAAATCTTCTAAGATAAGTCCTTTAGAAAATAAATCTTTTTCTTCTCCTAAAATAATTTTATTTTCCTTAAAATCTAAATCAATGATATATAAAGGTTTACCTAAAGGAATTCCAAGTCCCTTTCTTTGTCCAATAGTATACCACTGAATGCCTGAATGGGTACCTATAATTTTATCCTTATATACCACAACCCCCTTTTTTTCTGGAAGATAGGTAGATAAAAATTCTTTTAAAGTTTTATTTTTTAAAAAACAAATATCTTGTGATTCTTTATAATCTAAAAAATTGAATAAGATTTTTCCTAAGGATCTGACTTCATTTTTAGTAAAATCTCCCAAGGGGAAGATTAGATAAGGAATAATTTCACAATTTATTAGGGCTAAAAAATAGGATTGATCTTTATTCTTATCTTTCGCTCTTTTTAAAAGAGGTTTTCCCTTATAATTTTCTATTTTCACATAGTGCCCTGTTGCAAATTTTTCTATTTTTAAATTTTTTATAGCCAATTCTAAAACTTTACCAAATTTAATTTTTCTGTTACACCAAGCACATGGATTTGGTGTTAATCCTTTAGCATATGAATCTACAAAATAAGAAACAATCTCATCTTTAAAAAATTCTTTTAAATCTAAAACATGATGTGGAATATTAAGTAGATGGGCAATATGTTTAGCTTTTTCAATAGTTTCTATTTGAGACTCAAAGAGTTCAAAAGTAATACCTAAAAGCTGATAATTTTTTTCTTTCAAAATATAAGCAGTTACTGCACTATCAATTCCACCACTTAAAGCAACTGCTATTTTCATTTTTAGATTTAGAGATATAATATTTTAGAAAATTACTCAAAAATTATACTATACCTTTTTAAAAATTTAAAGTTTTTGGAAGGACTGATGAGAGAATTAAAAGAAAAATTTTTAGAAAGTTCTAAAAAGGTTATAGCTGATAAAGCTAAGTTCCCTGAAGAAACAGTAAAAGAAGTGGAAGAAAGGCTAAAATCGGTAGGAATTAAAATTTATAAAGGGCTTAAAAGAATTGATAAAGGAAGATTGGGGATTCCTGTTTACTTAAGTCTTTATGACATAGATGGGCAAAAAATTACTGGAAATTTTAAACAGATGGGAAAAGGAAGTACTGAAACACTTTCTCAGGCAAGTGCTCTTATGGAATTGGTAGAAAGATTTTCTTTATTTTCTTTTTATAAAGAAATCCAAAAAAAAGGAATATTAAGCACTTTTGAGGAATTGAAAGAAAAGGCTATTCCCTTGGAAATAATTTTAAAATCTGTAGAAGATGAAGAAGATGATGATATTAAGAAATTAGCTATTAAATATTTAAAAGAAGTTCCTTTTTATTTTGTTAAAGCTTTTGAAGTAACCACACAAAAAGAAAAATTTATTCCCTTTCACTGGTTTTGGCCTCTTTATGAATACAATGGTTCTGCAGGAGGAAATACCTATCCTGAGGCGGGAGTTCAAGCAATATGTGAATTGATAGAAAGACACACCAATGCTTTATCTGTTAGGGAAAATAATCCCATGCCTGCTATAAAAAGAGATTCTATTCAAGGAGAAGGAGAAAGATTAATAAAATGTTACGAGAGATTGAATATAAAGCTATGGATAAGAGATATGACTTTTGGTATGCCAGTTCCTACAGTAGCTGTAATGGCTATGGATCCTTCTACCTACCCTGAAAGGAGTGAAATTGTTTATGCAGCAGGAACTGCAACCTCTCCTGAAAGGGCATTAATAAGAGCTTTAACAGAAGTTGCTCAACTTGCAGGAGATTTTGATACAGAGGGCAAATATGTAGAAAGTGGGCTTCCTAAATTTAAAACACTTGAAGAAGCTAAAAATGTTATAGAATGGACTTATGAAGTTGATCTTGAAGAGCTTCCTAATATGTACTCTGAAGACCATGTAGAGGAATTACTTAATCTTTCCCAAAAATTAAAAGAACTTGGTTATGGAGTTTATTTAATAGATATAACCCATCCTCAACTTAATATTCCTGCAGTTTACGCTATTATTCCTGGCATTCTTTTTAGAGAGAGAACCCGTATTTCTTATCTTTATCAGATGGTAAGAACCTTAAATCTATATTTACCAAAGGAAAAAACGAGAGACCTTCTTCTCACTCTCATAAAAGAGATAAAAAATAAATATTACCTTTGGGCATATTTAGGAAATATTTATAAACAAATGACTAAGGAAAATGAAGCTATAGATTGTTATCAAAAAGCTTTAGAACTTTCCCCTCCACCAGGAGATAAATTAGCCATAATTTCACATCTTGCAGATGCCTATTTTAAGAAAGGAGAATATGAGAAAGTTTTAAATTTAGTGGAGATAGCTTTAGAAATAGATGAAATTCCAGAACTTTATAATATTTTAGGAAGAGCTTATTATAAGCTGGGAAATTATTTGAAAGCTATGGAGGCATTTTCAAGGGCAATAGATTTAAATCCAGCCTCAGCTATTGATTATGCAAACATAGGATATTGTTTAAAAGCGATCAATTATTTGCCTATTGCTCAAATTTATTTTAAAAAGGCGCTTGAAATTGATCCTGAATTGACAATGGCTAAAAGAGGATTAGAATATTGCGAAACAATCCTTAATTCTAAAAATTGAGGAGGCAAAAATTGATATATAAAAAGGGTTTATATTTAAAATTTCCTCCAGATATTGTAGATAAGCCTATAGTTTATAAATTAGTAAAAGATTATGACTTAATTTTTAATATCTTAAAAGCAACCATTACTCCTGGTAAAGAAGGAATTATGATAATGGAATTAGAGGGAACACCTGAAAAAGTTAAGAATGGTTTGGAATATTTAAAAAAGATAGGTGTTGAAGTAAGACCCTTAGAACAGCAAATAATTAAAAATGAGGAAGTTTGTATCCACTGTGGTAGCTGTACAGCAGTGTGCCCTACATCCGCACTTTACGTGGATAGAGAGTCTTTTAAAATTATTTTTGATCCCCAGAAGTGTACAGCCTGTGAATTTTGTGTGGCTGTTTGCATTACTAAAGCTATGGAGGTTCATGTAGAAAGTAGTACCGAAAAAATTTTATAAAAAAATCTTTAAAAGTATTGACTTTTATATTATCTAAAGTATAAATCAATAAGTATGGCTAAAATTGATCCCTTTTTTAGATTAATGGTTGATACTCAGGCTTCAGATCTTCACCTTTCTGCAGGTAATCCTCCTCTTTTAAGGGTTCATGGGGAACTTCAAAGAGTTAGATATAAAGTGTTAGAAGAAGATGAGTTAAGAGAAATGCTTTATGAAATAGCCACAGAAGAAATTATTAAAAAATTTGAAGAAGAGGGAGAAGTAGATTTTGGATATGAAATTCCTGGACTTGCAAGATTTAGAATTAACTACTTTCGTCAAAGGAAGGGTATTGCAGCAGCTTTTAGACTTATTCCAAATAAAATCCAAACTGTAGAAGAATTAGGTCTTCCTCCACTTTTAAATAAACTTGCTCTTTTACCAAGAGGATTAGTCTTAGTTACAGGTCCTACAGGTGCTGGTAAGTCTACCACTCTTGCAGCTATTATTGATTATGCTAATAGAATGCGTTATGATCACATTATTACTATTGAAGATCCTATTGAATTTGTACACGAACCTAAGAATTGTTTGGTTAATCAGAGAGAAATAGGGATCCATACAAAAAGCTTTGCAAATGCCTTAAGAGCAGCTTTAAGAGAAGATCCTGATATAATCCTTGTTGGGGAGATGCGTGATTTAGAAACTATAGCCCTTGCCATTGAGGCTTCCCTTACTGGGCACCTGGTTTTTTCTACTTTACATACTATTGGTGCTGCTCAAACTGTAAGTAGAATAATAGATGCTTTCCCTCCTCAGGAAAGAGATCAAATAAGGGTTTCTTTGTCTGAAGCCATAAGAGCAGTTATTTCTCAAACCATGTTTAAAAGAATTGATAAACCTGGAAGAATAGTTGCTGTAGAAATAATGATAGCAACCCCTGCTATAAGAAATCTTATAAGAGAAAACAAAATCCATCAAATTCCCTCTCTTATTCAAACAGGTAAAAAGTTTGGAATGATGTCTTTAGATGACTGCATTATGGATTATCTTAATAAAGGATATATCGCTCCTGAAGAAGCTTTTATAAAGGCTATAGATAAGAGCAGGTTTTTGCCTTTTATACAAGATAGAGAAATTGCTGATTTTACTGAAATACCAGGTTAAGAAATGTTAACAGAACTTGAAATTAAAGAATTAATTTATAGATTAGCTTACTTAGAACCAGGTATTTCTGATATTTTTATTCTTTCTGGTTATCCCTTACAGATTATAGTTTATGGAAAGGTAAAATCCATATATTTTGAAGACTTTCCTATAGAAAAACTTTCCCCTTTCCAAGTTGAAACCATAGCCTTTAATATGCTTAAAGATAGTCCTCATCTATTTAAAAAACTTCTTAAAGATGGATACGCTGATCTTTCATACTTTTTAGATGATGAGACAAGATTTAGAGTTAATATATTTTCTCGTCAAAGAACCTATAATATTGTAATGAGAAAATTAGAAAGTAAAGTTAAATCTATAGAAGATTGGGGATTACCAAAGGTATTTTATAAAATTGCTCAAGAAAAATATGGAATTGTTCTGGTAACTGGTGCAACAGGACAGGGCAAAACTACAACCTTAGCTGCTATTCTTCATGAAATAAATAAAAACGAAAATGTTCATATTATTACTCTTGAAGACCCGATTGAATATGTTCATCAACCCATAAAAGCCACCATAAATCAAAGAGAGCTTGGAACAGATTTTAGTTCCTATGCTGAGGGATTAAGGGCAGCTCTAAGAGAAGCTCCCCATGTAATATTAGTAGGAGAAATTCGTGATAGAGAAACTATGGATATAGCTTTAACTGCAGCAGAAACTGGGCATTTAGTCTTTTCTACCCTTCATACTATAGGTGCTTCTCACACTCTAAATAGAATTTTGGGTTTTTATTTGCCAGAGGAAGAATATACCGTAAGATATAGATTGGCAGGTGCTTTAAGATGGATTATAGGGCAAAAACTTCTTCCTAAAATTGGAGGTGGAAGGGTTCCTGTTTTTGATATTTTATATAATAGTCTAAGAGTTAGAGAAATAATTATGACTGGAGAAAAGGAAGGAAAAACTTTTTATGATGTAATGACTCAAGGAAGCGCTTTTGGAATGAGAACCTTTGATCAAGACCTTATTGAGCTCTATAAAAAAGGAGTTATAGAAGAAGAAATAGCTATTATGCATGCTATTAGAAAAGATAAGGTCAGCAGAGAAATAGATTTAATAAAGAAACTGAAAAGCATGGAAGAAATGGAAGCATCTTTAGAATTAGGTGAAAAGGGTGTCAAATGAATTTAGAATATCAGGACTATCTTATACATAAACCTTTAAGTTTAATTTATTGGAATTTAAATTCAACTTTTGATGTTCTTGAAAACTATTTTTCCAAAGATTTTGAAATTAGAGAAATAAAAACTTTAGATGATTTAAGCTATTGGTGTAAAGTAGCGGAAGTAAAAGTAGTAATTCTTGGAGTAAAAGATTTAGAGGAAGTAAAGGAAGTGATTAAATTTTTAAATGAAAAACTTCCTATTTATAAAAGAAGAGAAATATTCTTAATTTATGTACTACCTAAAGCAAAAACTTTAGAACCAAAGGAAACCTTTTTATTGAGTGCTAATTTAGTTGTTTCAGAAGAACACCTTTCTGATTTTGAAAAAATATATGAAAAGGCTTTTCAATATTGGTCTGATTTATATAAAAATTTCAAACTTGTCTATGAAAATTTTAAGAAAGAATTTTAAATCTAAAAAGACTCAATGATAAGAAAAGCAGTCATTCCTGTTGCTGGGCTTGGGACAAGAATGCTTCCTGTAACTAAAGTAGTTCCTAAAGAACTTCTTAATATAATAGATAGACCTACTATAGAATATGTAGTTGATGAAATTATATCTTCAGGGATAACTACACTTATATTTATTATTTCCCAAGGAAAAGGAGGAATTATTGATTATTTTGATACAAATCTAAATTTAAGAAGTTTTTTAAAAGAAAGGAAAAAAAGGGACCTTCTTAAGAAAGTGGAGGAGGTAGAAGAAAAAATAGAGCATTTAATAGAAGTAAGGCAAAAAGTTCCTGAGGGTCTTGGACATGCTGTACTTATGGCTGAAAGAGCTGTTGAAAATGAGCCTTTTGCAGTAGTATTAGGTGATGATCTTGTTGATGCAGAAATTCCATGTTTAAAACAAATGATAAATGTATATAAAGATCTTTCTAACAAAACCAAAAATCATAATGTTATTGCTGTAGAAGAGGTCTCTAAAGAAGATGTTTCCAAATATGGGATTATTGAAGGAGAAAGAATAGAAAATAATTTAATAAAAATAAAAAGAGTTGTAGAAAAACCTTCTCCAGAAGAAGCTCCTTCAAATTTAGCTATTATAGGAAGATATATTTTTGATCCAGTTATTTTTGAATTTTTGAAAAAAATTCCTAAACTCCATGGAGAATATCAACTTACTGATGCTATTCAGTTGATGATAGAAAATGGTTATGAGGTTTATGCTTATTTATTTAAGGGGACAAGATTTGACACCGGAAATAAAGAAGGTTTTTTTAAAACAGTTCTTCATTATGCTATAAAAAATCCCAGTTTAAAAGAAGTTTTGATAAGATTTGTAAATGAAAGAAAAATTTGTTAATGTATTTAGTTGATATTGTTTTACCTCTTCCACTCTATCAAAGTTTTTCTTATTTAAGCAGAGATTTTCTCATTCCTGGGATAAGAATTTTAGCGCCTTTTAGAAATTATCTTTTAATTGGAATAGTAAAGAATTGTTTTAAGGTAACAGAAAAAGAACTTTCCCCTGAGATAGATTATAAATGGATAGAGGAAACATTAGATAGTTCACCCTTAATTCCTCCTAATCTTTTTAACTTTTTAGATTGGGTGTCTCAGTATTACCTCACTCCTATAGGTCTTGTTTATAAAATTGCCCTACCTCCTGGAATATTTTCTTTACCTAAAAGAAGAATCTACCTTACTGAAAAAGGAAAAAAGGCTATAAGAGAAGGCTATTTACCTGAAAGTTTTTCTTTTATTAAAAAAAATGGATACAATTTAAAATATTTTATGAGAAAATTTGGAATTTCTCTAAAAGAAATAAATAAATTTAAAGAAAAGGGTTTTCTTATTGTAAAAGCAGAATTTC
>CAZZLG010000057.1:0-2218 GCA_964654865.1 uncultured Thermodesulfatator sp.
ATAAAGGAATACATAAGGAGGCGTGGTTTATTTATGGCTTTATATGTAGATAAAGCGAGTCACTTTAAAACTACAAGACATGGAGGAATACATTACCAAGTATCTCCTGAGCAAGAAGAAACTCAAATACAGAGAGCACTAAAAGAGCTTAATATAGAAGTAATTTATGCTAATTCACCTCAGGCAAAAGGTAAAATAGAAAGACTTTTTGGATTTTTTCAAGATAGACTAATAAAGGAGATGAGATTAAAGGGAATAGAAGATTATAACGAAGCTAACAGGTATCTTGAGGGAGAGTTTTTATCCTGGTATAACAACAATTATAATATTTCAGTTGAGAGTACCTATAGAGATTTACCAAAAAGCAAGGATCTTGACCTAATATTTACTATAAGACATCTAAGGAAGGTTAACAAAGATAATACCATAAAGTTTAAAGGGAGGGTATATCAATTACTTCCATTAAATGGGATTAAGAGTTTTAGCGGTAAATGGGTTGAAGTTTGTGAATATAAAGAAGAAAGAATTAAGGTTCTTTTTGAGGGTAAGGAAGTGTCTTATTTAGAGGTATTAGATAAAGGAGCCTTGAAAGGGGAGAAAGGAATTTTAGATAAAAGAGAATATTTTGAGAAGAAGGAAGCTGAAAAAGAGAAATGGAGACCATCAAAAGATCATCCTTGGAGAAAGACTATAAAATTTAATAAAGTTAAAGATGTGACATTTTAAACTGGGAATAAAATATGACATTGACATTAGTAATAACAGAATAAACAATCTAAAACCTTTAAAACGGCTGAAAATTACTTTTAAGGGAGTTAATCTTGAATTTTTTGTAAAATTAGTTATAAAAACTTTTAAAAATGCCTATCAAAACAGGGTTAGCAGAAATTAGAGAAAAAGAATTAAAAAATGAGTTAGAACGTTTAATACCTGAGATTATTAAGCTTGATGTTGAAAAGATTATTCTTTTTGGCTCCTTAGTAACTGGTGAAATCCATAAAGCAAGCGATATCGATTTGATAGTTGTAAAAAGAACTTATAAAAGATTCTTAGATAGACTGGACGAATTTTATAGCCAATTAAACCACAAAGTAGCAATTGATATTTTTGTTTATACTCCTGAAGAATTTGAAGAAATGAAAGAAAGTAATTCTTTTATCAAAAGAGCTTTAAATCAAGGATTAATTGTATATGAAAAAGAGTAAGGTTTATGAAGCTAAAAGATGGTTTTTACAAGTTCAAAGAGATTTAGATGATGCGAAGTTTAATTTATCTGGAGAAAGATTTAATGTTGCTTGTTTTTTGGCTCAACAGTCAGCAGAAAAAGCTATGAAAGCTTATTTAATTTTTAAGTTGATTTTGTATGGGGCATTCAGTTGCAGATTTGTGCGAGGATGCTAAAAAGTTTGATCTGGAGTTCCAAACCATTGAAAAAATCGTGTAAATATTTAGATAAGTATTATATACCTATTCAATATCCAGATGTGTTACCAGTGGCATCCCCTCTGAAGTTTTTGATAAATCAGATGCTGAAAAGGCAATTTTCTTAGCTGCAGAAATTCTCAAATTTGTTGAAAAGAAGTTGGAAAGTTAGATTAATTACAAAAATAGAATTAAAATAATTTCTGATATTCGGGATTTAAACAAATTTTTAAAAGAAATTTAAAAAAAATTTTTAAATCTTATAAAAGAGCACTTTTAGTTTAAGATCTTGGGTTTAAATCTTGGTATTTATTTTAAAAAATATATAATAAATTTAAGTTTACTCAAAATTTACTATAAAAAACTTAGCAGGAAGGCTTTAGTTTTCCCTTCCTGCCTTAAAGTTACTTAAATTAGCCTATTTAAATTAACTTATAGCAACTTATTGAGAAGTAGCATTGGCAACATGAGGTTTTGGTTTAGTTTGTTTTTGAACTTTTTGTTGTTCTTTCAACCTTTTATGTTCTCTAACTCTTGACTTTTCACGTGCCCTTTCTCTAACAGTTTGCCCAAATTCTTTTTTTTCTTCCTGTCCTTTAAGCTCCTTAGCTTCTTCACTTACCTCTTTTCCTATTCCAGCTCCTTGATAAGGCTTAGGACCAGCTTTTTCTGGCCCCCCTTGAGGACCCTTAGCATAAACAGTAGAAAATCCTAAAAGAGAAACTCCTACTAAAAGAGCTACAAATTTCTTCATTTTTTCACCCTCTACCCTAAGAATTTTTATTCCCCTAAATTA
>CAZZLG010000058.1:0-8111 GCA_964654865.1 uncultured Thermodesulfatator sp.
TAAAGTTCTGCTTCCTTTTTAATTTCTTCTATAGTTCCAACTCTTGTTACATTTCCGATAGTAATTTTAGCTAATCCTTTATTTGCAAGAACTACATCTAATAACAAATCCCAAGGGACCTGTTTTGCTTTCAAAGTTACAAGACCCTTTACTTGTTCGCTGGCAATAATATTAATTTCTCCTACTTCTGCTAAAAATCTTAAAACTGCATGAATATCTGCTTCTTGAAAATCTACAGTAACAGGTAGTCCTTTATATTCTTTAGCTGTCAAGGGCATTTTCATTTTATATTCACCCAAATAGATCTCATATTCAGGAAATTCTGATACCTTAGGAACTAAAGATTCAAAAGGTTTTACTGGTTTTCTCTCTAAATATTCAACTTTTTCCTTCTTAATAACTACACTTACAGGTTTTTCAGGTTTTTCCCATATAAGATCTACTATCAATTTGTTTGCAAAGGGAACTATTTGAAAATTAAAAGGTTCGCTTAAAAGAAATTCTAAACAAAGCTTTTCTTTTTCATAAGAAGCGTTAATTTCTTTAAATATTTCTTTGGGAAGGACTCTCATCCAATTAGAGGTTTTAGGAACTACATTATAAAGAGTTAATTTTATTTTGTTTTCTTCCTTAGAGACTTCATATTTAGGTTTATTAGTAAATTCAAAAACCAATCTATCTACAGGTTATCTTAAAAAGAGTACATCTTCCAAATATATTTTTTCAGTAGCAAAACAATTTAGATTTAATAATAAAAATGAAATTATAGAAAAAATAAAAATTCCTATCTTTTTTATCTTCATGATGTTTTCTCCTTTTTTAAAGGTAATATTCTTTTATTTCTTTCCCTTTCTCCGTAAATATTTATTTCCTCCTCTTCAATTATTACGTAGTCCTTTCCTATTTCTAATACTTCAATATTTCCTATTTTAGTTCCTGATTTTACTATGTATCCCTTCTTAGTATCATCTTGTAATAAAGCTATTCTTTCTCCTCTTTTTTCTAATATGCCCACCAGGTCTAAAGGTATTTTTTCTTTCTTTTCCATTGCTGATTTTAAAACTTCTGGGGCTATAAAGGGATTCTTAAGTTTACTTATATCAATTTTATAAGGTTTTTCTTCCAACGATTTTGTCCAATTTTTTAGTTCTATATCTTCTATTTCGGTTTTTTTGGGTAAAGCTTTAGGTGCACTTTCCTTTTTTTCTTCTTTATACGAACAACTAATTAAAGTTAAAATAAGCAAAAATATTGCTAAATATCTCATTTATACTTCCTTCTCCTTTTTTTCTTCTTTTGTTTTTTCTTCTTTTTTCTCTAAAGGAGCCCCTGTATATTTGTAAGTATGAAAAGTAACTACAGCATTTAGCTGATTCTTTTTAACTTGGAATTTTATATTATTTAATGCTATTAAGCGCTGTAAATTTTCTATAGAATTTAAGAAATTCAAAACGTTACTAAATCTACCTTGAATTTCCATTTTTAGAGGTATTATGTTATAGTAATCTTGAGGGATTTCTTTATCTGGTTCAAAGGTTATAACTTCTAAATTGTTTTCCTTAGCAAGGTCTGAAATTTGTCTTAAAATATCAGGAATTTCCTTTTCAGAAGGAAGAATTTCTTTAACCCTTTCTAAAAATTCTTGTCTTTGTCTCATCTGAGCTTCTAAAACTGCCGTCTTTCTTGCCATGTCTTCATATTTTTGAATTTCTAAGTCTAGTTTTTTAACTTCCTCTTTTAAAACATTTATTTTTTCTTTTGTAGGAACATAATAAAATTTATAGAACAAAAATAAAGGAACTAAGATAGAAACAAAAACAATTAAGAATTTTTCTCTATTAGTAGCAGTTTTTTCCCAGGTTTTAAGTTTTTCCCACAAAGTTTTCATAATTAAAATAAAACTCCTGCCTTAAATTCTATATAGCCTTCCTTTTTTTCAGTCTTGTTTAAGGAAACCTCTTTAATTATATCTTTAACACTTTCCAAATTTTTTAGATACCCAGCTATATCTTTTAAATCGGAACTAACACCACTCATATCAGCTTTAGAAATCTCTACCGAAAGCTCTGTAAAAACAATTTTATTTTTACCTATGTTTCCTATTAAGGTATCTATCCTTTGGAGACCTTTCCCTTGATTTTCTTTAAGAGCAATAATAGTTGAAATTCGCTTTTTTAGCTCCTCATTTTCCCTTTCTAATTCTTTTAATTTTTCTGCAATTTTTTTATATTCTACCAATTTTTTTTCTTTTTCTACTTTTTCATTTCTTAAATTTTTAAAAGAATATTGTAAACGAATTCCTTCTGCCAAAATAGTTATAATTACAACTAAGAAAATAATCAAAAAGGTTTTTAAAAATACAAATCTTTCTTTTTCCTCTTCAACACTTATGGGCTCTTTTTTAGGAAGTAAATTAAATTTTATTATCATAAAGCTATCTTTTATCTAATACCTTTTCGTAATTTAAAATTTTATATATACTTAATAAATCTGAATAAGTCAAGGATTTTTTTATTTTTTTATAAAAATTATTTTTAAAAATAATATCGGCTAATTCTTAAAAACTATTAAAAATTTTTAAATCCAGATCTTTTTGTTTTGCTCAATAAATTTTAAAATTTTTTAAATTAAATTAAGCTTAAAAATATTGACTTTAGAAAAGTAATAAAATATAATTTAATTTTAATGTTTAGTTACATTAAAGTTAAAGCGTTTTTTCTTTTATTTTGTTTATTTTTTTCTTTCTTATTTTTTAGTCCTCAAGTAGCTTTTCCTTATGAAGATAGTTCGGAGAAACGTTTAAATCTTTGGCCTTTTGTAGTTTATAGCAAAAATAAAATTAGTAAATTTAAGCGTTTAGAAATTGCTGGCCCATTTATTTATAAATATTCCTTTTCCGATGAGAACGGGACCTCAATTAGACCTATTTATTCTTCTGTAAAAAACCCGAAAGAAAAAAGGATTTATTTTATTTCTCCTTTAGGAGTTTATAAATCAGATAATGAAACTGAATCTTTAAAATTTGTTCCTTTAATAAATAAAACTTGGGTTAAAGCTCCTGAAGAAAGGCAAGAAGAGAAACATTTTGATTTCTTTCCTGTATTTTGGGGGCAAACATCACAAAATGAGACATACGGAGGTTTTTTCCCCATTTATGGAAAGTTTAAAAATAGATTTGGTAAAAAAGAAATATCTTTTGTTCTCTGGCCAATTTATAGTAAAATTGAATACGAAAAACATATAGCTTATAATTATCTTTGGCCTTTTATAAGATCTGTAAAAGAAAAAGAGAAAAGTCAGCCTCCAGAGTATTCTGGATTTAAGATTTGGCCTTTTTTTGGACATTTTAAAGAAGCTGATACAGAAAGGAAATTTATTTTCTGGCCTTTTTATATAAAAACTCGCTTTGAGGACCCTGAAGAAGGTTATTCAGATAAATTAGTGGCATTTCCTTTCTATATGAGAGAGGATACAGAAAGTTACCATAAAAAAATTATCCTCTGGCCCTTTTTCCAAAAAGTTTATGCAAAAGATTACTATTATAAACAACTTGATGCACCCTGGCCCTTTTATCGAAAAATAGAAGGTGAAGATGTTAAAGGACTTAGATACTGGCCTTTTTATGGATACGTAAAGAAGAAAGATAGCTTAGACTATTTCATTATTTGGCCTTTATATTTTTATAAAGAAGATCATATTACTCAAAAAAATTTAAAATTTGAGGAAAAGGAACACAAATTTCTTATTTTTTCTAAATATAGATATACCGAAGAAACTAATCAACCTTTACAAAAAGAATATCGTATTTGGCCTTTAGTCTATGGATATGAATATAAACCAGATCCTGATACCCAATTTTATTATTTCCCAGCAATTTTACCTCTTTATGACGAAGGAATGGAAAGAAATTATAGTGCCTTTTTTAAACTTTGGGAATATTATAAACATGAAGATTATACTTATCTTAAGTTATTATGGGGTTTATATAGATATGAGAAAAATAAACAAAAAAGCGTTCAAGAATTAGCTTTTCTCCTTAGAATGGTTAATGGACCAGATACAAGTTATGTAGAATTCTTAGAAGGATTTTTAGGTATAGGAAAATTAGAGGGAAATCCTAAAATTAAAATAATTTTCTTAGAGCTTACTCGTAGTAGTAATAAAATAGACTAAATTTTTTAAAGAAATGAAAAATAAGAAAATAGGAATTTATCCTGGCACCTTTGATCCAATTACTAATGGACATTTAGATATAATTAAACGGGCTTTAAAACTTTTTGATTTAGTAGTAGTTGCTGTGGGAGAAAATCCCCAAAAGACAACACTTTTTTCTCTGGAAGAAAGAGTATATTTAGCAAAAGAAGCTATAAAAGAAATACCTGAAAACCATAGAATAGAAGTGGAAGCCTTTTCTGGATTATTAATAGATTTTGCTAAGAAAAAATCAGCTTGTGCAATTATTAGAGGTTTGAGAGCTGTTTCTGATTTTGAATATGAAATGCAAATAGCTTTGATGAATAGAAAGCTTTCTAATAATATAGATACAGTTTTTCTTTTAACCAGTCTTAAGTGGATATTTTTAAGTTCTTCAATTGTAAAAGAGGCAGCAAAATTAGGTGGAAATATTGAAGATTTAGTACCTAAAATAGTAGCTGAAAAGTTAAAAGAAAAATTTAGATAAAAGGAGGAAGGAGAGCCCCTCCTCCCCTTTTGTTTCTAAAATTAAAGCTCTTTTACTGTAATAGATCCTGTAGGACAGACTTCCACACAGGTAAAACATACCATACATTCATCAGGTCTTGCTACAATTGGTTTCCCATCCTCACCTTTGTCATAAACCTGAGCAGGGCAAGAGTCTATACAAGATCCACAAGCTTCACAAGTGTCATAATTAACAGTAATTTCAACCATACCCCACCTCCTTTAGTATAATTTTTGTTCTTTAAACTCTTTTGCTTTTTTTAAAAAATTTATTGCCCAACATTTTACACTAAAAACATGAATATGGGTATAGGTAGCTAATAAATTTTTATATAAAATCCCATCCAATTTCCCATCAAATCCAGTTCCTTTTTCTAATTCAAACACGAATTTTATGTCTTTGTTAAAATTTATTTCTAAAGGTTTTGAATAATGAAATTCATGCCCTTTTATAGAGGCTCCTAATTCAAAATAAGGGTTTTTCTCTTTTATCTTAGCTATAACGTATCCATGGCCCTGAGGAAATCTTTCTACAATAAATTTAATAGGTAAAACTTTACTCATAGGATATTTTTTTTCTTTCCATATTATTTCTTCTCCTAAATACATCAAACCTCCACATTCAGCATAAACAGGCATTCCTTCCATTATAGCATCTTTAACCGATTTTAAAAGTTCTTTATTTTCAGACAACTCCTCTGCCTTTACTTCAGGGAACCCCCCTCCTAAATAAAGAGCTGAAACCTTTGGTAAATTTTTATTTTTAAAGGCATTTATAAAAATTAACTCAGCCCCTAATTTTGTTAAAATTTCTAAATTTTCAGGATAATAAAATTGAAAAGCCTCATCCTTAAACACCCCAATTTTAATCCCTTTAAAATCCATAATATTTTCTATTTGAGGTACTTCTATTTCTATAGGTAAAACATTTTTACTGATTTCTAATATCTTTTCTACATCTACATTTTCTTTTATAATTTTCTGTAATTGATCTAAAAAAGAATCTTCATTATATTCAAAGGAGGTAATTAATCCTAAATGCCTTTCCTGAGGTAAATTCCTTAGTTTAGGAATAACCCCTAATACTTTAACATCCGTATAATACTCTATAGAACCTCTAATTATACTTTCATGTCTTGGTCTTGCTATTTTATTTAGGATTACGCCCTTAATTTCTATGTCTTTTTCAAACTCAAGAAAACCTTTTATTAAAGCTGCAAGACTTCTTGTTACTTTTGTGCAATCAAGAATTAAAATTATAGGAACTTTTAAGAGTTGAGCAAGCCTTGAGGTGCTACAACTCCCAAATATATCAAGCCCGTCAAATAGCCCCCTATTACCTTCAATAATAGCAAGATCAGAATCTTTAGAGCCTATGTAAAAGGAGTATAAATTATCTTTTTCATCAAACAAGAATAAGTCTAAATTTCTACAAGGAGTTTTAGAGATCTTACTTAACCAACCTGCATCAATGTAATCAGGTCCTTTTTTAAAGGCTGATAAATTTAATCCTATAGATTTTAAAAAGTAAATTAGCCCAATAGTAAATATAGTTTTTCCAGAACCACCTTTGTGAGAAGAAATTAATATTCGGGGGTTATTATAAGAAATTTTCATATAATAAAAAAGAAAAGAGAAGAGAAAAGAAATTCCTTCAAAACTTTAATTATCCTTTATGCGGAACCCCTTCGTATTTTACTATTAACTCTTTAGAAGATTTTACTTCTAAAGCAATCTTGTAAAGAAGGGTCATAATTAAAAATCCAGTTGCCCAAACACCTAAAGTAATTCCAATTTCTGGCAAAGTTGGTCTATAGGGGGTTACTGTTTCAAAAGGAGTAGGAGTATATCCACCAGTGATTAATCCAATACCTTTTTCAATCCAACAAGAAAGAAATACAGCTATACAGCCAAGAGCTAAAGTGGTTTCATTCTTTCTTAAAGCTGGAATGACAAGAATTATTATAGCGGTAGCTGCTAAAATAGCAGAAGTCCACATAAAGGGTACCCATTCTCTATGTCCTTCAAGTCCAACAAATAAATATTTAATAGGTGCTTGATGACTATGGATTCCACTATAAAATGCTGTAAATAATTCAAAGAGGAATAAGAGTACAAATGTTACAAAAGCATAGGTTACAATTTTTGAAAGTGTATCTATTGCCTTTTTACCTGCATCAAAATTGGCAACCTTTTTTAATAAAAGAGCAACTACCACAATTAAGGCAGGTCCAGAAGAAAAAGCTGAGGCTAAAAATTTTGGTGCCATAATAGCTGTTAGCCAAAAATGACGTCCTGGTAGTCCCTGATAGAGAAAAGCAGTAACTATGTGAATACTTGGAGCCCATACTATAGCTAAGTAAATAAAAGGCTTTAACCAGGAAGGATATTTTGTTCCTTTATATTCTGCATGTAAAACTGTCCATCCACAAAGTAAATTTAATAAAAGATAACCACTAAGTACTATTACATCGTAAAACATTATAGAGTTAGGAGAAATAAATCTAAGAACATTTAATACTCTCATAGGTTGTCCAAGATCAACAAATACAAAAAGAATACACATAGTAACTGCAGCAACAGCTAAAAATTCACCTAATATAGTAATTTTCCCAAATTCTTTATAATTATGCCAATAATAAGGAAGAACAACCATTACAGCTGAAGCAGCAACCCCAACTAAAAAGGTAAAATTGGCAATATAAAAGCCCCAGGATACATCTCTACTCATTCCCGTAATTCCTAAGCCTACTTTAAACTGATAAAGATAACAAAGAAATCCTATAAAGATAATAGAAAGTAAAAACAAAACCCATAACCAATATTTTTTACTTCCTACCAGTGCCTTTTCTAACATATTTACACCTCTCTCTTAAAAGTTTTAATCTATTAAATAAAATACAGAAGGATGAGTTCCTAATTCTGCTTTTCTTCTAAGTGAAACTCTTTCTTTAAGAATTTTACTAACTTCAGAATTTTCATCCTCTAAATCTCCAAAAATTAATGCTTTTTCAGGACAAGCTTCAACACATGCAGGGATCTTTCCTTGGGCTAATCTTTCATAACAAAAAAGGCATTTTTCAACCACACCTTTCATACGTGTGGGATATTCTGGATTTACTTTTTTAACATAAGGACGGGGATCAAACCAATTAAAAGATCTTGCTCCAAAAGGACAAGCTGCCATACAAAAACGGCAACCTATACATCTATGAAAATCCATCATTACAATTCCTTCTTTGTTTTTAAAAGTAGCCCGAGTAGGACAAACTCTTACACAAGGAGGATTATCACACTGATTACACAAAAGTAGGAAAGGAACATCTTTAAAGAGTTCTTTAAGATGTTCATCTGCCTGTTCTGGAAAAGCGTGCTCAAACTTATCTTCCCAGATCCACTTAATTTCTCTT
>CAZZLG010000059.1:0-3246 GCA_964654865.1 uncultured Thermodesulfatator sp.
TTCGAGTCCTAAACGAGTTAAAAGCTGTAAAGCCCTATCTTCGTCTTCTTTTTTAAAACTTCCTCTGTATAAAAGAGGCATTAAAACATTTTCAAGGGCTGTAGCCCACGGAACCAAATGGAAAGCTTGAAATACAAAACCAATTTTTCTGTTTCTTATGTAGGCAAGCTCATTTTTACTTAATTTACTTACTTCTTGTCCGTCAAGTATATAAGTGCCGGAGTCAGGTTTATCGAGAAGACCTATAATATTTAAAAGGGTAGATTTTCCACTTCCAGAAACCCCCATTATAGCTAAAAACTCTTTTTCTTCTACCTCCAAATCAATTCCTTTTAAAATCTGAGAAGCTACATTACCGGTTTTATAAGTCTTGGTGATACCCCTTAAAATTACGAGTTTTTCTACCACAAACCTACTTCCTCACCTTCTTTAAGACCAGAAATAATCTCAGTTTTTCCTTCAGATTCCCACCCTACCTTTACTATTCTCTTTTCCCATTTATCTCCCTTTTTAACCATTACATAATAATTGCCTTGGGGGTCTATTTTTACAGCTTGAGAGGGAACTATTAAAACATTTTCCTTTTTTCCTGCAATTATAGTAACGTGGGCTGTCATTTCAGGACGAAGAATGTTTTCATAGGAATCCAAAATATCTAAAACTACATCGTAAAAAACTACATTATTTTTTATAATAGCACCTGGATAAATGGTTCTAACTTTTGCTCTGAAAATTTTGTCAGGATAAGAATCTACTGTAAAAGTAGCCTCTTGACCTTCTTTTATTTTGCCTATATCTGTTTCATCTACATAACATTCTACTTGAAGCTTTGAGAGATCAATAACAGTTATGAAGGTAGGAGCATTAAGACCTGCAACCACTGTTTCTCCTTGTTGAGTCGTTACTTGAGAAACTACTCCTGAAATAGGTGCATAGACAAAGGCATAACTAAGTTTTACTTTTGCTTCTTCCCACGCATTTTTAGTTGCAGAAATTTGTGCTTCAGCTCTTTCAAGTTCTTTTTCGTATTCAGAAATTAGAGCTGAAAGAGTTGACTTTTCAGATTCAAGCTCAGCTATTTTTACTTTATAGTCTCTTTCCATCCTTTCCAAATCTGTTAAAGAGATTAACCCATCTTTATATAATGTTTCATACCTTTTTAATTCTCTTTCTATTTGTTCTAACTGGGTTTTGATGGCTTCTATTCTTTTTTTCTGAGCAGAAATTTTATCTGGGTACACTCTTTTAACTTTTCCCATATTAGCTAAGGCATCTCTATAATTTGCATAGGCTCTATCTACTTCATTTTGTAAGTCTTCGTGTTCAATAATAGCAATTAGTTGCCCAGATCTAACTTTATCTCCTTGAGTTACAAAAAGTCTTTCAACTTTACCTGAAATTCTTGCTCCTACTTTAACCTCAGCTCCAACTTGTGGTTTAACTGCACCTGTTGCACTAACCTCTAAATATATGGTTCCTCTTTTTACTTTAACAGATTCCTTAGGTAGAGGATTTTTATCCTCTTTTTTCTTACATCCTGTAAAAAGGAAAAGGAAGAAAAGAAAAAGGAAAAGAAATTTTTTCATTTTTCTATTTCAGGAATAAGACCTATAGATTTCTGAAGTTTATAATAGTTATATATCCAATCATATTTGGATACTGCTACTTTAGCTCTTGCTTGAGAAAGCCTTGCAAGAAGAGTAGTTACATCAACTATACTTGCTAAACCTTCTTCATACTTTTTTTGAATAATTCTATAGTCTTCTTCTATACTTTTTAACCAAGCAAGTGCAGATTCATAATTTTCTTTTGTGGTTTGCCAATATTTGTAATTAGTAAAGATCTCTTGTTTTATGTTAAGTTCTGTTGAAATTTTTTCAAAATTTTTCTGTTCCAGAAAGGCTTTTTCTTTCCCCAATTTAGCAAGTCTTGAAAAGCCTAAAAAGATAGGAAGGGTTATTCTTACTCCTGCTATAAATTCTTCATCTATGTAAGGTAAATTTTCATATTCATAATAACTACTAAAAACATCTATATATGGATAAAATTCACCTTTTACACTTTTTACTCTTTCTTGTTGAGCGAGTATTTCTTTTTCCTTTGCTTTTAGCTCTGGTCTTTTAATAAGTCCTATTTTTATATATTCTGTTAGTTCTTTAACTTCAAAAGCCCTTTCTTCAACTGGTAAAAGTTCAAGTTCATCTATTCTTGTAAGGTCGTAATTTATTAAAGTAAGAACATTTGCTTTAGCAATCTCAGCAGTGTATTTATAGTTGGTTACATTAAACTCAGCTTCTTTAACCCTTGCCTGAGCATCAAGAACATCTGCATAAGGAGAAAGTCCTACTTCATATCTTTTTTGAGCAAGTCTAAGTAAAGTTTTTGCATCTTCTAAATCTGCCAAAGCTGACTCATAAAGTGCTTTCTGTTTAAAGTAATCTAAATAGGCTTGTATTATGTTAATAGATATATTTAAAATAGTAGCTTTAATATTTTCATCTTGAGAGGAGATTAGCAAAAGTGCCTCTTTATAGCTATGCCATGTTGAAAATCCTGAAAAGATATTCCAGTTTAAGTAAGGTCCCCATCTTTGGTAGTCTACAGTAGGTTCATCTTTTCCACGGTCCCATCTCTGAAAACTGTATTCAGCATATAAATAGGGGAAAAATCCAGCTCTAACTATATTTTTCTGATAATAGTATTGATCCTTTATTTTTCCTGCAATGTTAATTTGAGGATTATTTTTGATTCCTATTAAAATGACATCTTCTAAAGAAAGAGTTTGAATCCCCCAAAGGTTAGAATGAAAACCCCAAAGAAAAACTATTAAAAAACTTATTAAGTATTTTTTCATATAAAAATCCTTATGTAAGTACTTACTTAATTTATTTTCTTTTAAATATTTGTCAAGACAAATTTATTTCAAGGGTTAAGTTTAAGCAAACTATGTTTGTATCCATAAAGTAAGTAAATTAAAATTCCTGTGATAGTCCATACACCAAACCTAATCCAGGTTTCAACAGGAAGCCCAAGCATTATAAATAAAAGAAAAACTAAATTTATAGGAAGAAAAAGCTTAGGGAAAGGAACTTTAAAAGCAGGATTATACTCTTTATTTTTTCTTAATAATATTACAGCTATTCCTATTATGAAATAGGCAAAAAGGGTTCCAATGTTTATCAATTCCGCAAGTATTTTAAGAGGTAAAAATCCTGCAAATAAGGATAGAAAAAAAGCACCAAAAAG
>CAZZLG010000060.1:0-3873 GCA_964654865.1 uncultured Thermodesulfatator sp.
TTTTTAAAGGTTGAAGCAACTAAATTTACTGAAGTGGGATATGTGGGAAGAGATGTAGAATCTATGATAAGAGATCTAACTCATATTGCAGTACAAATGGTAAAAGCTGAAGAAGAAAAGAGAGTTTTGGAAAAGGCAAGAAAAAATGCTGAAGAACGTTTAGTAGATCTTCTTATTCCAATTTCTTCTTCTAAAGTGGAATATGATCCATTAACTAAAGAAAAATTCTTAAAAATGTTAAGAGATGGTGCTTTAGATGAAAGATATGTAGAAATTGAAATTGAACCTGCTCAAAAAACACCTGCTATAGAAATTCTTGCTGCATCAGGTTTAGAAGAAATTGAAATGCAGTTAAGGGATATGCTTTCTACTTTTCTTCCTTTTAGAACAAAAAAAAGAAAAGTTAAAGTAAAAGAAGCTTTAGAAATTTTAACTAAAGAAGAGGCAAACAAATTAATAGATATGGATAAAGTAATAAGAGAAGCTATCTTTAGAACTGAAACAAGTGGTATTATTTTTATTGATGAAATAGACAAAATTACAAGTAGAGGAGAAACACACGGTCCTGATGTTTCAAGAGAAGGTGTTCAAAGGGACCTTTTACCTATCGTTGAAGGAACAACTGTAAATACTCGCTACGGAATGGTAAAAACCGATTATATTTTATTTATAGGAAGCGGAGCATTTCATATTGCTAAACCATCTGATCTTATCCCTGAACTTCAAGGAAGATTTCCTATAAGGGTAGAACTTGATCCCTTAACCAAAGATGATTTTGTAAGAATATTAACTGAACCAGAAAATGCTATCATAAAACAATATCAGGCTCTTTTGGAAACAGAAGGAGTAGAATTAGAATTCACTAAAGAATCTATTGAGGAGATGGCAAAAATTGCTTATGAAATAAATGAAAAGATGGAAAATATTGGTGCAAGGAGACTTTATACAGTTGTAGAAAAGGTATTAGAAGATATATCCTTTTCTGCACCAGATATTGCTCCAACAAAAGTAGTTATCACCCCTGAGTATGTAAGAGAAAGATTAGAAAATATTGTTTCAGATGTAGAACTGGTTAAGTTTATTCTTTAAATAATCTCTCCCCAAAGATCATAAAAATTAGCTTTCTTTATTTTAATTTTCACTAAATCACCTGGATAAATCGGCTTTTTATTTAAAAGAAGATAAGTTATTCCATCTATTTCTGGAGCTTGAATTTTAGCTATCCCAAAAAATCTTCCTTTTAAATCTTTTCCCAAAACTAAAACCTCTTCAATACTGCCAATCCTCATTTTTAATCTCTTTTTAGAAATTTCTTTTTGAATTTTCATAACTTCTTTTTTTCTTTTTATTTTCTCTTTATAAGGAACTTTGGGTAAAAATTTTTCTGCAGGGGTTCCCTCTTCTTGATAAAAAATAAAAACGCCAAGATGATCAAATTCTACCTCTTTTATAAACTCACAAAGAGCTAAAAATTCTTCTTCTCCTTCACCCGGGAAACCAACTATCACAGTAGTTCTTATAGCTGAAAAAGGATCAATCTCTCTTACATAAGCTATTATTTCCTTAATTTTTTCTATATTTACAGGTCTTCTCATTTTCTTTAAAATCTTGGGATGAGCATGTTGAATAGGAATATCAAAATAGGGAACTACTTTAGGATTAAGAAGCACTTCTTTTACAAATTTTTTATTAATATTAGCTGGATGAAGATAAAGAAGCCTTATTCTAAAATTATAAGGATGTGCTGATAAAAGAGAAATAAGCTTTAGTAAACCTTCTTTTTCTTCTCTATCTTTCCCATAAGAAGTAACATCTTGAGCAACTAAAATTATTTCTTTTACTCCTTTTTTTAAAAGAATTTCAGCTTCTCTTAAAATTTCTTCTATAGGCCTACTTCTTAAAGGACCTCTTATTTTGGGAATAGTGCAATAGGAGCATCTATAATTACATCCTTCTGAAATTTTTAAATATGCATAAAAAGGACTATCTGTAAGAATTCTTTCCAGAGGTTCTTTTGGGGTAAATTTTTTAAAAGGCTCTATTCCAAGAAAATCATCTACCTCTGGTAAAAGTTTTTTTAAAGCTTCTTTTCCGTATCTTGCAGTTAAGCAACCAGAGACAATTAATTTTTGACCATCTCTTTTTTTCTCCCCCAATTCCAAAATATTTTCTATTGCTTCCTCCACTGCTGGTCTTATAAAGGCACAAGTATTTATCCAGAGAATATCTGCTTCTTCAGGAGAAAGAACTATCTGATAGTTTTTTTTAGATAGTAAATATAAAAGTTTTTCAAAATCAGTCTTGTTTTTAGGACATCCAAGACTTACAGGATAAACTTTAAACATTAAAGATTTTAAGAACTTAATTTTATTTCTTTTATTTCGTTTTTTTCTGTTAGATAAACTAAAAGGGTTTTAAAATTTTTAATTTCTTCCTCTGATACCCAAGCATAAGAAGCAATAATTATTTTATCTCCTATTTCTCCAAGTCTTGCAGCTGCTCCATTTAAGACTACTTCACCTTTATTACCCTCTATCACATAAGTCTCAAATCTTTTTCCATTAGTTAGATTATATACCCAGACAGCTTCAAAGGGCTTAAGATTAGCTTTTCCCATTATTTCCTTATCAAGAGTAAGACTCCCTTCATAAAAAAGATTTTTCCCAGTAACAGTTGCTAAGTGTATTTTACTTTTTAAAAGTTTTATAAACATTCTATTCTGGCCTTATAAGCATATTATCTATCAATCTTGCTTTTCCTACAAAAACAGCTAAGGCGCAAACAACAGGTTTTTCGATTTCTTTAACAGGCTCAAGAGTTGAGGGATCAACAAATTCAATATACTGAACCTTAGTAAAAGGAAAAGAGTGAATAAATTTTTCCATTTCTTTTTTTATCTTATGAGAATCTCTTTCTCCTCCTTTTATGAGTTCTTTAGCAAGAAGAAGAGCTTTGTAAAGAGCACTTGCAGATTCTCTTTCTTCTGAAGACAAGTATATATTTCTTGAGCTCATAGCAAGCCCATCCTTTTCTCTTACAGTGGGATAAGCTACAATCTCTACATCCAAATTTAAATCCTTTACCATTTGTCTTATTACTTGGAGTTGTTGATAGTCTTTTTCTCCAAAGATAGCTATATCAGGGTTGACTATATTAAAAAGTTTTAAAACCACTGTAGTTACTCCTTTAAAATGCCCTGGTCTAAAAGCTCCACATAGTCCGGTAGTTAGCTTGGTAACCTCAACACAGGTCTGAAAATCAGAAGGATACATTTCTTCAGTTTCCGGAATAAAAACCACATCAACTTTTTCCTTTTCAAGAAGAGCTAAATCTCTTTCTAAATCTCTTGGATATTCTTTAAAATCTTCCTTAGGACCAAACTGTAAAGGATTAACAAATATACTTACTACAGTTTTATCTCCTAATTCTTTTGCTTTTCTTACCAGAGAAAGGTGAGCCTCATGTAAAAACCCCATAGTAGGAACAAAGGACACTTTATAATTTACCTTTTTCCAAGCTTTACTAATTTCTTTCATTTTAGAAATTTCTTTCACAACTTCCATTTTTATATCTCAAGTTGTTTATAAGGTTTTAAAAGATTTTCTAAATTTTCTATAAAAATTTTTTTTAAATCTTCTTCTTTTTCTAAGATATTACCACTTGCATCGCTTTCTATTTTTTCTTTTAAAGCACCTCTAACCCATTTTTTAATAGTCAATTTTTTTAACCCCTGATAATTTTCTAAAAGTTGAAAATTAATATAGGTATCTTCATTTAATTTTAAGTATAACTCACCCTCAAAAATTTCCAAAGGTTTTATTTTGGTAGGATAAACAAATTTTTTAAGTATATCATAAAGTTTTTTTTGAGAAT
>CAZZLG010000061.1:0-1936 GCA_964654865.1 uncultured Thermodesulfatator sp.
GTTTAAAATCCCAATTTTGCAAGTTCTAAAGTTTTATCAATTTGAGATTGTAAAGCAGGTGGTATTCCTTCTATTTTAATAGTTAAAAATCCTTTTACAATAAGAGAAATTGCCTCATCTTCACTTAATCCTCTCGCCATAAGGTATTCTACCTCTTCTTGAGCTATTTTACCCACTGCAGCTTCATGAGTTAATTCTACGTCGTAAAAATAACTATCTAATTCAGGTATAGCTTTCATAATTCCCTCATCAGATAACATAAGCCCTTGACACTCAAGATGTCCTTTTACTTTTGAAGCTTTGGCTATAATTTTACCTCGGGCAATATTTTCACCTCCATAGACCACATTACGAGAGATTATTTCTGTTCTTGAATTTTCTGCTTCTAAATGAACTTCTCCACCTATATCTACATAAGAACCAGGATGGTTTACAATTATGGAAATAAAAGAAGCTTTTGCATCTTTTCCTATTAAACGACAAACAGGAGCTGTCTGAATATTTTTTACAGGGAAAAGACTAACATAAGTAGAAACGTAGGTTCCTCCCTCTTCTACTATAATACCCGTTCTTGGTCTTACACTTGTTTTTTCTCCCCACATATGAAGCATAGTAAAGGTTAGTTTACCTCCTTTTTTAACATAAAATTCAGATATACCTATATGAAGTGCTGAGCCTATGTGAGGATGAACTGAACAAGAGGTAATTAAATTAAGTTCTGCCCCTTCTTCTACAATTACGATATTATGAACTTTCTGAGCTATATTTTCGGTTCTTATATAAAGGCAGGTTTGAACAGGATATACTAACTTATAATTAGGTAAAATTCTTATAAAATAGCCATTATCTAAATCTTCAGCTACTGCTTTTGTAAACTGATCTTTTTCAGGAGAAACAGCTTTCCAGTAATAATCTCCAATCCATTGGTAATTTTTTAAAGCGGAAGTGATAGGTAAAATCTCTAATCCTTCTACTTTTTTTCGACAAAGAAGAGGTGCTGCATCTATTTGAACATACTCTCCTTCTCTTTTTAGTTCTTCATCTAAACCAAGAAGTTTAAGACGCTCTTTTTCTTCTTTATCAAGTTCAGCAAGGTCTTTTGGTTTTGGAGCATCTTTGGCTGACTTAAATTCTTTTAACTCTACTGTCTTTTCTTCCATAAAATCCTCCAAAAAATTCAACTTAAAATTTAATTCTTTTTAAGCATTTTTTACATTCTTCATATCCATATTTTTGGATACCCTCAAATATTTCTACGGGATTTCCTTGACAATAAATTTCTCCATCCATAATTACATATCCGAGATCAGCAGCCACATATTGAAGAATAAACCCTGTATGAGTAATTATTAAACCACTTTTATTTCTCGGTTTATGAGGGATGTCTTTTTGTAAAAGTCTTTTGATCATGTTCCCAATTAATTGTATATTTTCTACATCAACTCCTGATTCTGGTTCATCAAGTAAGACAAGCTCAGGATCTTGGATTAGAAGCTGAAGAAGTTCGCTTTTTTTAAGTTCCCCTCCAGAAAAACCTTTATTTACTTCTCTGTCAAGAAAATTTTCAAATTGGAAAGTTTGTGCTAACTCTTCAATCTTTACCTTATTTTCTTTAGCACAAAGTTTTAAAATATCCCTTAGTTTTACTCCTTTTAAGGTAGGTGGTCTTTGAAACATTATCCCTATACCTCTCTTTGCTCTTTCATAAGGAGGAAGGTCTGTTATGTCTTCGCTTTTAAAGTAAATTTTTCCGTGTTTAATTTTATATGTAGGAAAACCCATAATGGTCATAAGAAGTGAAGTTTTACCTGAACCATTTCTCCCAAATATTATATGAGTTTGTCCTATAGGGAGTGTTAAATTAATTCCTTTAAGAACCTCTTTACCTTCTACTTCTACCCAAAGGTCTTTTATTTCTAAAAGTTTTTCCATATTT
>CAZZLG010000062.1:0-1603 GCA_964654865.1 uncultured Thermodesulfatator sp.
AATAGTTAAATTAGCAGATAAATTATTTGAGATTGTAAAGAAGAAAGGAATAAAAGAGGGAGGAAAAAAATTGGGAAAGAAAAAAAAATTTGGTTTAGAAATTTAAATGAGGCAATGTATATAAATTCAATTAGGTTCTTATATGAGGCAATAGGTATTACATTTTCATTAAAAAATTTATATAAAAATATTGGCTTTCTTTTTTACAGAGTTAAAGGCTTTTAAAAATAAAGATCATAGTTATAATTTCAAAACTTAAATAACACAGTAATATAAATTTTGAGAGCATAAAATGGAAATGGTTTTCTCTTTAATTAATCAAATACTTTTCTTTTTTGAAAAAAGTGGCTACTTAGGGGTGTTTTTTTTAATGGCTTTGGAGTCAACATTGGTCCCCATTCCCAGTGAGATAATAATTCCTCCTGCAGCTTATTTGGCTTACAAAGGTAACTTATCCCTTTCAGGAGTTATTTTATCTGGGACCTTAGGTAGTTTAGCAGGCTCTTTGTTTAACTATTTTCTCGCTTTAAAAATAGGTCGCCCTGTAGTTATTTATTTTATAAAAAAATATGGAAAGTTTTTCTTAATTACAGAAAGAGCTTTTTATAAGGTGGAAAATTTTTGGGATAATCACGGACACATAAGCACTTTTGTAGGAAGGCTTTTACCTGGTTTTAGACATGTAATTTCTATTCCTGCAGGTCTTGCAAAAATGAATTTATATCTTTTTTCCCTTTTTACCACCTTTGGAGCAGGAATTTGGTGTTCCTTTTTAGCCTTTTGTGGTTATTTTTTTGGCAAAAATGAAACACTATTAAAAGAGTATTTAACTAAAGGCTCTTATGGATTTATAATTTTTTGTATCATTTTAATAGCTTTTTATATAAAATTTAAACTTAAAAAATAAATTAATTTTCTTGATAAACATTAACTATTTTTGAATCCCGAGGAGGAATAAAGGTAAATAATTTATTTTCCAGGTTAAGATTATATTCTAAATTTTTAAATACTATTTTTATTTTTTCCCCAATAGTATTTATAAAATAAAATTCTTTTACTTCTCCTGTATCAAGATTTACAGTTAGGATTATCTTTTCTATATGGGGGTCTTTTGTAAGTGGAAGAAATGAGATTCTCCACATGTTTTTACCTAAAATTTCAAAGCTTTCAAGCTTTAAATCTTTTTTAATGCTTCCTCTTCCATTCATAAATCCAAGTGCAAGCTGAGAGGATATCATTTTTCCAGAGGAATAAATTAGAACTTCCTTTTCTTCAGGATAATAAATAAAAATTTTAACTCCATCTGAGATAATTAAAAATCTTTCAGGTTTCTCATATTCCCAACGAAATTTTCCCGGCTTTTTAATTAATACTTTACCAGTTCTTATTTCTTTACTTCCATCTAAGAGAATAGTTTCTTGTATAAAATTTGCTTTTATACTTTTTATATTTTCATAAAAAAACTGAATTTTTTCTAAGACCTCATCCACACTTTGTGCTTTTAGAGAACTAAAATTGCCTACGAGGACCAATAACAGGACGAGGACGAATCCCATCACTCGGACCAACAATTCCCTCCTCCTCCATTTTTTCTACTAACCTT
>CAZZLG010000063.1:0-27156 GCA_964654865.1 uncultured Thermodesulfatator sp.
AGCTAAGATTTTACTTTATTTTATTAAAGAAGTTTCTGCAGAAGAAATTAAAGGATTAGATAAAGATTTGATTAAAAAAAATTTAGGAGAAATTTACAAACTTAGAGGTCTTTATTTTATTAAAAAGGGAGAACTTAAAAGGGCCGAAGATGATTTTTTTACTTTTATAAATATATATGGAACTTATAAGGAGGCTCCAGAATTAATATATCAATTAGCTGAAACATATTTTAAAAAAGACGAAGAAAAGGCAAAAACATTTTATGAATTGATTATTACCAATTGGGATGGAACTAAAGAAGCTCTTTTTTCTAAATTTAGACTTTATCAAATAGCTTATGAAAAGGTTTTAATTAAAGAGCTTCTTCCTAAAAAAACTAAAGAAGATTTAATTTCTTTTGCTACTTTAATTAGAAGTAAATATCTTGAAGAAAAAATAGCTGAAGAAGCAAGCTTTATGAGTATTAAAGTTTCCTTTGAAGATAAAAATTATTTTTCAGCAAGAAAGAATGCTATAGAATTTTTTAAAATCTACGAAAAAAGTCAGTTAATTGATAAAGTTGAAACCTATTATTGTAAAAGTATAAGTTCTCTTTTTGAAGAAACCTTCGAAAAGAAAAATCTTTCTTTAGTAGTAAAACTGGAAGGGGAAGACAAAGAACTTTTTGAAAAAACTAAATGTGGAGAAGCTTATTATACACTGGGAGATATTTACTTAAACTATAACTTTTACACTAAGGCTTCTTATTGTTTTATTAGAGCTTACGAATTAAGTAGTAGAGAGGAGCTTATTCCTAAGGTTTTGCTTAAAGTGGGATTATTAGCTTTGGAAGATAAAAACTTAGATTTATTTAATGATATTTTTAATTTTTTAGATAAAAGTAAATATAAAGGCTTGGAAAAAGATCCCTATTATTTTTATTTAAAGGCTTTTTATGAAGGACAAAAAAACTTAGGTAGTGGTGATTATTATTTAAACTTAGTTTTAAATTCAACTTTATCAGAAAAATATAAAGAAAAACTTCTTAAATATTTTCGTGATAGAGCTCTTTATTTAAGACAGTATAGTAAAGCTTTAGCCTACACGAATAATCCCTTTTTTAAAGCAAAAGCGGATGATTATGTTCTCTTACTTTTAGAAACCTTTTATACTGATAAAGGTGTCTTTGAAAATACTTTAAAATATGCTAAAGAAAAATTTCCTGATAATTTTAAAATAAAATGGTTAGAAGCTTATTACTTAGAAAGGCAAGGAAATATTAAGGCTTCCACAGAAATATGGAAAGAGCTAACAAAAGGAAACTTTTTAGAAAGTGAACTTGCTAAAAGTTATGAAAGAATGAAAATTCTTATAGAAAGAACTCATCAAACGGTATTTTAATAATTATATGAAGGGAAAAATATGTTTAATTGGAGATAGTTTAGAAGCAAAACTCCTTAGAGATTCTCTCTTAGAAAGGGGACTTGAGGTCTTATTTTTTAAAAAGTCTGAATTTGATTTTCAAAAAGTTCCTTCATCTATAGATATAATGGTTTATGAACTTTCTTATGAAGAAACCAAGAATCCTTCATTAGTTGACAGTTTTTTTAAGTTAGGATTAAAATCCATTGTTTTTTTAGCTGAAAAAGCGGATTTAGAAGATGCTATTGAATTCATTAAGAGAGGAGCTTATGATTTTAAGCTACTTTCAACTCCTTTTGAAATTATGGAAAAAACTATTCTTTATGCCTTAGAAGAAAAAAAGATTTTCTGGCAAGATTCCGCTTTCATTACTAAAAACCCATACATGCTTAAAATTCTTAAAAAATTAGAAGAAGTTGCTCAAAGCAAAGCTCCTATTCTTTTAATAGGAGAAACTGGCACAGGAAAGGAACTTCTTTCCAAATACATTCACCAAAAGAGTCCCAGAAGATTTGGTCCTTTTATTGCTATAAATTGTGCAGCCTTACCAGAATCTCTCTTAGAATCTGAACTTTTTGGCTATGAAAAAGGTGCCTTTTCTGGAGCTAACTTTAGAAAAAAAGGGAAAATAGAATTAGCCGATAAAGGAACTCTTTTATTAGACGAAATCACAGAAATGCATCCCCATCTCCAAAGCAAACTTTTAAGAGTCCTTCAAGAAGAGGAAGTGGACCGTTTAGGTGGTTATCAACCTATAAAAGTAGATATAAGACTCATCTCAACTACTAACAAAGATATTGAAAAGGAAATTGCTGAAGGACGTTTTAGAAATGATCTCTTTTATAGAATAAATGTTATTACTGTCAAAATTCCGTCATTAAGAGAGAGAAAAGAAGATATAGAACTTTTAGCTTTTTATTTCCTGGAAAATTTTTCCACTTTTTATCGTAAAAATATAAAAGGATTTACAGAGAGGGCTATTTCTTTTTTAAAAAACTATCCCTTTCCTGGAAATGTAAGGGAATTAAAAAATATGATTGAACGTGCTGTTCTCACCTGCGAAGAAACCCTAATAGACCTGGAAAATCTTATAGATCCTTTTTCCCAAAGTTTACCTTTTTCATATACAGGCACAGATTTTGCAAAAAATTTTATAGAAATAAAACCTCTTTCAGAGCTTGAGAGGGAAGCTATTGTAAAGGCTTTAGAAATGTGTAAAGGAAATAGAACAAAAGCTGCTGAGCTTTTAGGAATTACTGTTAGAACTTTGAGAAACAAGCTTAAACAATACGAAAAGGAAGGTTTATTGTAGGGAGATAGAATATGTTAGGAGTTTTTGAAAAAACCTTTAATCTCGTAAAAACCGCTTTGAAAATTAGATCTTATAAACATTCTCTTCTTGCATCAAATATAGCCAACATTGATACCCCTGGATATAGAAGAAAAGACATTCCTTTTGAAAAAATTATTCAGAGTTATCTTTCTGAAAAAACTCGTCTCAAAACTACTCATCCTAAGCATTTTAAGGGATCTTTAAAAAGTATAAATGAATTTATTAAAGCCTATGAAGAAGAAACCTTAGGAACTCCAAATAATGTTAATCTGGAAGAAGAATTGGTTCAACTTACAGAAAATCAAATGTTATACGAAGCCACACTGCAAGCTCTTTCAAAAGAATTAGAAAGATTAAAAGAAGCAATTACTGAGGGAGGTAGATAAAAATGAATCTACTTAAAATATCACAGATAGTAGGTAGTGGACTTTTAGCTCAGAGAGTAAGATTAAATATTGCTGCAACCAATATCGCAAATTCTCAAGTAACGAGAACTTTAGAAGGAGGACCATATAAAGCTAAGGTTGTAGTTCTGAGAGCTGTCCCTGTTTCAGAAAAAGATCCTGAACTAAAAGCTGTAAAAGTAGAAAAAATAGTTGATGATCCCTCTCCTTTTAAAGAAGTTTATGATCCTGGGCATCCAGATGCTGATGAAAGGGGAATTGTAAAGTATCCCAATGTGGATGTAATTACCGAAATGGTTGAGCTTTTATCTGCAGGAAGAGCCTATGAAGCAAATTTAACCGTCCTTTCTACTACTAAAAGTATGACTCTAAGAACCTTAGATTTATTAAAATAAAAATGGGGGTTTAAAATGAAAATTAATTTTAATCCCAATATTCAAATCAAAAATTTACAACACCCTCAAAATAAAACTCTGGAAAATAAATTAGACTTTAAAAATTTTTTTCTTAAAAAAATAAAAGAGATAGACAATTCTCAAAAGGAAGCTCAAAAAATGTTAGAAGCTTTAGCTAAAGGTGAAGATGTAGATTTTTCAGAAGTTGCACTTGCTATTTCTAAGGCTGATTTAAATTTTAAACTTCTTTTGAGAATAAGAAATAAAGTTTTAGAAGCTTATCAAGAAATTATGAGAATGCAAATTTAAAATTTTAAAAGTAATTTTTATAGGAGAATTATATGGATTTAAGAAGAATTCCTGATCAACTGAGAGATTTTTGGAAGAGACTGGACAAGAGGCAAAGGATACTTTTTATAGGTGGATCTATAGGGATTACTTTATTCTTAATATTAAGTATTTGGTTATATACTCAAGCTAATTGGGGACTTCTTTATAGAGGTCTTGATGAACACACAACTGGGCAGATTGTGCAGTATCTTAAGGAACAAAAAGTTCCTTATAAAGTGGAATTGGACGGAAGTATTTATGTACCTAAGGATAAGGTTCCTGAAGTGAGAATGGAAATAGCAAGTAAAGGATTGATTGGCGGAGGCGGTCCTGGATTTGAACTTTTTGATAAGGAAAAAATGGGTCTTACAGAGTTTCAAGAAAAAGTAACCTATCAAAGAGCTCTTGAAGGAGAACTTGCAAGAACCATCACAGGAATAAAAGGAATAAAATCTGCAAGGGTTCATCTCGCTTTGCCTAAAGAAACCGTGTTTATAGAGGAAGAAAAACCTCCTAAGGCTTCAGTATTAATAGAATTAACCCCAGGGTATCAATTAACCCCTTCCCAAATAAAGGGAATTGTTAATTTAGTAAGTGGAGCTGTCCCCAAACTTGACCCAAAAAATATAACTGTTGTAGATGCTAACACTGGAAAAAGCCTTTATACTCCTTCAGAAGAAGAAGAGGTACCAGTTACTAAATTTGCCTATAAAGAAAAAGTGGAAAAGCAATTAAGAGACAAAATAGAAGAAATACTCTCAGGAGCTTTAGGCTATGGAAAAGCCATAGCTCAAGTGTGGGTAGATCTTTCCTTTGATAAAGAAAGTATTACAGAAGAAATCTATGATCCTGAAGGGATAGCTATTGTTTCTGAAGAAACAGAAGAAGAACAAAAAATAAGTAAACTCCCTGATGAGGGTGGAGAGGCTGGTGTAAAAGGAACTCTTCTTCAGAAAATGGAAGCTACTTCTCCTCAAATTCAAGGAGAAACATATTCTAAAAAAAGAAGTCTCAAAAATTATGAAGTTAGTAAGAAACTCAGAAATCTTGAAATTTCTCCTGGAAGTATTAAAAAAATAAGTGTAGCAGTTTTGGTAGACAAAAATGCTTTAGGAGAAAATGCTACTGCAAAACTTACCTGGATTGAAGAATTGGTAAAAGGTGCTATAGGATACAATCCTGATAGAGGAGATGAGGTAAAAATACAAGCTGAAGAATTTGTAAAAATTCCCATGCCAAAACCTGGTATAATGGATTATGTATCCCAATTTTATAAACCCTTTTTATTAATTGGTGCCTTAATTCTTATCTTTCTTTTTATTATAAGACCTCTTATTAAAGCTCTTACACCAAAGCCTGTTCCTGTAGAAGCACCACCTACTCGTCCTGGTATACCCATTCCTCCTGAGGAAGAAGAATTAGGTCCTCTACCTCAAGAAATTGCCTTGGGAATTATTAAAAGTCAGCCAGAAAGAGCTGCCATGCTTGTAAAAAAATGGCTTTTAGAAGAAACATTAGAAGAAAGGAAAAAAGCTCTATCTGAGGCTGGATATTAAAAATGGCTAAAATAGACCCCAACAAATTAACCGGACCACAAAAAGCAGCTATTTTCCTTATGTTAATGGGTGAAGAATTTACTTCTGAGGTATATAAATACTTAGATGAAGAAGATATTAAAAGAATAGGAATTGAAATGGCTAAGATTGAATATATACCTGCTGAAGCAGTTAAAAAAATTTTAGAAGAAGCTAACATAGAAGTAAAAGAGATTTTAGGAAATATTAATGTTTCTCCAGAAGAATTTTTGAGACAAAGTTTATTAAGAGCTTACGGAGAAAAAGGTAAAGAGCTTTATGAAGAAATTAAAAAAGAAATTGGACCTGAAATTTTTAAAAAACTGAGAAAGCTTGATCCTAAAACTATTGCAAGTTTCCTTGCTAACGAACACCCCCAAACTATAGCTATTATTTTAGTTCATCTTGATCCCTATTTGTCTGGACAGGTTTTACAACTTCTTCCAGAAAGAATAAGAGGAGAAGTTCTGTTGAGAATTGCTCTGTTAGATAAAGTGGATCCTGAAATTGTAAAGGAAATAAGTGACTCTTTAGAAGCTGAATTGCAAAGTGTAGGAGGAGCATTAGGGAAAAAAATTGGAGGGCCTGAAAAGGCTGCAGAAGTTTTAGCACATGCAGGAAGAACTTTGGAAGATGAACTTTTAACTGAAATTGAGGACGAAAACCCTGCTTTAGCTGAAGAAATAAGAAAACACCTCTTTACTTTTGAAGACTTTCTTAAGGTTGATGATTTTGCAATACAAACTCTTCTTAGAGAAATCTCAACCGATGATTTAAAATTAGCTCTAAAAGGTGCTTCACCTGAAGTGAAGGAGAAATTCTTTAGAAATATGAGTAAGCGCGCTGCTGACTTACTTAAAGAGGAATTAGACTTAATGCCTCCAGTTAGAATTACAGAAGTTGAAAAGGCTCAGCAAAATATTATAAGAACTGCTAAAAAATTAGAACAGGAAGGAAAAATAGTTCTTACAAGAGGAGAAGAAGAATTTGTCTAAAATTTTAAAAACTAAAAAAAAGAATGACATTTCTGTTATTAAACCTGATTTATCACCTGCAGAAAATGAAACTTTCCAATCTATCTTCGAGGTAAACTTAAAGGTCAGTTCTAAAGCAAAAAATAAAATTAAAGAAGAGGGATCTGAAAAGGGTTATAAAGAGGGCTTTAACAAAGGTTATCTTGAGGGATATAAAAAGGGACATAAAGAAGGGTTTGAAAAAGGAAAAAAGGAAGCAGAAGAAAAATATAAAAACTTGGCAATAAAATTAGAAACAGAATTTTACGAAAAAATTAAAACAGTAGAAACCTTTTTAAAAAATATAGAAAAGGAGACTCGAGAATTGATTATAAATATGGATAAAGAAATCTTAAACTTAGCTTTAGATATAGCCAATAAATTAACCTTAAAAGAAATCAAGACAGACCCTGAAATCCCACTAAGAATAATAAAAGAAGCTTTAAATTATATTGCTGAGGGAACAGAATTAAATATTAAGGTAAATCCCGAAGAATATAAATTTTTAGAAGAAAATCTGTCAAAGTATGTCCCTCCTTATCAAAAAATTAAATTAATTCCTGATGAATCTATTTCTAAAGGTGGGGTATTTATTGAAACATCCTTAGGGGTCATTGATGCAACCTTTGAAAAAAGATGGGAAAAATTTTTAGATAGTCTTTTAAAAGATGAAAGTTAAAAGCTTAGAAGGATATAAAAAAGAAATTTCACAAATGATTCCTTTTGAAATTTATGGATACGTTACTAAACTTATTGGCTTAACCATCGAAAGTAGCGGACCCTTTTTAAAGGTAGGAGATCTTTGCAAAATTGAAGGACAATATACAAGTTTAATTGCAGAGGTTATAGGATTTAAAGATAACAAACTTTTGCTAACAGCCTTAGGTGATATAAAAGGAATTGAAGTAGGAGCAAAAGTCTTCCCTATAGGTTCTTCTTATGCACCTGTGGGAGAGGATTTTCTTGGAAGAATAGTAAATGCTTTAGGAGAACCCTTAGATAACAAGAGAAAACCTAAGATTTCAGACTTTTATCCCCTTTACGGAGAACCTCTAAAGCCTTTAGAAAGAGCTCCGATAAAAGAAATTTTAGATGTGGGAATAAAAGCTATTAATGCACTTCTAACCATAGGAAGAGGACAAAGAGTAGCCATAATGGCAGGTTCTGGAGTAGGTAAAAGTACTCTTCTTGGAATGATAGCAAGATATACTAATGCAGATGTAAATGTTATTGCCTTAATAGGAGAAAGAGGAAGAGAAGTAAGAGAATTCATAGAAAGAGATCTAAAAGAAGACGGATTAAAAAAATCAGTTGTTGTAGTAGCAACCTCTGATGAAGCTCCCTCTATAAGAATAAGAGCTGCCTATTATGCTACTTCGCTTGCTGAATATTTTAGAGACAAAGGATACAAAGTGCTTCTTCTTATGGATTCTTTAACCAGGTTTTGTATGGCAGGAAGAGAAATAGGTCTTGCCTCTGGAGAACCTCCTACAGCTCGTGGATATACTCCCTCTGTATTTGCAATGCTTCCTAAACTTTTAGAAAGGGCTGGTCCAAAAATTGGGGCAGGTGATATTACCGGAATATATAATGTTTTGGTAGAAGGGGATGATCTCAATGACCCTATAGCTGATTCAGTAAGAAGTATAGTGGATGGACATATTGCACTTTCAAGAGATCTGGCTCATGAGGGACATTATCCTCCTATTGATGTTCTTGCAAGTATAAGTAGAGTAATGAGAGATATTGTGCCAAGTGAACATTTAGATTTAGCATATCAAACTATTGCTATTTTAGCTACTTATAAAAAAGCTGAAGATCTTATAAATATAGGAGCTTATGTTAAAGGTTCTAATCCTGAAATAGATAAAGCTCTTTCTTTAATAGGAGAGCTAAAAAATTTTCTAAAACAACCTGTGGAAGAAAAATATTCTTTAGAGGATTCAGTTAACTTATTAAGAGAAATTTTTAATAAAAAATTATGAGAAAAAAATTAGAGATTTTAAAACTTTTGACTTGGTACAAAAGCCTTCAAGAAGAACAGGCTAAAATAAGAGTTATAAACTGTAGAATAAACCTTGAAAAATTACTACAAGAAAAAGAGACAATTATTGCTCTTAGAAAGAATTATTACAATTCCTTAGAAAAAAAATGCATTTTTAGTGCTGAAGAATTCAAATATAGGTTATTTCAGATAGAAAAAAACAAAGAATTTGAAAATATATTAAATAAAAAAATTGATATGCAAAATGAAGAATTAAAAACTCTTCTTAAGCTTTTAGAAAAAGCTTATAAAGAGCGAAAATTAATGGAAATTTTAAAAAATAAGGTCAAACATATATGGGATTTGGAAAACATTAAAAAGTTTTATAAAGAGATGGATGATTTAGTTCTTCTAAGAAGAGGAAGAGACTATGTATAAGCTTTTTAAATTTAAAATAAATTTTAAATTGAGAATTAAAAATCTTTTTTGGTTTTTGATGTTTTTAGGAGTAACTAAATTTATGTTAGTAACTGTATTAATTTTCTCAGAAGTAAATAGAGTTTCTGCAAGAGAGGGATCTAATCTTGCATGCCCTCCTGAATTTTTTGAAGTCCTCGATTTAGAAAGAGCGAAACTTTCTGAGAAAGCTAAAGAAATAGAATTAAGAGAAAAGGAATTAGAATTAATGGAAAAAAGGATTCGTGAACAAATGGCAGCTTTAAAAGATTTAGAAGCTACCATAGATAAAAAACTAAGTAAAATTGAGGCTATACAAGATGAAAGAACTAAACTTTTAGCAAGAGCCATATCTGAAATGAGAGCAGGAAAGGCTGCTGAAGTTTTAATAAATATGGATAAGGATATGGCTGTAAAAATATTAAGTCAATTGAAAAGCCAACAAATAGCAAGTATTTTAAGTGCTATGCCTCCAGATAAAGCTGCTAATCTTTCTGAGGCTCTTTCTGGGTACCCTCCAAAGGAGTATTAGAAACATCTAAAGTAGTCTCTGATTTTTGAATAAGCTTACTTAAAAATAAACCAAGTTCAAATAATATATATAAGGGGATCGCAAGAAGAGACATATTAAAGGCGTCTGGAGTAGGTGTAACTAAAGCTGCAATTATCACTATCGTAAAAAAAATCTCTTTTCTAAATCTACCAAGTTTTGAAGGATTAATAATTTTTCCCATAGATAAAAAACAAATAAATAAGGGTAATTCAAAAATTAATCCAAAAGCAATAATAAAAAAACTAAAAAAATTAACAAAGTGACTAAGAGAAATAGCAGGTTCAATCTTTTCTGTTTTAAAGGAAATAAGAAATTTTATCCCAAAAGGAAGAGTAACTTCATAGCAAAAAATTATTCCCAAATAAAACAAAAAAATTCCTAATATATAAAACAACCAAAAATGAATTCTTTTAAAGAAATAAAGAAAATTGAAAAAAGAAATTAGTAAATACCAAAGGAAAGGAAATAAAAGTATAAAGGTCAAAACTAAAGAAAATTTTAAAAGTGACACTAATGGTTCTGAAACACTATAAAAAATAAATTTTTGATTATAGTTGGTTTGAAAATATTTTAAAATATAAGGAGATAGCCAGAAAAAGGTTAAATAAATAGTAATTAATAAAAATACTATTAAAGCACCTTTTTGTTTCCATAATTTTAAAAATCCTTTTAAAAATTGAGCTATTTTTTTAGAATTCATCAAAGAATATTAGTTTTTGCCCATTCTACAGCATTTTTAAAAATATAAAGTCCTTGTGCTAATCTATTTTTTTCTCTGGTCCAATGGGGATGATTAGTCCAATGATTAAAAGCCTCTGGATGAGGCATGAGTCCAAATATTCTTCCTGAAACATCACATATACCTGCTATTGCTTCTTGAGAACCATTAGGGTTAAAGGGATATTTTAAAGTAGGTTCTTTGGTTTCAGGATCTATATATTGAAGGGCAATTTGGTTATATTTTTTAAGTTCTCCCAAAACTTCTTTATTTTCAGCTACAAAATTACCCTCTCCGTGTCTCACAGGAAGATAAAGTTCTTCAAGCCCTTTTAAAAACACACAGGGAGTGTTAGAATTCACTTTTAAATAGACCCATCTGTCTTCAAATTTACCAGAAATATTATAAGTAAGGGTCGCTTTTCTCTGTCCTAAATATTTCCCACCAGGAAGTAAGCCCATTTTTACTAAAAGTTGAAATCCATTACATATTCCTAATATAAGTCCACCTTGATCTAAAAACTTTAGCAAATTTTCCCAAAGAGGTATCTTTCCTTTTATTTTAAGAAACCTAAAACGATGCGCACAAGCTTGAGCACTACCCAGATGATCTCCATCTAAAAAACCACCAGGAAAACATAAGATATGATAGTCAAGAATTCTTTTTTCTCCAAAAAAAATTTCAGATAAATGAACTATCTCAGGTTCTGCTCCAGATACTTTAAAAGCATAAGCAGTTTCCGCCTCACAGTTTATTCCATACCCCCAAAAAACGAGAACTTTAACTTTTTTCATATTTCTTTACAAAATTAGATTTTCTTAGTATAGTAACTTTGTTATTATATTTCAAAAAATTTATTTTTCAAAAAATTTTATCTTCTATGAGGCTTTTTACTTACATTTTATTTTTTCTGGCTCTTTTTTTACCAAATCTTTCCTTAGGAACTCCTCCTCTTCTTAAAATAGAGTTAGAACTTTATCCTGAATTAAATCTTCTTAAAGGCTCACTTTTTATAGACAATTTAAATGGAGAATATAAATTTATAACTTCTGATCTTACTATAAATGAAATTCAAACCTCTTCTGAGGTTCTTTTTTTTGAACAGGAAGAATTTTTAAAGGTTTTTACTAAAGAAAGAAGTTCTTTATATATATCTTTTGAAAAAAAGCTAAATCCCCATCTTTTACCCATAACAATTGTTCACCCTCCTTTTCCTTATCCTAATAAACCCTTTACTTATCAAATTAACCTCAAAATTCCTGATAATTTTGAAAATATGGAAATTTTAATTCCTTCAGAAGAATCAGAAATAGAAAGAGATAAAAACTTTTTGCTTTATACCTTTAAAACTCAAAAACCTCTTTTAAATCCTTGCATAATTATAATTAACTTTAAATTAGAAAAAATAAAATTTTCCTATAAAAACTTTTCTTTTTATTTTCATTATTCTCCACAGCTTTATACTTTATCTGAAAAAGATCTTAAAAAATTTTTTGATAATTTTAAAACTTTTGCCTCTCCTTTAGAAAATATAGGAATTTTCTCACATCCTTTTAAAATATTTCACCTTATTTTAATCCCTGAAGATTTTCACAAGGTAAAGAGTTTTTCAAATGTTTTATTTATTAATTATTCATCTTTAAAAGATACAAAACAATTTGTATATTGTTTTGCTAAGAAAAAATTTGAAAATGAAATACTTTTAGAAGAAGAAATAAAAGATGGTTTAATTACCTATTTAGTAGATTACCAACTTGCTGAAAATAAAAAAGATTTTAGAAAGTTACAGGCTTCATTTCCAAAAAAAGAATCTAAGGCTTTTTTTTATTTTTTATTTTTAGCTGAAAGAATTGGAGAGAAAAATTTTATAAAACTTTTCAAAAAATTTCATGAAGACAATATTTTTAACTTTATAAGTTTAGATGATTTTTTAAATTTAATTCAACAAAGTTATCCAGAATTTAAAAATTTTATAATTCCCTATGAGGAATTTCAAAAACTAAATTTAAGGGTAGAAGTTAAATCTATTACACAAGAAAAGGATCTTTATTTGGTAGATTTAACCCTTTATACAAATTTAAACTTTAAAAATTTTGTTAAATCTATACCTATTTCTCTTAAGATAAAAACCGAAAAGGAAAGTAAATCTGTAGTTTTAAATTTAGAAAATGAAATCCAAGATTTTCAAATTTCTGTGAATGGGAAACCAGAGGTAATATTTATAGATCCCGAATATAAACTTTGGAGAGATTTAGATTTTGAAGAGATACCTAATTGTATAGCTAAGCTTTTTTATTCCCAAGGTACAATCATTCTCAAAAGGGATAACCTTCCTACTTATAAAAAGTTTATTGATTATTTTAGAAACTTAGGTTATAAAGTATCCTTTTCCTTTATTGATTTTTCAGAGATCTCTAAAATTTCTGAAAATTTGATTTATTTAGATATTTCTCCCCTTACTTGGCAGTTTAATCCACCTTCTGAGGGTTTTTATTTAAAGGTTATTCCCAATCCTTATAATTCTAAATATGTAATAGGATATCTACATGTTTCTTCTCAGAGTGACTTAGATTGGGCATTAAAAAATTTAGTTTATCTAAATCCCTATTCCGAAATATTTATACAATCTGGAAAAGTTATTTTAAAAAGAGAAGACAAAACCTTAGAAGGTATATCAACATTTATACCCCCACCTTCTGAAAAACCTTACATAAAGAGTAATTTTTCATTTAGAGGAGAGGTTTTAAAATTCATCAATTCTCAAATAATTTTAGCAGGAATGGAAAAAGATTTGCCTTTTTGTAAAGATTATTTGAAAAGTTTTTTGCAAAGTCTTTACAATTTCAATACAAACATCATTTTAGCCTTAGATTTACCAATTTTCTTTCAAAGGTTTTTAGAGGATTATTTTGAAAATAAACTTTCAGAATCTCAACTAAAAGAAAACATAAGAAATGTAGATTATCTCAATATGGAAGCAATTTTAGAGATAATAGAATGGGCAAAAATGAATAAGATAAAAGTATTTACCGTTGGAGTTGATTACGAGCTATTTTTACAAATTTTAAATAATGGATTAAAGGGACTTTCCCAAGAAGACCTTTCAAAATTACCTGAAATAGATCTTTTAAACCCTCCTTATAAAGAGTTTTTATCTTCATTATTTGTAACTTCAGAAAATTTACAAAAATTTAATTTTGAAAATTTTTATGAAGCTCAAGTTTTCAGATTAGAAGACCTAGCAGAAAAAATTAAAAAACTTTTAGAGACTTTTAAATCTAATCAATTTGTTATATTTATTCAAAAAGATTTAATAATGAAAGATTGGAAACTCCCACATTATTTACAAAAAAGAAACATTTCAAATTTTAAAATTATCAATCCAAACGATAAAGACTTAAAATCTATAGAATATTAAAAATTTTTAATTAACAAAAAACTTTAATTGGGGGAAAAATCCCCCAATTAAAATTGAAAAATTTTATCTTTTTTGAGCTGCCACTTCAAGCTTTTTACCAGGTTTAAACTTTACTACTTTCTTGGCAGGAATTTTAAGGGGTTTACCAGTTCTTGGATTTCTTCCTTCTCTGGCAGCTCTTTTAACTACTTGAAAGCTTCCAAATCCAACTAACACAACCTTATCTCCTTTAGACACCGCCTCCTCAACAGCTTTCATAAAGGCATCTAAAAGCTTTTCTGCAGCTGCTTTAGGGACTTCTGCAATTTCTGCCATTCTTTTTACTAATTCTGCCTTGTTCATACCACCCTCCTTTTATTGAGTTTTTCTTATTTTTATTTTTTATACGAATTTTACAAATTTTGTCAAGGGTTTTTTAAAGAAAAATTAAATTTTTATTTTAAAATTTTTTATAAAAGTTAATTTATATAGACTGACAATTAGGACAATAAAATGTTCCTCTTTGAGATAATTTTTGATATCTTAGATTCTCTCCGCATTTTGGGCAAACAATGTTTTTCTTCCCATAAACTAAGAATCTATTTTGAAACCCTCCTTTTTTACCCTGTGCATCCACGTAGTTTTTAATTGAAGATCCCCTAAAACTTATAGCCTCTTTTAGTAATTTTTTCATTTGAAAAAATAATCTTTTTATTTCTTCCTCTTTTAGATCTTTAGAATTTTTAAAAGGACTTATTTGAGCTCTAAAAAGAAGTTCATTTACATAAATATTACCTAAACCAGATACAACTTTTTGATCCATTAACAAATTTTTTATGTTTCTATTTTTTTTTAAAAATATGTTTTTAAATTCTTTAAAATCTACTTCTAAAGCATCTTTACCAAGATTTTTTAGTTCTTTAAGAGTGAAGATTTCCTCAATTTTTGCCTTTTTAATTTTTCCGAATTTTCTTATGTCAGAATAAATTAATTCATGTGTTTCAAACTGAAAATTCAATATAAGATGCCTTTTCTCTTTATCTGTTATTTTTTCTTTATCTTTATCACTAAGAAGAAGCAAAGTGCCTGTTAAACCCAAATGAAAGAGGAGAAATTCTTTTTCAAAGAAAAAAATTAAGTATTTTCCTTTTCTTTCAATAGAAAAAAGTTTTGTATTAACAAGGGTATTTAAATTTTTAATTTTATTTTTAAAAATAAAATCTTTATTGAAAACTATAATATTTTTTAATTTTTGTCCAATTAGTTTACTTTTTAAACTCTTTTTAATTGTTTCTACTTCAGGAAGTTCAGGCATGAAATTTAATGGGGGATCTTTATTTTGTAAATTTCTATTAATGAAAGAACTAAACCAAGGATAACTGGACCAAGAAAAAGACCTAAAAACCCAAATTGGGCAAGACCACCAAGTACAGAAAAAAAGATGAGAAGATTATGAATTCCTGTTCTTCCTCCAATAAGAATAGGTTTTAAAAAATTGTCAACTTGGGCAATGATTAAAACAGAATAAAATAGAAGGATAAAAGCTTTTATATAACTTCCTATGATTAGTAAATAAATAAAAAGAGGTCCCCAGATGAACCCTGTTCCTAAAATAGGAATAAAGGATGCAATTACAGTGAGAAAAGCCCAGAGTAAATAATGGGGAATTCCTAATGTAAAATATATAATGAAGGCTAAAAATCCTTGTATCAGACCTGTCAGTATATTTCCATATAAAACGCCTTTTAAAATAAAAGACACTCTTTGTAAGATTTTTTCTTTTTCTTCTTTTTCTCCAGGAATAAGTTCAACTATTTCATTAATAGCTTTTTCCCCATCAATTAAAAAATAATATAAAGTTATTAAAGTAAATGCCAGTTGGAAACCAAAAGAAAAAATAGATTTCACAAATTTTAAAACAACAAATCCACTTTGAAATAGATTTGAAATAAATTGAACAAATTTTTCCTGAAGTTGGGGAAGGTATGGTTGTATTTGATTTATAATTTTATAAATTAATGTATAAAGGTAAGGATAATCTTTTAAACTCTCAATAATTTCCGTTAAATCTTTCTTAGTAAGTGGTTCTAAACTTTTTAAAAATGAGAGAGTTTGAGAATAAAAATTTAAGGAAACTAAACTGAGGGGTACTATTATAAAAATTAAAAAACAAAATATGACAAGAATAGCAGAAATTCTTCTATGGTTTTTAAGTTTTAGGTTGACAAATTTATAAACAGGATAAATAAAAAAAGCTATAATACCTGCCCAACAGATAATGTAAAATAGAGGCCTCAATAAGTATATAAATAAACCCAATACAATTAACGCCAGAACTAATAATATCCAGTTCCCTAAATATTTTACCATCTTTGTTATTAAATCTTACTTTTTGAATGTAGTAGTATAAAACATTTTGACAAATTTAAAAGTATTTTAAAATCTCTAATTTAGGATTTATTGTAAACTTTAAAATAAATATTATAATAAAGTCATGCCTATTTATGAGTTTAAATGTGAAATATGTGGAGAAATTTTTGAGTCTCTACAAAAAATGGGAGAGGACTTTCCACCTTGCCCTAACTGCAATTCTAATTATGTAATAAAATTACCCTCTGTATTTGGATTCCAAGATAGAAGCGCAAGAGTTTCAGAGAGAGAAAGAGCTATTTTAAAAAGAGCAAGAGATTATCTAATAGACGGGAAAGTTAAAGATGCAAAACGTTTTTTAGAGAAAGCTAAGGAATTTTATTCTACAGATAAAATAAAAAAACTTCATGAAACCTTAGAAAAAAGAAAACCTGTAAAAGGTGGATATATCTGTAAAACAGAACTTATAGTAACAAAAAAGAAGGAGAAATAAGTTATGAGTAAAGAGTATGAGGAGGTTTTTTCTAATCTTATAACTTTTAGTACTTTTATTCTTTCTTTAAACACTGCTGCTTTAGTTCATTTAGGAGAAATTCCTGATCCTATAACTAATAAAAAACAAGTTAATTTAATCCTTGCCAAACAAACTATAGATACCTTAGAAATGTTAAGAGAAAAAACAAAGGGGAATCTTTCCTTAGATGAAGAAAAACTTTTACAAAGTGTTATTTATGAGCTCAAACTTAAGTTCTTAAAATTGGTTGAATAAATTTAATCATGAAAAGTTATTTTCTTCTTTCTCCTGCAAAAATTAATCTCACCCTTCAAGTTTTAAAAAAAAGAGAAGACAATTATCATGAAATATATACTATTTTTCAAAAAATTGATCTCTTTGATGAAATTGAAATAAAAAGGGGAGTAAGAAGCTTCTCTTTAGAATTCTTTTGTAATTTTCCTATACCTTTGGAGGAAAATTTAGTTTATAAAGCCTATAAACTATTTAAGGAAACTTTTAGTATAAAGGAAGAAGTAGCTATAAAGGTTAAAAAAGCTATACCTGTTGGAGCAGGATTAGGAGGAGGAAGTAGTAACGCAGCCTCTATTTTAAAAGGATTAGCTTATCTTTATGGTATAGACTCTGAAACTTTTTATAATTTAGCTAAAATTTTAGGAGCTGATGTTACCTTTTTTTTAAGCCCCTATCTTTCTGCTATAGGGACAGGAATTGGAGATGAAATAATGCCCTTTCCCAATTTTCCAGCCTGGTATATTATAATATATCCCAATTTCCAAATTAGTACTAAATGGGCTTATGAAAATTTAGGATTGACAAAATCAAAAAATCCGATTTATTATATCAGCGAAATCCCACCTTGGCATCAACCTCAAGGACTTATTAATGACTTTGAAAGATTGATTTTTGAAAAATATGAAAATTTAAAAAACTATAAGGATATTTTAAAAAAATTGGGAGCTTATGCAGTAAGTATAAGTGGAACTGGATCTTCTATTTTTGGTGTATTTTGTGAAGAACCACCTTTTTTTGTTTATAAAACTTTAAAATCTCTTTTGAAGGATTGTAAAATATTTTTAGTAAAAAATTTAGAGTAACTTTTAAAAGGAGGGACTTCTTATGCCTATAAATCAGTTTAAAGTTTTTTCAGGAACTGCTAATCCAGAACTTGCTCAAAAAATTTGCCATTATTTAAATATTCCTTTGGGAGAATGTATAATCAGAAGATTTAGTGACGGAGAACTTTTTGTAGAGATAAAAGAAAATGTAAGAGGATCTGATGTATTTATTATTCAACCTACATGCCCGCCTGTTAATGAAAATTTGATGGAATTATTGATTATGATAGATGCTGCTCGAAGAGCTTCAGCAAGAAGAATAACAGCTGTTGTTCCCTATTATGGATACGCAAGACAAGACAGAAAAACAACTCCTCGTACTCCTATTTCAGCTAAATTAGTTGCTAATTTGATAGTTATTGCTGGTGCAAGAAGAGTTCTTACTATGGATCTTCATGCTGGTCAAATTCAAGGATTTTTTGACATTCCTGTAGATCATCTATATGCCTTGCCAGTTTTTCTTAAATATATAAAAGAAAATTTTCCAAGTAATAACATTGTTATTGTCTCTCCAGATGCTGGTGGAGTTGAAAGAGCAAGAGAATACGCTAAAAGATTAAATGCAGGAATTGCTATTGTAGATAAAAGAAGAGAAAAACCTAATGAAAGCGCAGTTATGAATATTGTAGGTGAAGTAAAGAATAAAATAGCTATTATTATAGATGATATGATAGACACAGCAGGAACAATGTGTCAAGCAGCAGACGCTATAATAGAAAGAGGTGCAATTGAAGTCTATGGAATGGCTACTCATCCGGTTTTATCTGGAAATGCTGTAGAAAAAATAAGAAAATCTTCTTTAAAGGCTCTTTTTGTTAGTGATACTATACCTTTAAAAGAGGAAGCAAAAGCTTTAGAAAAAATAAAAGTCTTATCGGTAGCTAATCTCTTAGGTGAAGCTATAAAAAGAATTCATACCGATGAGTCTATCAGTTCCTTATTTATTTAAAAATTGCAGGAGGTGAGAAAAAATGAAACAGGTTACTTTAAATGCTATTAAAAGAGAAAAACTCGGTAAAGAAGTTAATAAAAAATTAAGAAAACAAGGGTTAATTCCTGCTATAATATATGGACCTCGCTTTCAGCCTTTACCTATTGCTGTAAAATCAAGTGAATTAGAAAGTGCATTGATAAAACATAAAGGAGAAACCATTCTTTTTAACCTACAATTAGCCGATGGAGAACCATCAAAAATACAAGCTATTTTAAAAGAATATCAAATTCATCCAGTTACTGATAAAATTATCCATATTGATTTTCTTGCTATTCATGAAAAAGAAACTATAACCATAGATATTCCTTTAGAATTTATAGGTAAACCTGTGGGAATTAGTAAAGGAGGTATTTTAGAAATTTTATTACATGAACTAACCGTAGAGTGCCTCCCCTCTGATATACCTGATAAAATACCTGTAGATATAAGTAATCTTGATATTGGAGATGTTTTACATGTAAAAGATATTAAAGTTCCTGAAGGGATTAAAGTAGTGGATGACCCAGAGGAAACAGTAGCAACTATATTGACAGAAGCTAAGGAAGAGGAGGTAGAAGAATTAAAAGAAGAAACTACAGAAAAAATAACTGAATAATTTAAATGTGGCTTTTTTGTGGTCTTGGAAATCCAGGTGAAAAGTATAAAAACACCAGACATAATTTTGGCTTTTTAGTTATAGATAATTTTGCTAAAAAACATAATTTGACCTTTAAGTTTTATAAAGATTTGGAAAGTGAAGCTGCATTTTATGAAGATAAAGCCATTTTGATAAAACCCTTTACTTATATGAATCTCTCGGGAAGAGCTGTTAAAAAATGGATAATAAGGGAAAATATTACGTCTACCAATTTACTTGTAATTTATGATGACTTAGATTTACCACTGGGGAAAATAAAAATTTTACCTAAGGGAGGAGCAGGAGGACATAAGGGAATGCTTTCTATAATTGAATCCTTAGGAACTACGGAATTCCCAAGAATGAGATTAGGGATAGGTAAGCCTTTAAATGGTTCAGTAATAGATTATGTGCTCTCTCCTTTTTTAGATGAGGAAAAACCAAAAGTAATAAAAGTTTTAGAAATTTCCTCTTTTGCCCTTGAAGATGTTCTTAATTTGGGACTTTTTAAAACTATGACAAAATACAATTCTTTAAATGAGTTTTTAGATGAAAATTAATAAAAATTTTGGATCTTGGCGAGTCTTTGGTGAGACCTTTCTTTTAAAAGCTGAAGAAATAGGATATTATTTAATCTCTATAGGTTTATTAATAGGATTTGCAATACTTGTTTTTGATGGCTTTAAAATCCTTTTAAATATTTTTTCTTATGAAAATTTTAGCCAAGCTGCTATTCTTTTTCTAGATAAAATTTTAATTGCTTTAATTTTTATAGAAATCTTTTATACTGTTCAAGTTGCTTTATTAGAAAAAAGTGCCATAAAATGTGTAGAACCTTTCCTTTTAGTAGCAATAACTGCTTTAGTAAGAAGACTTCTTATTTTGAGTTTTGAAATATCCCATGTCCAAGATGTTCCTATTGAAAAAATAAAATATTCTCTTATAGAATTAGTAGGAATTGGCTTTTTAATATTAGCTTTAATTTGGGGATTAATCCTTTTAAGAAAAACAAGAAGAGAAAAAAATGAATCCCAAAAGTAAGATTTTAGTTCTTGATTTTGGATCTCAAACTACCCAGCTTATTGCTCGCAGAATAAGAGAACTGGGTGTTTATAGTGAAATTAAACCCTGTTTCGTTAGCTTAGAAGAAATTAAAAACTTTTCTCCATCTGGTATAGTTTTTTCTGGTGGTCCAAGCAGTGTATATGATAAAAACGCACCTCTTATTGATAAAGAAATTTTTAGTTTTGAAATACCAATTTTAGGGATATGTTATGGTGCTCAGTTAATTACCTATACTTTAGGAGGAACTGTTGAGAAAAGTGATAAAAGAGAATTTGGACTATCTTATATAGAAATTTTAAAAACAAATAAACTTTTTAAGGGGCTAAAAAAAAATAAAAAATATAAGGTATGGATGAGTCATAGTGATAGAATTGAAAAATTGCCTGAAGGTTTTTATGCCTTAGCAAAAACTGAGAATTCTCCTTTTGCAGCAATAGCTCATAAAAATAAAGCTTTATACGGAGTTCAGTTTCATCCAGAGGTCTTACATACTGAGATAGGTACAAAAATTTTACATAATTTCCTTTTTGAAATATGTAAATGTAAAGCTGATTGGAATATGCCCTCTTTTATTGAAGAAACTATAAAATACATTCGTAACCTTGTTAAAGAAAAGGAAAAAGTTATATGTGCTCTTTCAGGAGGTATAGATTCCACCGTTACAGCTATACTGGTTCATAAAGCTATAGGTAATAGACTAATCCCAATTTTTGTGAATAACGGTCTTTTAAGAAAAAATGAACCTGAAGAGGTTTTAGATTTAATGAGAAGCCTTGGACTAAAAGTCCATTATGTAGATGCGAGTTCTATATTTTTATCTCGTTTAAAGGGAATTAAAGATCCAGAGAAAAAAAGAAGAATTATTGGAGAAACCTTTATTGAAATTTTTGAAAAAGAAGCAAAAAAATTTGAAAATGTTAGACATCTTGCTCAAGGAACCCTTTATCCTGATGTAATAGAAAGTACATCTTTTAGAGGACCTTCTGTAACAATTAAAACTCATCATAATGTAGGTGCACTTCCAGAAAAAATGAATTTAAAACTAATAGAACCTTTGAGAGAACTTTTTAAAGATGAAGTGAGAAATATTGCTGAACTCTTAGGATTACCTAAACATCTAGTTTGGAGACAACCCTTTCCTGGTCCAGGATTAGCTGTAAGAATAATTGAAGAAATTGATGAGGAAAAACTTAATATTTTGAGAGAAGCAGATGCAATTGTGACAGAAGAAATGCTTAAATCAGGATGGTATTATAGGGTATGGCAAAGTTTTGCCGTTCTTCTTCCCATAAAAACTGTTGGTGTAATGGGAGATCTAAGAACGTATGAATATGCAATAGCTATAAGATGTGTTGAGAGTCAGGATGCTATGACTGCGGATTGGGTTAAACTTCCCTACGAAATTTTAGAAAGATTATCAAATAGAATAATAAATGAGGTAAAAGGTGTAAACAGAGTGGTGTATGATATTTCTTCAAAACCCCCAGCTACTATTGAATGGGAATAAATCTCTATAGAAAACTTTTTCATATATCTTCAGGATTAATCATATATGGTTTAAGCTATAAAATATCCTATATTGCCTTAGGTGTAGTTCTAATATTTCTATGGATCGGGTTATCCCTTTTTGAATTTTTACGCTTATTTTTTTATAAGTATCTTCCTCTAAAATTTTTGTGGTTACCTCTTCTTAAAGAAGAGGAACATAAAAGAATAAGTGATGCCTGGTATTTTTTAACTGGAATTTTTTTTAGCTGGTTTATCTTAGATTTAAAATATTTCCAGATTATTCTTTTAATTTTAACCTTAGCAGATCCTTGCGCTTCTATGATTGGATATTATTTTGGTAAAATTAAACTTAAAAATAATAAAACCTTAGAAGGTAGCTTAGCCTTTTTTATAACCTCTTCTTTAATCCTTTTTTTAAACATAAAAACTTTCTTTTCCTTTTTATATTTATGCTGTATAATCTTGTCTTTGGTTGAAGCTTTTACTAAAAGAGATAATTTTTGGATACCTCTAATCGGCAGTTTATACCTTAAAATATTGGGATAAAATAATATTATGTTCCAACTTTGGCAATCCTTGGATAATTCTACTTTTTTATGTAAGGCAGTTCTTTATGTTCCAGACAAACCAGGATCTCTTGCTAAATTGGCAAATTTTTTTGGAAAATACGAAATAAATATAAATTACTTTTATTACAATCGGTCTGAACATCCTAATAAAGTAATAATAGAGGCAAAAAATGAAGAACTGAGTCCCTTTAAACTTCTTTTTGAGGACCTTAAAAGAGAAAATTTTTTAGAAGAAAGATATGAAGAAGACCTCCAAATAACCAATCCAAATAATATTCTCAGAATATCTGTTTATCTGGAAAACAAACCAGGAACTTTAGCCAGATTTGCTGAATTACTTAAAAAGTACGAAGCTAATGTAATTTACATGATATATAATGAGGTTATTTCTGAAAATAGAGGTGAAATAGCCTTTTATGTAAAAGACCATGAACAAATAAATGCTCTTTCTCAGGAAATGAATTTACTTGGATATTATTACAATTTTGAATATTCAGGAGCAGATGAAGAAAGAACTAATAAAATAATAGGTTTAAATCTTTTAGAAAGGTTTTTCTTAAATCTTAAAAAAATAATAGGAGAATTTGAGACTAAAAAAGTAAAAGATATTATAATGACCTCTAAATTGCTTTCAGAAACATTAATAAATTTTAATAGAGAATCTGGAAAAAACTTAGAAATGGGTCAGATTTTTAATAAAATTTTAACCTTTGCCGTTTCTTCCCTTTCAAAAATAGGAAGCAATTTTAATTATAAAAGATTACCTACTCTTCCTGTAGGAAAAATTCTTATTTCATCTTTTCGCCCCCCTACAGGAGGAAATATCTATATTTTAAAAGGAGAAACTGAAACAGTAATGATAGATGGTTCTTATGGAATCTATTACGAGGATATTAAAAAAATGCTTATAGAAAATCAAATTGATCCCTCTAAAATCAAAAAAATTTATTTAACCCATGCAGATGCTGATCATGCAGGTATAAGTGGGTATTTTGAAGAAGAATATGGAACAGAAGTATACCTTCATCCTGCCTCAAAAGGTATCATAGAAAATGAAAATAGAGCTTACGGAACTGACACTTCCCTTTTTCAATTAAACCATTATTTTACTGTTTTGGTAAATTATTTTACTAAATCTAAATTTCCTAAAAATGGAAAATTTTTTGATATAAAACCAAAAGAGTTTTGCGGAACCTTTCCTGTTATAGATTATTTTAAATTAGATGAAATAGAATTTAAGATATTAGAGAGTTTAGGAGGACATATTCCTGGACAAGTTTTTTTCTTATCTGAAGAACTGGGTTTATTTTTTAATGGAGACTATCTCCTTTATGTCCCCAGTTTAAGTGAAGAAGAGAAGAGTTTTTTAAATATTCCCAAATTATTGATGACAAGCACCAACATAAATTCTAAAGTATTTAGAGAAGAAATGGAATTATTAAAAAATCTTGCTCAAAAAATAGACTCTTATTTATCACAAAAAGGGAAAGGGCTATTAATTTTACCTGGACACGGAGATTATTATCCTATTCGTTTGATTTTTTAATGTCTTTATCATTTGACAAAATCTTTTTTAGAGTTATCTTTTAACAAATTTATAAAGGAGAAATAATATAATGAATGATCTTAAAAATTGGGGGATTTTTTTAGAGGAAATTCCTCCAGAGGGGCTTAAAATTGAGTTTGAAAATATTTCAGATCTTGGGAATGAACTCAATATAAAAGAACCCTTTTCTGGATACTTTAAATTGAAAAAATTAGGAATTGAGGTAAAATTGGAGGGTTTTTTAAAAGGTGTAGTTATCCTTGAATGTGACAGATGTTTAACTTTTTATAAATTTCCTATTGAACATGTTTTTAAAATAAATATTTTGCCTCTTGCATCGCTTAATATAGAGGAGGAAAAGGAACTTTCTGATGAAGAAATGGAAGTTAGTTTTTACGAAAATTCTTGGATTTCCTTTTATGACTTATTAAAGGAGGAAATATTTTTGAGTTTGCCTTATAAAAAACTTTGTAAACCTGACTGCAAGGGTCTTTGCCCAGTTTGTGGAACAAATTTAAATGAAAATGTATGTAAATGTAAAGTTTATAGGAAGGAGAGCCCTTTTGCTGTTTTAAAAGAGTTTTTTTCTAATAAAAAACTTTAAAAGGAGGTTATTTCCTATGGCAGTCCCAAAAAGAAAGACTTCCAGATCAAGAAGAGGGAAAAGAAGAGCCCATAAACATTTAATATTTTCTTCTCTTTCTTTATGCCCAAAATGTAAATCTCCAAAAATGCCCCATAGAGTTTGCCCTAATTGCGGATATTACAAAGGAAAAGCCTTTATAGAAAAGGAAAGTCTTGATCTTTCTTAAAGTCAAAAATGTATCGGATTGTATTAGATGTAATGGGAGGTGATTTAGCTCCTTCTTCTACTTTAAAGGGAGCTAAATTAGCTCTTCAAAAATTTCCACAACTTCATCTTTATCTTGTAGGAAAGGAATCAGTTTTAAAAGACTTTAAGGATGAAGAAAGGGTCTCTTTATATTATACAGACGAAGTTGTGGGAATGGATGAAAGTCCAAAAGATGCTTTAAAGAAAAAGAAAAATGCCTCTATTTTTAAAGGGCTTGAATTGTTGAAAAATGGAGAGGCACAGGCTTTTGTTTCTGCTGGGAATTCTGGAGCAATAGTTGCAGGTGCCATATTCATTCTTGGAAGACTGGAAGGTGTTAGACGTCCTGCTATAGCTACCTTAATCCCTTCTCTAAAGCAACCTTTTGTTTTAATTGACGCAGGAGCAAATGTAGACTCAAAACCTTTTGATTTATTCCAATTTGGACTTATGGGAAGTATATTTCTTGAAAAGGTTGAGAAAAGAAAAAAACCTAAAATTGCTTTACTTTCTATAGGAGAAGAAATGGGAAAAGGAAACATCTTGGTAAAAAAAGCTCATCAGTTTTTTATTAATTCCAATCTCAACTATGTAGGAAATATAGAAAGTAGAGATATTTTCCGTGGCGATGTGGATGTGGTGGTGTGTGATGGATTTATTGGAAATATATGCCTTAAACTCTCTGAAGGCTTAGCAGAGGTTATTTTAGAAATGTTAAAAAGTGAAGTAAAAAATTCTTTTGTCTATCTCTTAGGAATGAAGCTTGCTGAAGGAGCTATCAAAAATTTTAAGAAAAAAGCTGACTGGAGAGAACATGGAGGAGCTCCTCTTTTGGGAGTAAAAGGCAATGTTATAATAGCCCATGGGAGATCAGATGCAATTGCCATTGAAAATGCTATAAAAGTTGCTATCAATTTCATAAAATTTAATCCGATTGAACAGCTGGAAAAAGCTATTATTGAAACTCTCAAGATAGAGGAAGAGTCATGATTTTAGGCTCTTTAAAATCTGCCATACTTGGTATAGGAATAGGGATACCTTCTAAAATTCTTACTAATTTTGATCTTGAAAAAATGGTAGATACCTCAGATGAATGGATTACAGAACGAACAGGAATAAAAGAAAGAAGAATTTTAGAGGATGGAGAAAATATAAGTAAATATGCTATAAAGGCAAGTTTAGAAGCATTAGAAAGAGCAAATGTTTCTCCAGAAGAGATTAAACTTATTATATGTGCAACTCTTACTCCAGATTATTTAATGCCTTCTTTATCTGTATTGGTTCAAAATGGAATAAAAGCTAACCATGCAGGTACATTTGATCTTTCTGCTACTTGTTCTGGTTTTATCTATGGTTTAGCAGTAGCAGATCAGTTTATAAAAAATAATCCTGATTGGAAGATTCTTGTTGTTGGAGCTGAAGCTTTATCTCGTAAAACAAACTGGGAGGATAGAACTACATGTGTGCTTTTTGGAGATGGTGCAGGAGCTGTGGTGGTTGGTAAAAGCCCTGAACCTGAAAAAAGGGGAATTATTGACTTTCTTCTCGGAACAGATGGCTCTCAATGGCATTTACTTACTTTAAAAGGTGGAGGCTCCTGTTTCTCACCTTTTGATAAAAGACTTTCCAAGGAAGAATATTATATCCAAATGCAGGGCAGAGAAGTTTTTAAAATAGCAGTTAAAATGATGGAAAAGGTTTCCCTTGAACTATTAGAAAGAAACAATTTAACAGCTGAAGATATAAAACTTTTTATTCCTCATCAAGCTAATTTAAGAATTATAGAGTACTTAAGAGAAAGATTAAATCTTCCAAAAGAAAAAGTTTATGTAAATATTCATAAATATGGAAATACCTCAGCTGCAAGTATTCCTTTAGCTTTATATGAAGCTGAATTAGAAGGAGCCCTTCAAAAAGGAGATCTTATTTTACTTGTAGCCTTTGGAGGAGGGTTTACCTTTGGTGGAGCCCTCCTCCGTTGGTAATTTTATTATCTCTTAAGATTGATCAATTCTTCAAGCATGCTATCTGAAACAGTAATAATTCTTGCATCTGCCTGAAATCCTCTTTGAAAGATTATCATTTTAACAAACTGTTCTCCAAGATCTACATTGGATTGTTCTATAGAATTGGGTGCAATTGTGCCAAGTCCATTAGTTCCTGGTTTTCCTGTAACAGGTGGTCCTGAATGAGTGGTTTCTTTAAAAAGGTTACCTCCTACTTTCTGAAGTCTTTCTGGAGAGTTAAAATTGGCAAGAGCAACCATCCAAAGAGGAATTACCCTTCCATTAGAATAATAACCAGTTATTCTTCCTTCATTATCAGCAGCAATGCTCTCCAACGTTCCTGGTCCGTATCCATTCTGGTCATAAAATAAAGTAGAAAATGGAGCTGAATATTGAGTTGTCCTTACTGTTTCAGAACGCCATGAAGTTCCATCATAATAGTATCCAAAATTAAGTTC
>CAZZLG010000064.1:0-8390 GCA_964654865.1 uncultured Thermodesulfatator sp.
GGTAGGTCAGGTGTTCCTTCTACACCTGATAAAAAGCCAGATTACGCTGGAGGTCGTTGCAGAGAATTTTGACCATAAAAAAAATGCCCGGGGCCGGACTCGAACCGGCACGGAGGTTTTACCTCCAGTGGATTTTAAGTCCACAGCGTCTACCTAATTCCGCCACCCGGGCAAAAATTGCAGTCTAACTTGTTCATTAATATAACATGGATAAACATATTATCAATATTTTTTGCCTTCCCCCTCCAAAAGCTTTGTAAAGGCTTACCTCATTTATATTTCCTTAACTTTTGATATGCCTTTTAAAAATATGTCAATATAGGCATTTATTACTTCTTCTGGGTTTTCTTTTTTGAGATTTAAGCACTCCCTTATTTCTTTCCCATAAAAATAGGAAAAAAACATTCCCAGAAATGATCTTGCTGCGAAAACAGTATTAATTTCACGTAAAATCTTTTCCTTTTGTAAATTTTTAAAATATTCAGAAAGTACTGTTATTGTTTTTTCTATTATATTTTCATGTATTTTTTTAATTTCTTCTGGATACCTCTGCATCTCGGAATGCATTATTCTTATAAGATCCTTGTTATTTTCTAAAACCTTTATGAACTCTTCAGCAATGATTTTAAGCGCCTTCTCACAAGGTTCTTTCTTAACCTTTTCAAGAATTTCTCTTAGAGTAGGTAAAAAAGAATAAGTGTTAATTACTTCCTCAAATAAAGCGGACTTAGAAGGAAAATATCTAAATAAGGTTACTTCTGCTATTCCTGCTTCCTTAGCAATCTCTTTAGTTGTTGCACCTAAGTAACCTTTTTGAGAAAAAAGTTTTAAAGCTGTATTTAATATTTTTTCTTTAGTTCTGTCTGTCATTGTTTGTAAGTACTTACTTAGTATCAATAAAATTATTTCACAATTTTTTCTTTTCGTCAATGGGTATATGCTTATCAGTTTCTTTTTTCTTGATATAATTTTTTTATTATGTTAAAAGGGGGTTTTAAATATGAAAACCTGGCTTGTATATGTTTTTGGTCGTTGGATCTTTCTTTCAGGTATTGCTGGGGCTTTGTTACAGTTTTTATTAAGTGATTACTTAAGAATTCATACTATACCAGCCTTTTTACTTAATCAGTTTATTCTTGCCAATGTTTTCTGGTTTGTAGATAAAGCCATATTTAAATCCCATTTTAAAATACCAGCATTTTATCCACTCTGGCAAATTAAGGAAAATGTTGTATGTGCTGACTGTGGTGAAGTATGCGAGGGATATAGATTGGTAAAAACAAAAAATTATGACAAATTAAGTGATCCTCAACCAGAATTTAGATGTAAAACCTGCAGAGAAAGAAAGTTACAAGAGTTAAGAGAAAGGGGAGTAGAAGTTTAAACATTTTAAGCTAAGACTTCATCTTTATTTTTTCTTGACTTTTATTTCTTTACTTGTAGAATTAATTAGTATATTTTATAAATTTACTTTTTGTTATGAATTTAACAGGAAAAAAAGAGTACTTTGAAAAAATATATACTCCTGTAGGAACCCTTTTATATAAACTTCATTTTCCTGCTAATCTAATTACCTTTTTATCTCTTTTAATGGGAACCGCTTCAGCTTTAGCTTATTATAACGGAAACTTAATTATTGCTATGTCTCTCTTAGTAACTTCAGGGATCTTTGATTTATCTGATGGAATAGTAGCGAGACTTTCTGGTAAACCCACTAAATTCGGGGCAGTTTTTGATTGGGTTGCTGATAAATGGGTAGATGGTTTAGTTCTTGGAATTGTAGGATACTTTTATGCTAATCCTTTTTGGTCAATTTTAGCAATCACAGCAACTATGCTTCATTCTTTTATAAAACCAGTGGTTTATGCTGAAATAGGATATGAAGTAAAAATAAAAGGAAAAATAAAAGATCCTTTAGAAAATGTAGGGTTTTTTGGAAGACCTGAAACTCACATTTTTCTTATTATTTTTACCATTTTAGAAAAATTAAATGCACCTATAGGTTTAAGCTACGGAATAAAAATAATAACTCTTCTTACTTTGTTTTCTCTTTTACATAGGTTAATTTACCTTTATAAAAATTTTGGAGAAATTTCTGATGAATAGACCTTATATTATTATAGTTTCTGAAGTAACTATTGATGGAAAACTTACTCTCTACAGAGGAGCCTCAAGCAAAGAATTAATGAGTCTCATGACAAAAGAAGTTTATAAATATCTTCACAGTATAAGAGCTCAAGTAGATGCAATAATGGTTGGTTGCGAAACAGTAAGAACTGATGATCCAAGTCTTACTGTAAGATATGTAGAAGGAAAAAATCCTATAAGAATAATCCCCTGCTCTACTGCCAATGTTCCTTTAAATGCAAATATATTCTCAAAAGATGCTCCTACTATTATTGTAACTACTAAAAGAGCTCCGCAAGAAAGGATTGAAAAAATAAAAGCTCTTGGAGCTGAAGTAATTTTAGCAGGAGAAGATTTGGTAGATTTTGATTTACTTCTACCCATGCTTTATAAAAGAGGTATCAGAAAGTTTATGGTAGAAGGAGGAGCCTCAATAAATTGGGAATTAGCAAGAAAGGGCTTTATTGATGAAATAAGAATAATCCATCTTCCTGTTTTGGTAGGTGGGGAAAATGTTCCTACTTTAATTGGAGGAGAAGGTTTTAAAAGCCTTAAAAAAGTTCTAAGACTTGAAATAATGAATTATTTCAATATAGACAAATTTTTAATTACTGAATGGAAGGTTCAGAAATAAAACTTATATTGCATGGGTAATACCTGACATACTAAAAATCCCGAAACATTTTCAACTACCCAATCTATTACTCTTTCCATAGCCTCCTTAGTATAATAAGCAACATGAGGAGTAAAAATTACATTTGAATAATTTAATAAACTTAAAGTTTTTATAGCTCTTTCGTATTCTTCAGCAGTAAAGACTCCATTAATTAAATTATTTTGAAATTCCATAAGAACTCTTTCACCTTCAAAAACATCCATTGCTATTCCACCTTGAAGTTTATTATTTTTTAAAGCCCATATCAAAGCTTCAGTATCAACTATAGGACCACGGGCGGTATTCACAAAAATAGCATCCTCTTTAACAAGTTTAATATTTTCTTTATTTATAAGATGATGAGTCTGAGAATAATATGGCACCATAACTATAATAATGTCAGACTCCTTTAGCAAGGTTTCTAAATCTACATATTTAACCTTATATTTATCTACAAGTTCCCTATTAGGAGAAACATCAGTAGCTAAAATTTTCATACCAATTCCATAAGCAATTCTTGCAATTTCACTTCCTATTCTTCCTGTTCCAATAATTCCTATAGTTTTGCCAAAAAGATCTATACCCATTAGTTCTTCTTTTGAAAAATCCAATATTTTACTCTTATCAATAGCAATTTTTAACCTTCTTGCTAAAGCAAATATTAAAGCAACTGTATGTTCTGCTACTGTAGTAGAAGCATAAACTGGGCAATTAGCTACTAAAATACCTTTTTTCTCACAACTTAAAATATCTATATGATCCGTTCCAGTGGTACGAGTAATTAAAAGTTTTGTATCTACTAAATTTTCTACTACTGTAGAGTTAATCTTTGATTCAGCATGAATTATTATTATATTTAAATCCCTAAACTTTTTAACATTATTTTCGTTTAAAGTTTCTTCGTAAAAATAAATTTCTGTATCCTCAATTTTTTCTTTCAATGTTTCTTTAAATTTTTTAAGATAAAGGTCTTTTTCCCACTCCTTCTCTATTTCAAAAAATCCTATCTTCCAAATCATTTTTAACCCTCCTGCTTAAAATTGCGATTTTTATTAATGAAGAAGTAGAGAGGCTTAATGCGATAACCTCCGGGTTATTAAACCCGCTATTATTAGTTTCAAAAAATCACCTGGTAAGAAAGGAAAAAGCCCCATTTTTAAAACATGCTGCCAACCTACAAATATAGCCAACCAAGGTAAACCAAAGATATAAATGGTTGTATTCCCGATGATAAAGGCTAAAATGGTAGTGCTCAGTTTTTTATGCCAACCTTGCTCAAGTAGCCAACCCACAACAAATGTTGCTGGTATAAAGCCCAATATATAACCACCTGTTGGACCTAACAATGATGCAATCCCACCTTTAAAGCCTGCGAATACAGGTAACCCGATTAAACCTTGAGTAACGTAGGTAGCTACAACCGCTGTCCCGTATCGGCTTCCTAACAAAGCGCCAGCTAATAAAATTCCTAAAGTTTGTCCAGTAATCGGTACAGGGGTAAAAGGCAAAGAAATGTAAACTTGAGAGCAAGCAATTAATAAAAGGTTAGCAAATCCAAAAACCAAAAGTTTTTCCACAAAAGTTCGTTTTTTCATCCAACAAATCAAAATAGTCATCTCTGTCCTCCTTCTTATACTTTTAATTAAAAATAAGCTATTTCTAATATCTCTCTTATTTTTTCCTTAGGATATTCTCTTTCTGCACCATAAAGTAAAAAAATTTCAAAAGCTTTATCAACTATGATATCAATATCTTTTTCTGGTATTCCAATTTCTTTTAAACTCATAGGAATTTTAAGTTCTCTTAACCATTTTTCATAAAATTCTACACCATTATCTGAAAAACTTCTGTCTTTTTTCATAGATAGATCAAATACTTTAACAAAGAATTTTTTTATTATATCATCTTCTTTGTATTTTTTAATCCATGCACGTAGTAAAATAGCAAGTCCTAAACCATGAGGAATATTATAACCTCCGCTTAGGGTGTGTTCTATCGCATGAATAGGAAACCTATAAGCTCCAATTCCTGCCTTTATTAATCCACAAAGTGCTAAAGAGCTTGCCCACATTAAATTTGCTCTTGCTTCATAATTAGTAGGTTCTTTAATAGCAATTTTAGACCATTTCATAATATTTTTCATAATTACAACCATTAAATCCTCTACTAAAAAATCTTTTTTATATTCTCTATTTACAAAAAATTCAAAAGCATGAGAAAAGGCATCAACTGCTCCGTAGGCTGTATACTCTGGAGATACGGTGAAAGTTAATGTAGGATCTAAAAAAGATACCTTAGGAAAAAGTAAAGAACTTCTTAAGGAATGTTTTATTTTTTTTATATCATGAGTGATAACACTTACTTCATTAACCTCTGAGCCCGTTCCAGCAATAGTTAAAACTACTACTATAGGTAAAGCTTTTTCAGGATATGCTTTTTTTTCAAAAAAATCCCATACATTTCCTTCATAATAATATCCACAAGCAACAGCCTTTGCAGTATCGATTACACTTCCTCCACCTACAGCTAAAATGAAATCTACTTTATGTTTTTTTGCTGTCTCTATTCCTTCTAAAACTTTAGATAAAAGAGGATTAGATTTAACTCCACCAAGTTCTACAAATTCTATATTTTCTTTAGATAAAATTTCTTTTATTTTCTCATAAAGCCCTGTTATTTTTATAGAACTTCTTCCATAAATCCATAGAGCCCTTTTGCCGAAATTGGAAATTTCTTTAGGAATTTGTTTTAGAGCCTTTTTGCCGAAGACAACTTTTGTAGGAATATAAAATTCAAAATCTTTCACAAATTTATTATAAAATACTATATTCAATAAAGAAAGCCCCCATTAAATGGGGGCTTTGGAGTTTAATTTTTGTAATTTAGATTGTCATTAATTTTTCACCTTGTACTATTTCCCAAATTTTTTCAACTACATCTGGATCTATAAGTGTTGTAATGTCTCCAAAATCTCTTCTTCCATTTGATATACAAGCAAGTATTCTACGCATAATTTTACCTGAACGAGTTTTTGGCATATCAGGTACTATATATACATGAGCAGGAGTTGCAATAGGACCAATTATACTTCTCACAGCATTTCTAACTTTCTCTGCTATTTCTGGAGAAGGTTCATAACCATCTTTAAGAGCTATGTAAAGATCAGGAACGTGTCCTTTAAGTTCATCAATCTTTGGAACTACTGCTGCTTCTGCAACTCCCTCTACTGTAAGAGCTGCAGATTCAATTTCTTTTGTACCAAGTCTGTGCCCTGCTACATTAATAATATCATCCATTCTTCCAAGAATTCTAAAGTATCCTCTTGCATCACATGTAGCTGCATCACCTGCCATATAAGGCCAGTCACGCCAGTCTTTACTTTCTTTGTTTTTACAGAATTTTTCATAATAACCTTTTATCATTCTTTCTGGATTTTTCCATATAGTAAGCATCCTTCCAGGCCAGGGATTTCTTATGCAAATGTATCCAGCCTTACCTGAACCTGGAGGTATTTCATTTCCTTCCTCATCATAAATCACAGGATATATTCCTGGTACACCAGGTCCTGTACTTCCTGGTTTCATTGGTTCTAAAGCAGGCAAATGAGCACATAGCCAGCCTCCAGTTTCTGTTTGCCACCAAGTATCAAGAACTACCGCTTGTTTTTTACCTACAGTTGTATAATACCATCTCCAAACTTCAGGTTCTATCGGTTCCCCAACTGTGACCATAAGTTTAAATTTATAATCATACTTTGAAGGATCGCTTCCCATTTTTTTAAGTAAACGAATTGCTGTAGGAGCTGTATGGAAAATTGTAACTCCATATCTTTCAGCAATTCTCCATGGTCTATCAGGATCAGGATATGTAGGAGCACCCTCGTATATTAATATAGTTGCACCTAAAGCTAAGGGACCATAAACTATGTAACTATGACCTGTTATCCATCCAATATCAGCCATACACCAGTGAATATCTTCAGGTTGAATATCATGTATATATTTGCAAGTACCTGCAACATAAGCTAAATAGCCTCCTGTAGAATGAACACATCCTTTTGGTTTCCCTGTAGAACCAGAAGTATACATTATAAAAAGAGGTGCCTCTGCTGGCATAGGAACATAGGGTACTTTCTTACCTCTATGTTCTCTTAATAAATCTTTCATTAGATAATCTCTTCCTTCAACAAGTTTTGCTTCAGATTTGTATTGCTCTCTATATCTTTGCCATATAAGAACTTTTTCAACTTTAACTCCCCTTTCTTCAGCAACATTAACAGCTATGTCAGCATTCTTTTTATGGTCAATCCATTTACCATTTCTCCAATAACCATCTGTAGTAATTAATATTTTGCTTTCTGCATCAATAATTCTTTCCGCACAGGCATGCCCACTAAATCCTGAAAAAACTTGTGAATGTATTATTCCTAAACGTGCACAAGCAAGCATAGTAATTGGTAACTCAGGTACCATTGGCATATATAATGTAACTGTGTCTCCAGCTTTAAGTCCCATAGATTGTAATACAGAAGCAACTACATTTACTTGGTAATATAAATCATAATAAGTTAGTACTCTTTTTGGCTCATCTTCAGGTTCAGGAATCCATATTATAGCAGCTTTGTTCCCATAATTTTTTAAATGGCGGTCTACACAATTATAACAAGCATTAAGTTTACCTCCCACAAACCACTTCCAGAAAGGTGGATTAGAGGTGTCAAGAGTTGTATGCCAATATCTATCCCAATCTAAAAGATCAGCATAAATATGAAAACACTCTGGAAAGTTTTCCTCTTTAAATTTTTCTCTAAATGAAGGGTCCGTCACATAAGCTTGTCTTATAAATTCCTCTGGAGGTTCTATATATTCCTCCTCTCCCCAATGAACTGCAACTTCAGCTTCAGTAACTCTTATTTCTTTTTCAACTTCACCTTTAACTTCTTTACTTTTTCTTCCTGCCATTATCTTCACCTCCTTTTATTTGATTTTTATTATTTTAAATTACCTTAAGCATTTTAATTCTCTCAATATATAAAGAAATTTTTCACATTTAAATTTAAAAATTTATTATTTTTAAAGTCATTTTAAATTATTAAAATTATTAAGGTATTTTAATGTACACAATGTTTAGAGAACTTTTTCACATTTAAAATTAAAAATTTAAAAACTTATTGTCTTTAAGATAGTAATAATAGAATTTCTTTTTTGATACTTTTTACTTTCTCAATAACCTCTTTTTCATCTATAGACAATATTTTATAATCTCTCATTACCCAGTTGCCATCTATCATAAGATCAGAAACAAACCCATTTTTGGCACTATAAACTAAAAGAGCAACAGGATTATAATCTGGTTGTAGTGAATAATGAGACAAATCCAAAAAGGCAAGATCTGCTTTATATCCGGGTAAAAGTTTTCCTGTATCAGAAAATCCTAAAATTCCAGCTCCCCAAAAGGTTGCCATTTTCAAAACATCTTCTGCTTTAATTACTGTTGGATCTTCTTTTAAGCCTTTTTGTATTAAACAAGCTGTTCTCATTTCAGAAAACATATCAAGATCGTTGTTACTTGCAGGACCATCTGTTCCTAAACCCACTTTAATTCCTAC
>CAZZLG010000065.1:0-22279 GCA_964654865.1 uncultured Thermodesulfatator sp.
CAGGGTAATATGGTAAGTTCTTCAAGAGAAGCGAAACTTTTTTGACTTACAGGATCAAAAAATCTTAATCCTGTAATTTTATTTCCGAAAAATTCAATCCTTACAGGAGAATCGTAATTGGGAGACCATAGATCTATAATACCCCCTTTTACGGCAAAAGTTCCCTTTTCTCTTATCACTCCTGTTCTTTCATATCCCAAATCTAAAAGTTTTTTAAGAAAACTTTCTCTATCAATTTCTTCACCAAGAATTAAATAATAATAAGCTTTTTTGAGGTTTTCTCTTGATATGGTTTTTCTTAAAAAAGCTTCTATAGTTCCTGCTAAAATTTTAATCTCAGGAAGTTCCCAAAGAATTTTTATTCTTTGCAGTTCTTCTTCAGCAAATGTATAGGCTTCTGAAAAGGGAAGAAGACTTGGGGTAGGATAAAGAGCTGTTTTTTCTTTAGTAAAAACATTTAAGGCTGAAATAAATTCCTCTGCTTGATTTTCTTCAGAAAAAATAGCTAAAATAAATGTATTTTCAAAAGCTTTTAACTGATAAGATAAAAAATAGGCTAAGAAAGATGGATTAACCCCTGAAATAAAAAATTCTTCATTATAATCTTTATTTTTTAAAAATTTTTCAAAATTAGAAAAACTAAACATTTTTCTTTATAACCCATTTAATACTAAACATCTAAAACTCATTTTTCATAAAATTTAAGGCTATTTTCTAATTTTTTCAACAATAAAAACTGTTATATTATCTTGACAAAATCTAAATTTAAGCTAATTTTAAGGATAAAATTAAAAGGGAGGTAATTTTAGTGCTTGCAGTAATAAAAACAGGAGGAAAACAGTATATTATAAAACCTGGAGATCGTTTAAAGGTTGAAAAGATTGAAGGTGAAGTTGGAGATGTTGTTGAGATTAATGAAGTTTTATTAGTAAAAACTGATAAGGAAATTAAAATTGGAACCCCTTTAGTTGAGAGTGCAAAAGTTAAAGCTTCTATTGTAGAACAGGGTAAAGCTCCCAAAGTTATTGTTTTTAAGAAAAAACCAAAAAAGGGTTATAAAAGAAAAAAGGGGCATAGACAGCTCTATACTACTATAGAAATTAAAGAAATTTTATTATAAAAGGGGGAAAAATAAATGGCTCATAAAAAATCAGGCGGTGCCTCAAGAAACGGAAGAGATTCTACTTCTAAACGTTTAGGAGTTAAAAGATTTGGTGGACAATATGTTAAGGCTGGAGAAATTATTGTAAGACAAAGAGGTACAAAAGTCTATCCAGGATTTAATGTTGGGTTAGGTAAAGATTATACTATTTTTTCAAAAATTGAAGGTATAGTTAAATTTGAAACCAGAAATGGAAAAAAATTAGTAAGCGTATATCCTGTTTAAGTTTTTCTTGTTTTTCTCTCAATTTTTATTAAAATAATTTATGTGTTTAAATTAATTTTTTTATTTTTTTTTAGCTATCTTTTAGGCTCTATTCCCTTTGCTCTTCTTGTTTCCTTACCTCAAGGAGTAGATCCAAGAAAAGAGGGAAGCAAAAATCCAGGAGCTACCAATGTAGCAAGACTTTTAGGAAAAAAGTGGGGCATTGTTACTTTTTTAGGTGATTCCTTAAAAGGGGTTTTAGCCCTTTTGGTTGCTTTTTTATTTTTAGACAAAATCCCCTATCCCAAAGAATTAGTTTTAGCAGGCACAGCCTTTTTTGCTGTATTAGGACATCTCTTTTCTATTTTTCTCAAATTTAAAGGGGGAAAAGGTGTAGCAACTTCCATTGGAGTATTTTTAGTCCTTGCTCCTAAAGCAATGCTCATTTCTTTAGCAATTTTTTTAATAGCTGTTTTTATATCAAATTACGTTTCTGTAGGATCTCTTTTAGCTACTGCTTTGCTTCCTTTAAATATTTTCCTTATGAATTATCCTTCCGAATATATTATGTGTAGCTTTTTTTTAGCTATATTAATATGGATAAAGCATAAAGATAACATTAAAAGACTCTTAAAAGGTGAAGAAAAGACTTGGAGGAAAATTAAAAAATGATAGATAGAGTTCAAGCTAAACAAGAAGGAATATTTATTGATGAATTTTTGATTAAGGTTTCTCCTGACGATATGTATCTTTATTTAGAAGTAGATCCCAAAAATCCTGTAATAATAAAATCTTTAAGAGAAAAATGGGAAAAGATAAGTGCTCAATTAAAAGAAAATAAAATTATAGGGATTTTAGAGAACCCAGACTTTGTTGATAATATGTTAATTGTTGCGAAAGGTGTAGCTCCAAAAAATCCTATTCCAGAAAGAATAGAACTTTTTGAAAAATTTTCACCTCTTTTAAAAAAAGGTAAAGACTTAGAAGAGATATGTAGAGAAGTTCCTGAGGAGGAAGCAGAAGATTTAAGAGATCTTTGTCAGAGAATAATATGTGCTAAGAGTGAAGAAGCTATAGGAAGGTGGTATCCCTCAATTCCAGGAACACCTGGAGCTAACATATGGGGAGACCCCATTGATCCTCCCCCTTTATCTGAAAAACCTCCTTTTACACTTGGAAAAAATTTATATATAGATGAAAAGGATAACTTGATTAAAGCAAAGGAAAGTGGAGTAGTAGTAATTGAAAAAGATGTAATTGAAGTATATCCTGAATATACTCTTAAAGGCGATGTAGATTTCTCAACGGGAAATATATATTTTACAGGTAAAAAACTTATTATACAAGGAGACATAAAATTTGGGTTCAAAGTAATATGTGAAGGAGAACTTGAATTGCAAGGTGCTACGGAAAATAAAGTTTACATAGATGTTAAAGGATCTTTTATTTGTGAAGGAATTATAAGAGGGGAAGAAACCCAAGTAAAAGTAAAGGGCAATGCCCAAATTAAGACTGTTGAATTCGCTATAATAGAAATAGAAGGTAATCTTACTATTACCAATTATCTTATATTCTCAAAATGTACTGTTTATGGAAATATTATTGCCACTTCAGGAAAAGGGATTATTTACGGAGGAGAAATAAAGTGTAGCGGAAATATTGAAGCTAAAATTTTAGGTAACGACTCTCACACCCCTACTAAAGTATTTGCAGGGTATAACCCTGAACTTATAGAACCCTATAAAAAAGCCTTAAAAGAAGAAATGAAAATAAAAGAAGTTTTAGAAAGACTTGAACAAGGCATTAAATTAGGCAAAAAGTTAAAAAAATACGGAAAATTAAGCGAACAAAAAGAAAAGATCTTATCAAAATTAGAAGAAGAAGCTGAAAAATGTTACAATGCTTTAGAAAAATTAAAAGAGGAGATAAGTAATTTAAAAAAATTGATTGCTGAATACAAGTCAAGAACTATTAAAATTCTTGATAAAGTCTATGCTGGTGTTACCCTTGGTATTACAGATCTTACTTATACTTTAAATGAAGATAAATCAGGTCCCTTTACCTTTTATTTAGAAGCTGATAAACCAAGTTTTAAAGATTAAAACTTATGGAAAAAAACTGGGAAGATTTTTTAGAAAGTTTAACCTCAGAAATAAAAAGAGATATTATAGAGAATTACTTTTCAGAAAAATTATATTTAGAAGAGGAATGGAAAAATTACGAAAGTCTTTTAGAAAATCTTAAAAAAATCCAAAAAAGAATTTTTAATAATGCTTGGAGGATATACTTTATACTTGATAAAGATGAAAATTTAATAAAAGAATTTGAGACCTTAACTTCATTTTCCCTTAAAATGAGTTGTGAAAAAAGTTTAGAATTATATGAAAACATCTACGAATTACCTGAAAAAGAACTAAAAAAGAGACTTTTTAGTAACATATTTTCTCCTTTTGGGTTTACCTTTAAAGGAAAATTTGTAAAGCTTTTTTACAATGTATATAAACGCCTCTATAACATTTTAAACAGTTATCTTAAGGAATACAAAAAGATTGAAAAAACTTATAATGTCTTAAAAGAAGAAACTGAAAATTTTCACAAGTCCTTTGATCTTTCCTACATTTTAAGCTTTTTTGAAAGGCTTGAAGTTCCAGAAGCAGAAATTGGGGGAATTGAAAACAAAGGAAAAATTATAGAAGATCTTGTAGAAAAACTTAAAATACCAATTCCTGCCCCCTTAAAATCGTACTTTTTAAACTATTCTCCTCTTCCCCTTCCCTCTAAAGTTTCTTCTAAGCTTTCTCAACTTGCCAAAATTTCTTTTGAAAAAAATCCAGAAAATGCAAAAGAAATTATTAGCTTTCTTGCTTAAAAATGTTTATCCATGCAGTTAAAAGGTATATAGAAAAATTTCAGTTATTTCAAAAAGGTGATAGAGTCCTTCTTGGAATTTCAGGAGGTCTTGACTCAGTTGTCCTTTTAGAAACCTTATACCTTTTAAAAAAAGAATATAATTTAAGTCTTTTTGTGTCTCATTATGATCATAAGATCCGCAAAGATTCTTATAAAGATGCTCTTTTTGTATATCAACTTTGTAAAGAAAGGAAAATTCCCTTTTTTTATACTGCTTCTTCAGTTCCGGCTTATGCTAAAAGAGAAGGCTTAAGCTTAGAGATGGCAGGAAGAGAATTAAGATATAACCTCTGGTATTATTTAGCCAAGAAATACGATTTTCAAAAAATAACCCTTGCCCATCACTTAGATGATCTTGCAGAAGAAATTTTTATGAAACTTATTAAAGGGACTGGGAAAAGAGGACTTGCTGGTATTCCGGTTAAGAGAGAAGATCTAATTGTAAGACCTCTTTTATTTGTTACCAAAGAAGAAATTAAAAAATTTGCTTTAGAAAGAGGTCTAACCTGGAGAGAAGACGAAACTAATAAGGACTTAAGATTTTTGAGAAATAAAATAAGACACATTTTAATCCCTTTTTTAGAAAATAATTTTAATAAAAAGATCAAGGAAAATATAAGGAAAACTGCTTTTTTAATAGCTGAGGAGGAAGAACTTATTGAAGAACTTGCTAAAAGCAAATTTGAAGAAATAAAATTTTACTTGGAAGGAGAGGTAGCATTAAAACTTCACGAATTAAAACAAATTCATCCTGTTTTAAGAAGAAGAATATACTTTCTTGCTTTTAAAGAGGCAAAAATTCCTTTATTTAGAATCACTTATCCCCATCTTGAAAACTTAGAAAATTTAATAACTAAAAAAACTAAAGGACCCATATATTTGCCAGGAAATTTTTTAGCTTATAGAGGACCAGGTTACATAATTTTTACTAAAAAGCTCTTTTCTTTTCCCTATTTTGAAATTACTGTCTCAAAAGAGGGAAAATATCTTTTACCTAACAATCGAATGTTTAAAGTTTTTAAAATCCCCTTTACCAAAGATTTTATAAAACCAGAAAATAGCATGCTTTTTTCTGCTGAGAGGCTTACTTTTCCTTTTATTGTGAGAAGAAAAAAACCAGGAGATAAAATATACATTCCTTCTATTGGACACAAAAAACTTAAAAAATTTTTTTTAGAGAAAAAAGTTCCCCATTATTTAAGAGAAGATATACTATTGATAGAAAGAGAAAAAGAAATTGTAGGGGTATGGAATCTTTATATACATCCTGAATACGAAGTAACTGAGAAAACAAAGGAAATTATAATTTTACAAATTAATTAAATTTTCTTTTGTTGATTTTACAAAAACTTGTAATAAATTTATTTTTAGAATAAATTAAGGAGGTTTAAAAGTTTTATGAAAAATTTTGGTAAAACTCTTGCTATTTGGATAATTATAAGTGCTTTAGTTTTAATTTTTTATAACTTCTTTTTTTCAGAGAAAGGGTTTTACACTACCTTCAATACTAACAATGTAAGTTACTCTGAATTTTTAGAAAAAGTAAATAATGACCAAATTAAAGAAGTAACCATAGAAGGCAAAAAAATTACAGGAAAACTTTCCTCAGGTGACCAGATAATAACCTATGCTCCGGATGACAACGAATTAATACCTCTTTTAAAGAAGAAAAATATAAAAATTGTTGCTAAACCTGAAAACCAAAATAGCTGGATTACTACTTTTCTTATTTCTTGGCTTCCTTTTTTAATCTTAATTATATTGTGGATCATTTTTTTGAAACAATTACAACCTACTAACAAACCTTTTTCTTTTATAAAAAGTAGAGCTAAATTAATCAAAGAAGGGAATACTAAGGTTACTTTTAATGATGTAGCAGGAATAGAGGAGGTTAAAGAGGAACTTCAAGATGTAGTTGAATTTCTAAAAAATCCTCAAAAATTTACCAAATTAGGTGCTCGTATACCAAAAGGGATTTTACTTGTAGGACCTCCTGGAACAGGAAAAACTCTTCTTGCAAAGGCTATTGCTGGAGAAGCAGGGGTACCCTTTTTCAGTATAAGTGGTTCTGATTTTGTTGAAATGTTTGTTGGAGTAGGAGCTGCACGTGTAAGAGATCTTTTTGCTCAAGCAAAGGCAAATTCTCCTTGTATTGTTTTTATTGATGAAATTGATGCAGTAGGAAGACAAAGGGGAGCTGGACTTGGCGGAGGACATGATGAGAGAGAACAAACTTTAAATCAATTACTTGTTGAAATGGATGGTTTTGAAACAGGAGAAGGTATCGTTGTCTTAGCTGCTACAAATAGACCAGACATTTTAGATCCTGCACTTTTAAGACCAGGAAGATTTGATAGACAAGTATTTGTCCCACCTCCAGATATTAATGGAAGGGAGGCTATTTTAAGACTTTATGCTAAAAAATTTAAAGTAGATGAATCTATCGATTTTAAATCTATAGCTAAAGGCACGCCCGGTTTTACAGGAGCAGATTTAGAAAATATGCTTAACGAAGCTGCTTTAATTGCTGCAAAAAAAGGCAAAGAAAAAATAGGAATTGAAGATTTGGAAGAAGCAAAAGATAAAATTCTTATTGGAAAAGAAAGAAAGGGAATCATTCTAAACGAAGAAGAAAGAAAAATTATAGCCTATCATGAAGCAGGACATGCTTTAGTAGCTTATTATCTTCCTGATCCTGACCCAGTTCATAAGATAAGTATAATCCCAAGAGGACAAGCTTTGGGAGTTACTCAGCAATTACCTTTAGATGATAGACACATTTATACGGAAGAATATTTGTTAAAAAAGATTACAGTTCTACTTGGAGGAAGAGTTAGCGAAGAAATAGTTTTTAATAAAGTAAGTAGCGGTGCTCAAGACGATCTTAAAAAAGCTACTCAAATTGCAAGAAAAATGGTATGTAACTGGGGAATGAGTAAAAAATTAGGACCTATAACCTTGGGAAGAAGTGAAGAACATATTTTCTTAGGTAAAGAAATGTTTCAAATTAAAGATTTTTCAGAAGAAACTGCCCGTATAATAGATGAGGAAATAAAAAATATCGTACTAAGTTGTTATGAAAAAGCTAAAACTATATTGAATCAATACTTACAAAAACTTCACAAAATTGCTCAAACATTATTAGAAGAAGAAACTATAGATGCAGATAAATTTAAGTTAATTCTTGAAGGAAATTAATTTTTTATGTTTTCGCCTTTAACTTTAGGTTCTAAAATTTTAGTCTGGGAAAATTCTCCCTATTTTGTAGGAGTATTGAATATTACTCCTGATTCCTTTTCAGACGGAGGTAAATACTTAAATATAGAATCTGCTTTAAAAAGAGCTAAGGAACTCTTAGAAGAGGGTGCAGAGATTATTGATATAGGAGGTGAATCAACTCGCCCTTTTTCTGATCCTATCTCTGAAGAAGAGGAATTAAAAAGAGTAATACCAGTAATTAAAGCTATTAAAAGTGAGTTCCCAGAAGCTATTATTTCTGTAGATACATATAAAAGTAAGGTAGCTGAAGAAGCCTTAAAAGCAGGTGCAAATATAGTTAACGATATAAGTGCTTTGCGTTTCGATCCAAAAATGGTTGAAGTGGTAAAAGATTTTGATTGCCCTGTTATAATTATGCACATGCAGGGTAATCCAAAAACTATGCAAATAAATCCCACTTATAGGGATGTAGTTAAAGAAATTAAAGAATTTTTAAAAGAAAGAATTGAATTTTTAGTAAAAAAAGGGGTCTCCTTTGAGAATATAATAATTGATCCTGGTATAGGATTTGGAAAAACTTTTGCTCATAATTTACAAATTCTTAAAAATCTTGATTCCTTTAAAGAGCTTAATCGCCCTCTCATGATAGGACATTCAAGAAAAAGTTTCATAGGAGAAATTATAAACAAACCCCCAGCTCATAGAGACGGAGGAACTGTGGGAGTTTCTCTTTTTGCCTATTTAAAAGGAGTACAGTTTTTAAGAGTTCACAAAGTAGATATTAATAAAGATGCACTTGCTACTTTTAAATTTTTAATAGAAAATTAAGGAGTTTTTAATTTGAATCTCTACGTTGAAAAACTATTAGAAGTTTCTAAAACCTTAACCTTTAAAGATATTTTAGACATAGCTATCGTAACTTTCATTATATATAGAATTCTTCTTTTAATTCAAGGAAGTAGAGCTTTTCAGATGGCTGCGGGATTGACTATAATAGTTTTAATGTATCTTCTCTCAGATGTGCTTCAGCTTTTAACTTTAAATTGGATTTTAAACACTTTTATGTCTTCCATATTTATTCTGATTATCATCGTATTTCAAGATGACATAAGGAGAGCTCTTGCTCAAATTGGTAAACCTACTTTCTTAAAAATTCAAACTGAATTTTCCTATGAAATAGAAGAAATTGTTAAAGCTGTTACAACCTTGGCAGAAAAAAGAATAGGTGCTCTTATTGCTTTGGAAAGAGAAATTAGTCTAAAGGATTTTTTGGAAGGTGCAACCACAATTGATTCTAAAGTAACTAAAGAGCTTCTAATTAGTATTTTTAATCCAAAAAGTCCTTTACATGATGGAGCAGTTATAATCAGTAAAGGAAAAATTCTTGCTGCTGGGGTTATTTTACCCCTTTCCACTAATCCAGATATAGCAAAAGATTTAGGAACAAGACATAGAGCAGCTATAGGAATTACTGAAATTACAGATGCAATATCTATAGTAGTTTCAGAAGAAACAGGTTACATTTCCTTAGCAGTTAGTGGTAAGATAATAAGGGATATCACCCCTGCTACTTTAAGAAAAATGCTCTCTCAACTTTTAGGGTTTGAATCGAAAGCTCCTTGGTGGGTAAGAATAGGTTATGAAATTCAAAAGGGAACATAAATTAAAAATTATTTCCTTTTTTTTAGCTATTATCCTTTGGTACTTCGTTGTCTTAGGAAAACCTATTGAAAAGGATCTTGAAATTCCTATAATCAGGAAAAATTTTAATCCCAATTATTTAGTAGAAATAAGTCCTTCTGAGGTTGTTTTAAAAGTAGAGGCTACAAGAAGAATTTTAAGAAATTTCCCATCTCACAACATAAAATTAGAAATAGATATATCAAAATATCCTCCAGGAGTCCATCAAATAAGAGTGCCTATAGAAAAATTAAATCTTCCTTCAGATTTAAAAATAAAAGAACTTAAACCTGATTTAATCACCTTAGTAATTAAAAGATTAGATATTAAAAGAGTTCCTATTAAACCAGTTTATGAAACAGAAGGAAATTTTCCTAAAAAGTTTAAGCTCATAATAAAACCTTCTTACGTAACTGTTAAAGCTCCTGTAGAGGTTTTAGTTAATACTTATTATGTAACCACTCAACCCTTAGATATTTTAAAACTAAAAATAAAAAAAGAAATAGATGCTGATTTAGTTATACCCCCTGGTGTAATATCCGTATATCCTGAAAAGATAAAAATTATCTATCGCGAATGAGGAGGTATTCTATGAAAAAGAAATTATTTGGAACTGATGGAATAAGGGGTGAAGCTAATGTATTCCCTATGCTCCCTGAAATAGCTTTACAGGTAGGAAGAGCTATAGGCTACTTATTTAAAAATCATGATATCTATTTTAGTAAAGTTCTTATCGGAAAAGATACCCGTCTCTCTGGATACATATTTGAATCTTCTTTAGTTGCTGGACTCTGTTCAATGGGAGTATCAACCTTCTTAGTAGGACCCTTACCAACCCCGGCAGTGGCTTTTTTAACTAAAGATATGAGAGCTGATGCAGGTGTAATGATTTCAGCCTCTCATAACCCTTATTATGATAATGGAATAAAGATTTTTGACAAAAATGGCTATAAACTACCAGATGAACTGGAAGAGAAAATAGAAAACCTCATTTTTGATGAAAACTTTTCTACTAAGAGGTGTTTGAAAAGTGAACTTGGTAAAGCTTATAGAATTAAAGATGCCCCTGGAAGGTATGCAGTGCATTTAAAGTCAGTAGTTCCTCCTTATTTAAACTTTGAGGGATTAAAAATTGTCATAGATTGTGCAAATGGAGCTGCTTATCAGATAGGACCTCAGGTTTTAGAAGAACTCGGAGCAGAGGTTATTACTATAGGATGTAGTCCTAATGGAATAAATATAAATGAAAATTGTGGTGCCCTATGTCCTGAAAAAGCAAAAGAATTAGTTATACAAAGTGAAGCCCACCTCGGAATAGCACTTGACGGAGATGGGGATAGAATTGTGGTAATTGATGAAAAGGGAAACTTAATAGATGGAGATGATATATTAGCTCTTTTTGCTCTTGATTTCAAAAACAAGGGCTTTCTTTCAAACAATACTGTTGTTGGGACTATAATGAGTAATTTGGGATTAGAAAAATTTTTAGAAAAACAAGGTATATCCTTTGTCAGAACCTCTGTAGGGGATAGATATGTACTTATGAAAATGAAAGAATTAGGTAGTATTTTGGGAGGAGAAACCTCAGGACATATCATTTTTCTTGATAAAGCAACTACCGGTGACGGACTTCTTACAGGAATAAGACTTATTTCTCTAATAAAAGAAAGAGAAAAACCACTTTCAGAACTTATTCCTCTTTTTGAAAAATTTCCTCAGGTAATAATAAGTGTAAAAGTTAAAGAGAAAAAACCAGTTGAAGAAATAGAGGGACTTAAAGAAAAAATAAAATTAGCAAAATCTAAAATAGGAAAGAAGGGAAGAATTGTAATAAGACCATCTGGAACCGAGCCTAAATATAGAATAATGGTTGAAGGAGATAAAAAAGAACTTATAGAAGAAATAGCTAAAGAACTTGCTGATTACATAAAACAAAAACTTAATTAAAATGAAAAAATTTATTCTCTTTCTATGGATTTTTATGTTTATTTGCTTTTTCTTAGGTGTAATGTTAGGGGGAAATGACTTCATAAAAGAAAGAGCGGGAACCTTGTGTCTTTCCTGTATGGGATTAGAGGAATGAAAAGAAAATGGTTCCAGTTGGCTTCAACCTTCATTCATAATGGTTATGTGGGATTTTTAGAAAACCCCGGTATTTATAACGGATTTCTTAAAAATTTATGTGGACCTGGGCTAAATTGCCATTCTTGCCCTGCTAGTTTATTTACCTGCCCTTTAGGAATTTTGCAAAATTTTTTTATTTCTGTAAGAATTCTTTCCTGGCAAGTTTTAATAGGTTCTTTTTTATACATTCTTGGTTTTTTTTTGCTTTTTGGTCTTTTTCTGGGAAGGTTTATATGTGGCTGGCTTTGTCCTTTTGGATTTTTACAAGACCTTGTATATAAGATACCCTTTCTAAAAAAACAAATCAATTTCCCCTTACATATTGAAAGTTACTTAAAATTTACATTTCTTATTTTTTTTGTAATCCTTTTACCCCTTTTTATATTAAATGAACTCGGTTATGGAATTTTGTGGTTTTGCAAATATATATGTCCTGCAGGCACTATAGAAGCTGGATACTTTAATCTTTTGCTACAACCCTCACTTTTTTTCCTTGCAGGTTTTATTTTTTATCTAAAAACTTTTATTTTGATTTTAATTTTAATTTTGTGCTTAGTAAATTTTAGATTTTTCTGTAAAAATCTCTGTCCTCTTGGGCTTATATATGGATTATTTAATAAAATAGGAATTTTAAGACTTTCTTTAATTAAGAATAATTGCAATTCCTGTAAAGTTTGTGAAAAAGTTTGTCCTGTAAATTTATATCTTCCTGAAGAAATTAATTCTATAGATTGTATAAGGTGTTTAAATTGTCTTAAAATATGCCCTACCAAAGCTATAAAATTGAAAATATATAAACCTTATGAAATATCCAATTATCAAACTTAATAAAAACGGTGTTAAGAGATATTTAGAAAATCATCTCTGGTTTTCTTCTAAAGAGATTTTTCAATTTGAAAGAATTAGAAACGAAATTCCAGCAGGCTCTATAGTAGATTTAACTTCTGAAGATAACTTTTTTCTTGGACGTGGCTATTTTAATCCAAAGAGTTATTATTCTTTAAAACTTCTCACAAAAGAAGATACAGCTATCAATGAAGAATTCTTTTTAAAAAGATTTTCCAAAGCCCTTAAATTAAGAGAATATCTTTATCCAAAGGAAAGTTGTTTCAGACTTATTTTTTCTGAAGGAGATTTTTTACCCGGGCTTATTATAGATATCTATGAAAATGTAGCAGTTGTCCAAATACAAACTCTGGGAATGGAAATGTTAAAAAATTTCGTAATAAATGCTCTTAAAAAACTTTTAAATCTTAAAGCTATAGTTTTAAAAAATGATTCTTCTAAAAGATTAGAAGAAGACCTTGAGTTTTATGTAGAAATAGCTTATGGTAAAACAGAAGAAATAATCTTAGTTAAAATGGATGAAATAAAATTTCTTATTCCTATTTTAAAAGGACAGAAATCTGGCTTCTTTTTGGATCAAAGAGAAAATAGAAGATTTCTCAAAAATATTGCTAAAGACTTGATAGTTTTAGATGGATTTTCTTATATAGGAGCTTTTTCTTTTTACGCTTTAAAAGGCGGAGCTAAAAAAGCTTATCTTATTGATAAGTCAGATTTTGCACTAAGTTTAGCTGAAGAGATAGCTAAAATTAATGGATGGAAAGATAAAATAATAACTATACAAGGTGATATTTTACAAATTCTTAAAAACCCTCCTAAGTCAGATATTCTTATTCTTGATCCCCCTGCCTTCATAAAAACTTTTAAAGATAGAAAAGCAGGTGAAAAAAGGTATGAAAAGCTTTATTTTTCAGGAATTAAAGCTTTAGAAAAAGGGTTTTTATTTGCCTTCTCTTGTTCTTATTTTTTAAAGCTTGAAAAAATGAAAGAGATGATTAAAAATAGTTTAAAGAAACTAAATAAAGAAGGAACCATTATTTTTTATGGATCCCAAGCAGGTGATCATCCAATTAATCCCTTTGTTGAAGAAACTTTTTATTTAAAAGGTTTGGGAATTTACATACAATGATTTGTAAGGTATGCAAAGAAGAAAAATCAATTGTTTCTAAAGTTTTAGAAGTTTGTGTAGATTGTTTAAGAACCTTTCCAGAAAAAACAAAATCTTTTATAGAAAGGGCTCATCAAGAAAGTAGAAAATCCTTTAACCTTCCTCCTTTTCCTCCTTCTGTAGAAGAGGGCATAAGATGTAAAATTTGTAGTAATGAATGTAAAATTCCTGAAAATCACTTTGGTTTTTGTGGATTAAGAAAAAATGTAAAAGGAAAACTAATAGGACCAACTTATAAAGAGGCTAAGGTTTCTTGGTATCTTGATCCTTTACCTACTAATTGTGTAGCAGATTGGGTTTGTCCAGCAGGAACAGGATGTGGATATCCTGAATTTGCATATAAACCAGGGGCTGAATATGGCTATTACAATTTAGCTGTGTTTTTCCATGCCTGTAGCCTTGACTGTCTTTTTTGCCAAAATTGGCATTTTAGAGAACTTACCTTAAAACCTGAAACTAAATCAATAGAGAGCTTTTTAAATGCTTTAACACCAAAAGTTTCTTGTATTTGTTATTTTGGAGGAGATCCCTCTCCACAACTCCCCTTCGCTATTAAAGCCTCTGAAAAAGCTTTAGAAAACAAAAAAAATAAAATCCTTAGAATTTGTTGGGAAACTAATGGTCTTATGAACAAAAATATGCTTAAAAAAGTTATTGAACTTTCATTAGTTTCTGGTGGTTGCATAAAATTTGATTTAAAAGCTTGGAATGAAAACTTGCATATTGCTTTAACTGGTGTATCAAATAAAAGGATTCTTGAAAATTTTGCCTTTGTTTCTCAATACATAAAAGATAGACCCAAAGTGCCATTATTAATTGCAAGCACTCTTCTTGTCCCAGGATATATAGATGAAAAAGAAATTGAGGGAATTTCTAAATTTATAGCTAATTTAAATCCCGAAATTCCTTATAGATTACTTGCCTTTTATCCACATTTCTATATGAGAGATTTACCTTTAACTTCTAAAGACTTGGCTTATCGATGTTACGAAATGGCTAAAAAAGCTGGTTTAAAAAGGATTTCTATAGGAAATATCCATCTGCTACATTAAAATTCACTAATTTCTCTATTAAAATTGTTTAAAGTTTCAACTCTTTTTTCCAAATTAATAGTTTTATTTTTAAGAATATCAAAAAACTCATCTTCTTTCAATTTTTCAAAATCTATTACCACTCCCTCTAAAAAGACTCTTTGAAAATCTTCAGAATTATAAAAAAATATATAAGAATTAGATTTAATCTCTGCTTCTAAAAAAACAAGACATTCTTTTATAAATGCCTCCTTAGAAACAAAATTTTTAAAGCTTTGGGTTTCATCTTTAAATTCCCTTTCTAACAATACCCATGGCTCTAAATACTCCCTTTTTATACAACCAATATATTTATAATTTAGAAACTTTATATAGTATTTTTCGTAAGCCCTTCTTTTTAAGATAAAATCTTTTGTCAAAATAAGATCTTTAAAAAACATTTGTTTTTTTGTATTTCTAAAACCTGAAAAATTCATATAAGTAACTATATCAAAAATTCTAAGTTTTAGCCCACTACCCTCTTCAAAAGATTTTCTCAAAAATTCAAAACCATTTTCTAAATATTGCCAAAGTTTTTCTTTTAAAAGTTCGTTATAAAAATTTAGTTTTCTATTTTGGGCTCTCAATTCTTCTAATTCCTTTTGTAAAGTTTTTCTGGAAAGCCTTTCTATATATTTTTTCCGATAATTTCTAAAATTTTCTGGATTTTTTTCTAAATTGAGATTTTCAAAAGCAAGATTAATTTCTAAAGCTTTTTTAGGATCGCCTCCTTTATCAGGATGATAGATGAGTTGAAAAACTTTGTAAATAGCTTTTATTAATTTAAATAAAACTTCCTCATCAAGTTCTTTAACAATCTGAGGAGAAAGTCCAAAAATTTCAAAGGGATTTCTTTTTTTGTTTTTAATACTCATACTTTATAATCCAAAAAATCTTTTAGTATTTCAAAAACTTTTTGCCTTTTAATTTTAATTTCCTCTTCTGGTCTTTTTCTAAAAATTTTTCCAACTTCATCAATTATAAAATGTAAAGCCATAACTTTTATTTGTAAAGACTTACCAATGGAAAATAAAGCTGAAGTTTCCATATCAAGAGCTTCTATCTTATTTTTCCATTTTTCTAAAAGACTTTTTTTTCTTTCAAAAACAAAAGGAGCATCAACAGAAATAATATTCCCTTTTTTAAAGTTTATGTTTCTTTTTATCATTTCTTTTTCTATTTTTTCAAAAAGAGCTTTGTCAGGATAAAAAACTCTTTTTTTAGGACTGTAAGATTCACTTACCCCCTCTTTAGTATAAGCCTTAAGTGGTAAAAAAAGATCCCCTCTATTTACTTTAAAGTTTAATTTTCCAGCCCACCCTATTCCGATAATCTCTTCTATCCCTAAAGATTTCAAAACCTCTAAAACTATACTTAAATAGGAAGCTCCTATCACTGGACCTAAAATGAGAGATCTTTCATTATATCTAATTTGTAAATTTAAGAAACTTGCATTTTTTCCTGTAAAAATTTTTTCTTTAGCGTAGTTCCACTCGGGTAAAGTAAAAAATATAACCCCTCTTTTTCCTGTTTTAATTTTAATTTTTGGTAAAAACATGGTTAATTTTGTTTATTCTGTATTCAATAATTAGTTTTTGAAATTCTTCTTTTTCAAGAGGATTATGAGAAAAATAAAAAAGATGAGATTTACATTTGCAATCTGAAGCTCCAAAATCAGGAATTATTCCTTGAGAAATTAAAGAAAGTTCTTCAGCAATTTCACATTCCTTCTTCTCAAAACTTCTTATAGGAATAGCTTTTAAATTTTCACCTTTTTTAAGTAAATAATCTATGTGCCACTTTAATTTTTTACTTTTTCTAAGATGGCGATTAATTTTCTTAGTTAAATTATTCATAGCAGAACCTACATAAATGTAAAATCCCTTTTTAAAAATCCTTTCTCCCAAACTTCCAATTTTTAGCTTTTCCTTATTTTTTATTTTAAAAACTAAAAGATATACCCCCTTATCTTCTATTTTTTTTAAAAAATCAAATGGTATTTGAAGCTCCTTCACTTCTTTTACATAAGTAAAGGTCTCATCCCATTTTAAAGCAATAGCCCTTATTTCTATTTTATCTTTTACTTCAATCAAAGCTTTAGAAAATTGATAATCAATGTGATAGGCAGGTAAAAAGTATTTAATTTCTGGATTCATAATAACAAAAAGAATACCTCCTTTAAGATCCTTCCCCCAAAGTCCAGCTAATTTTAAAATATGTCTTGTTCCTCTTTTAGTTTCTGCATCAGGAAACATAGCTATTTCTTTACCAAAAAGCGTGCAACTTTTAATTTCTAAGACCAATTTTTTAAAAGTTTGTTTATTTTCTAACACTAAGTCAAATCTTGAGGAATTGAACTTAGCTTCTTCTTTTAAAACTTTGTAGTCTTTCCAGAAATCAATTTTTTCTTCTTCAATAAGTTTTTTAATAATTTTATTAGTTAAATGGGTATGAAGAAGAATATAATTGGAGTCTTTTTCACAGGCTAAAACAGTATAAGGAAGCTTAGAAAAATTTTTATTTTTAAAAACTAAAAGGGGCTTTCCAGAGAATAAAATTTCCCAAAGTCTTCCTGGATTAGGAAGGTAGGCTAATTTTTCTTTTTCTTTTATTTTTATTTTGACTACAAAACGATTAATTCTCTCTAAAAAAGTAGCCTTTATCTTTTCAAAATAAAAGGGATATTCAATTTTCATGTATTCATTTTACTACAAAATTAAATTATAATTATAGCAAAATTTAGAATTTTGAGTTTTCATGAATTATAAAAAGCTTGAAGGAGAAGAAATTTTAAAAAAGTGGAGAAAAAATCGTCCTTCAGAAAGATTTCCTATTGTGGCAATTCTTGATAATATAAGAAGTGCCTATAATGTAGGTTCCATGTTTCGCACTGCTGAATGTGCTTACATTTCAAGACTTATTTTATGTGGGATAACACCCTGCCCACCACATCCAAAAATAGAAAAAACAGCTCTTGGAACTACAAATCTCGTTCCCTGGGATTATTTTCTTCATACTCTTGATGCCATAAAAAATCTTAAAAAGGAGGGTTTTAAAATTGCCATTCTTGAAATTACAGAAAAAAGCATACCTATACAAAAGTTAAAAAAAGAGCATTTTCCTTTAGCTTTAGTAATAGGAAATGAGGTCACTGGAGTTGACGAAAAAACATTTTCTGAAGGAGATTTAATTTTAGAAATACCTCTTTATGGTGAAAAAGAATCTCTTAATGTGGCTGTAGCTTTTGGGGTAGCTATATTTTTACTTATTGAAAAACTTAAAAGCTATTAAAAAATTTCAACCCTTGTAATAAATAAAATTTATTTTATTATTTTATTTATAAAAAACTTTTTTAGGAGGTAAATGGGTTCTCAAGTTTTTGGAAATACTATAGGTTTAAAACCAAGTGAATTAAAAAAATTAGAAAAGCTGTATAGGCGTAAAATCCCTCCTACTTCTATTATTACTCACGAATTAGCAAAAGAACTTTCTCAAATTTCTGCAGAAATAAATCGTCAAGTAGGAATTCTTATAAATAGAAAAGGAGAAATTGATTATGTAATAGTGGGAACTTTTAATAGAATTGAAATACCAGAGCTCAAAGGTTACCGCGATCACATAGCAAGATTAAAGGGTCTGAGACTTATTCATACCCATCTTGTTAATCCAAAGAATAAAACCTCAGGTCTTGATCAGGATGATCTTCTTGATTTAGCACTTTTAAGATTAGATTTGATAAGTGCCTTAGAAGTAAAATCTGATGGAGAACCAGGGAAAATTTATATTGCTCACATATTACCTGATCCTGAATTTTTTAAAGAAACCCTTCTTGATCAAGAAGAAAAATTCTTTTATTTTTTAAAACCCTGCTATGTATGGGAACTTAAAGAGAATTTTTTAGAACTTATTAAAAACTTGGAAGACGAATTAGATAGAATTAGACCTCTTAAAGAAATTGATGAAAATAAAGATCGTGCACTTCTTATTTTTGTTAAAGAACCAAAAGATATATACTTAGAAGAAAAGATGGAGGAACTTGAAGAACTTGCAAAAACTGCAGGAGTTAATGTGGTAGGAAAGATTGTTCAAAAAAGAGTTTCTCCTGATCCAAAATATGTCATAGGAAAAGGGAAACTTGTTGAGGTTATGATTTTAGCTATGAGAAATAGAGCTAATTTACTTATATTTGATAGAGAACTTACTCCCTCTCAAGTAAGGGCTTTAACTGAACTTACAGACTTAAGAGTTATAGATAGAACTCAATTAATACTTGATATATTTGCTCAAAGAGCATCTTCAAGAGAGGGGAAAATTCAAGTTGAAATTGCTCAGCTAAGATATGCTTTGCCCCGTCTTAGAGCCAAAGATGATGCTTTTTCTCGTTTAACAGGAGGAATAGGAGGAAGAGGACCAGGGGAAACTAAATTAGAAATAGATAGAAGAAGAATAAAAGATAAAATTGCAAAACTGGAAAAGGAGCTAAATAAGATTTCACAAGAGAGAGAATTAAGAAGAAAAAGAAGAAAAAAACTTAATTTTAAAGTGGTATCTCTTATTGGTTATACAAACGCAGGAAAAACTACTTTACTTAATACTTTGGCTAAAACCGAATATCTTGCAGAAGATAAACTTTTTGCTACCTTAGATCCTGTTACAAAATTGATAAAAACAAAAAAAGAAAAAGTATTTCTTCTTACAGATACAGTAGGATTTATAAGAGATCTACCTGAGGATCTTAAAAAAGCCTTTAAAGCAACCTTGGAAGAACTCTATTCTGCTGATATTCTTTTACATATAATTGATATTTCCCATCCTGATTTTGAAAATCACATAAAGGTAGTTGAACAAATTCTTGAAGAAATGAATCTTTTACAGTTACCTAAAATTTTGGTATTTAATAAGATAGACCTTCTTGAAAATAAAGAAAATTTTTCACCCCAATGGTTAAAAAATTTAGTTTCAAAATATAATGCCATTCCCATTTCTGCTAAAGAGGGGACCAATTTAGATTTACTTATGGAGGCTATAGAAAATTGGTTAACTATTCTTGAGGAAGAGAAGCTTGAAGATTCTTCTGTTTTTTTCGAAGAGAAAAATCTCCCCAAAGTTCCTCAAGAGCATAAATTTTTCTAATAGGTTCATAGAATATATGAAGTATTACTGTTTCATAATCCATCACAATCCATTGTCCCAATTCCAAACCTTCTATACCAAGTGGCTTAATACCTAATTTCCCCAATTCTAAGGAAATAAATTCGCAAATTCCTTGGGTATGTTTTGTAGAATGGGAACTACAAATTATAAAAAAATCCGTATAATCTACCTTCTTTCTTACATCTATTAAGATTATTTCTTCAGCTTTCTTTGATTCTAAAAGATTTACAATTGTTTTAGCTAAGGACTCACTTTTCATTTATATTTTCCCTTGCTTAACTAATTTAGCAAATAATTCAAAACTTCTATCATAAGTTTTTTCATATTCAGGAGGAAAGCAACAACCAGGCAATTGTCTCATTTTTAAATGATAATGTAAACACTCACAACACATACCCTTTTTTGGACAAGGTTCATAGGTGCAATTACATTTCTTTAAATTTTCCTCCCTTCTACATTCCATAATTTACCTCCTATTCTACAGTTACACTTTTTGCAAGATTACGAGGTTTATCTACATCACATCCTCTTAAAACTGCCATTTCATAGGCAAAAAGCTGTAAAGGGATTACGTAAAAAATAGGTAAAAATTCATAAAAAGTTAAAGGAATCTCCACTAAATCTTCAGATAGTTTTTTAAATTCTTCTGAATTTTCTGAAACAAAAGCTATAATAGGACCTCTTCTTGATTTCACTTCTTCTGCATTAGCAAGTGTTTTTTCATAAATTACTCCAGTTTCTTTGGCAGCAAGAACAACGGTTGGAAAATTCTCTTCTATCAAAGCTATGGGTCCGTGTTTCATTTCTCCTGCAGCATAACCTTCTGCATGAATATAAGAAATTTCTTTCAATTTAAGAGCTCCTTCAAGTGCTATAGGATACAAAATATTTCTTCCTAAATAAAGACAATTTTCTATATTATACCATTTCTTAGCTATTTTTTTAACTTCTAAATGAACTTCTTTAACAAATTTTTCAAGAATTTGAGGAAGTTTTATTAAAGCTTTTATTTTTTCTTTTTTTTCGTTTTCTTTATAAAACAATTTTTTTAAATAAAAAGTAAAAAGAATAAAGATTAAGACTTGAGTTATAAATGCTTTTGTAGAAGCAACACTTATCTCAGGTCCCGCCTGGGTATAAAGAATTACATCACTTTCTCTGGTAATAGTGCTTCCTAATACATTACAAATGGATAAAATCTTAGCATCAAGTTGTTTAGCAAGTCTCAATCCTGCTAAGGTGTCAGCAGTTTCTCCTGATTGAGAAACAGCAATAAGTAAAGTTTTAGAGTTTATTAAAGGGAATCTGTAACGAAATTCAGAGGCAAGATCAACTTCTACGGGAATTTTTAAATTTTTTTCTATTAAATGTTTAGCTACCAATCCAGCATGATAAGACGTTCCACAAGCGACTATAAAAATTTTTTCTATATTCTCAAAAAATTCCTTTTCAAGCCCTTCTTTTGAAAAGTCTATATCTTCTCTATCTAAATCCACTCTACCTAAAAGTGTATGTTTTATAGCCTCTGGTTGTTCATAAATTTCTTTTAAAAGAAAGTGAGGGAATCCTCCTTTCTCTGCAGAAGCAAGATCCCAAGAAATAATTGTAGGAATTCTTTCTAGCTTATTCCCTTCTAAATCAAAAATTTCAACCTTATCTTTAGATAATATAGCTACTTCTCCATCATTTAAAAATATAACTTTTTTGGTAAAAGGGAGAAGAGCAGGTATATCTGAAGCTAAAAAGTTTTCCCCTTCTCCTAATCCTATGACTACAGGACTAAGATTCCGAGCAACCATTATAAAATCAGGATTTTCTTTAGAAATAAGACCGATTGCATAAGCTCCTTTTAACCTTTTTAAAGCAGAAAAAAAAGCTATCTTTAAATCTAATCCTTGATTTACATAATCTTCTATTAAATGAACTATTACCTCTGTATCAGTTGCTGAATTAAATTTATGTCCCTTTTCTTGGAGCTCTTTTTTTAACTCATAATAATTTTCAATAATTCCGTTATGTACTACTGCAAGTATTCCTTTACAATCAATGTGAGGATGAGCATTTTCATCAGAGGGCTCTCCATGAGTAGCCCAACGAGTATGTCCAAGTCCTGGAGCTTTAGGACTTTTAGGAAGATTATTAAAAATCTTTTCTTCTAAATCAAATACTCTTCCTTTTACCTTTATTATACTTATTTTTTGATCCTCTAAAAATACCACCCCAGCTGAGTCGTATCCTCTATATTCTAATCTTCTTAACCCCTCTAAAAGAACTGGCAAAATCTGCCTTTCTCCTATATACCCTATAATACCGCACATCAATTACCCCCTATTCCCACTCTTTAAGCTTTTTAAATATTCCTCCCACTCCCAAGGAAGTAAATATTTCTTTTTTTTATTACACTCTTTACATGCTGGAACTATATTAATTCTCTCCGAAGTTCCCCCCTGGGATAAGGGAATTTTGTGATCCATAGTAAGTTCTTGAGGTTTTACTTTTCTACCACAATAATAACATGTTCCTCTTTCTAACTGTTTTCTCCACCATCTTGTATTTTTAAGTCTTTTTGCCTTAGCCTTTTCTCTCTTTATAAATTCCTCTAAACTTAAAACCTCTTTTTTCATCTTTTCTTAAACTTATTTAATTATCTTTAAAATTTCATTTAAAACTTCTTCTGGGGTTAAATGGGAAGTATCTATAATATAAGCTCCCTCAGGAATAATTAAAGGCGCTACTTTTCTT
>CAZZLG010000066.1:0-6180 GCA_964654865.1 uncultured Thermodesulfatator sp.
ATGGAGTTGGACTTGCAAGAATAGAATTTATTATAAGTTCTCATATAGGGATTCATCCCTTAGCTTTAATAGAATATGAAAAGTTAAAGGAGAAAGCAAAGAATGATGGTAAAATTGCTAAAGTAGTTTCTATAATAGAGGAAAAAACTTATGGATACAAAAATAAAGCTGATTTTTATATAGATAAACTTGCCCAAGGTATAGCTATGATTGGTGCTGCCTTTTATCCCAATGAGGTAATTGTAAGATTTTCAGACTTTAAAACCAATGAATATGCCAATCTTGTAGGAGGTTTTTTATACGAACCTGTTGAATCTAACCCCATGATAGGATGGAGAGGAGCCTCCCGTTATTATGATCCTAAATTTGAACCTGCTTTTGCCTTAGAATGTAAGGCTATTAAAAAAGTGAGAGAAGAGATGGGATTAACTAATGTAAAGGTAATGGTTCCTTTCTGTAGAACTGTAGAAGAAGGAAAAAAAGTTATAAAAGTAATGGAAAAACATGGACTTAAACAGGGAGAAAATGGACTTGAAGTTTATGTAATGTGTGAGATTCCAAGTAATGTGATATTAGCAGAGGAGTTCGCCAAAGTTTTTGACGGTTTTTCTATAGGTTCTAATGATTTAACCCAGTTAGCTTTAGGTCTTGATAGAGACTCTGAACTGGTATCCCATATTTATGATGAAAGAAATCCCGCTATTAAAAAACTTATAAAAGAAGTTATAGAAGTTGCTAAAAAAAATAATAGGAAAATAGGAATATGTGGACAAGCCCCCAGTGATTTTCCAGACTTTGCCGAATTCTTGGTAGAGTGCGGAATTGATTCTATGAGTTTAAATCCAGATACTATTGTTAAAACAAGACTCTTAGTAGCAGAAAAAGAAAAAAGCTTAGAACAGAAGAAATGAAATATTTTTTGATTTTTATTTTAATAGGGTTTCCTTCTTTAGTTTTTGCCCAAATTAGAATTGGTATTTTACCTATTGAATTTAAGGGTCAAGGAATTCCCTCCCAATTTAAAGAAAATATAGAAAATACAATTTATAGCACTTTAACAGTCCCCTCTCAAATAGAAAGTATTTTCTTAAAAGGAAAAGATCTTAAAAAAGGGAAAGCTGAGGTTAATTACTTTTTAAAATCTTTTATTGAAATTTCAAAAGATAAGGCAAAAATTGAACTTAATTTAATAGATGTTTATACCTCAAAATCTGTTTATTCAGTAAGAGAAAATACAAATTCTTCTGAAATTTCATCAAATTTAGCTATACACCTTGAAGAAATAAAAAAAAGACTTTTATCTTTGGAAACAGTGACTTCTTTTTCTCATCCTGAGGAAAAGTCATTTTTATCTAAAATTAATCCTATCTCTATAATAAATGGTCTTTTTTCAAGAGTTTTTTCTAAAAAAGAAGAGTTTCACATAAAAGTTCCTGTTCCTCCTCCCCCTCCACCTCCTGGTTATAGTGTAAAATCTTATTCTCCGCCTTATTATCCTTATACCCAAACCACACCTAAGGTCTCTCCAGAGATTCCCTCTGAGAAAAAAGTTCCTCCACCATCTCCTTGGCAGTGGTTTTAGGTGAAAACTATGCTAAGCAAACGTAAATCTCAAATTATTATTAAACCTTATAAGAAAAGACGAAAGAAAAGAAAAAAATGGTTTTTAGGAATTTTAATAATAGGACTTGTTCTTACCCTTTCTATTTATTTAATTCTTAGCTTTATGGTTAAAAGAGAAATGAAAAAAATTGAAGAAATTAAAAAGGAAAATAGATATTATAGAAAAGAGATTCAGAAGTTATCTAACTCTGATATGCCTTATGAAGAGCTTTTAAGGACAAGGTATGGCTATATTAAAAAAGGAGAAAAGATAATCATATATTCTCCCTATTATTATAATAAAAATGAAACCAAAGAGGAGGTAGGAGAATGAAATACGTAGTATTAGAGGGTATTTATGAAGGAGAGGGTGTAAAAATAGGTATAGTGGTAAGTAGATTTAACATCTTTATAACCCAAAAACTTTTGGAAGGGGCTTTAGATATATTAAAGAGACATAAAGTTTTAGAAGAAGACATATATATTACTTGGGTTCCTGGGGCTTTTGAAATTCCTCTGATAGCAAAAAAATTAGCAGAAACCAAAAGATTTGATGCTATTTTGTGTTTAGGCACAATTATAAGAGGAGCAACACCTCATTTTGAGTATATAGCTGCAGAAACCTCTAAAGGTATAGCTCAAGTAATGCTTGAAACAGGCATACCGGTTATTTTTGGTATTTTAACCACAGATACTATAGAACAAGCTATAGAAAGAGCTGGAACTAAGGCTGGCAATAAGGGAGCTGAAGCAGCTTTAGCAGCTTTAGAAATGGTTAATCTCATAAAAAGGATTGCTCACTTCTAATCGGAGGAGCACAATGAAACCCTTAAGTGATTTTGATTTAAAAGGGAAAAAAGTTTTTGTCAGAGTAGATTTTAATGTTCCTATGGAAAATGGGAAAATTACAGATGATACAAGAATTATTGAAACCCTTCCTACTATTAATTATGTAGTTCATTCCTTTGGTAAAGTGGTTCTCTGTTCCCATCTTGGAAGACCAAAAGGAAGAATTCCTGAATATTCTTTAAAGCCAGTTTATGAATATTTAAAAAAAGTTCTTAAAACACCGGTGAAATTTTTGGAAGATATTACCAGTGAGGAAGCAGATAAAGTTTTAGAAGAGTTAAAAGAAGGGGAAGTTTTACTTTTAGAAAATATAAGATTTTATGAAGGGGAAACAAAAAATGATTTAGAGTTTGCAAAAATTTTAGCTAAATTTGCAGATATATTTATTAATGATGCCTTTTCTGTTTGTCATAGAAAGCATGCCTCGGTAGTAGGAGTTCCTGAGCTTATTTCTGAAAAGGGAATAGGATTTCAAATGGAAAAAGAATTAAAATATCTTTCTAAAATTGTAGGCAAACCAGAACGCCCCTTTTATGCAGTAGTAGGAGGAAGTAAAGTTTCCACAAAAATAGGAGTTTTAAAAAACCTCCTTAATAAAGTTGACAAATTAATTATAGGTGGAGTTATGGCAAATACTTTCTTAGCTGCCAAGGGATACTCAGTGGGGAATTCTTTATTAGAAAATGAGTGCATAGATATGGCTAAACAAATAATGAAAGAGGCTAAAGATCAGGGAGTTAAGCTTTATCTTCCTGTAGATGTAATGGTTGAAAGAAACGGAGTTGCTAAAAAAATAGAATTAAGTGAAATAATCAAAGAAGACAAAATTTATGATATAGGAGAATCAACGGTAGAGCTATTTTCCCAAGCTTTGGAAGGAGCAAATACTCTTGTATGGAATGGTCCTCTTGGTTATTTTGAAAAACCTCCTTTTCATAAGGGAACTGTAGCTTTAGCAAGAAAGATAGCAGGTCTTCCTGGAACTACCATTGCAGGAGGAGGTGATACAATTTTAGCTATTAAACTTGCTGGGGTTGAAACATCTTTTTCTTATATATCTACTGCTGGAGGAGCCTTTTTAGAATATCTTGAAGGTAAAGAACTCCCTGGATTAAAAGTCCTTAAAGTTTAAAAGAAATGAGAAAATACCTTTTTGCTGGAAATTGGAAAATGAACAAAACTTTAAAGGAGACAGAAGAATATTTTAATAAATTTTTAAAAAGACTTTCTGAAATTGATTTTTCCGATAAAGAAATAATGATAGCTCCACCTTTTACTGTTTTAGCTTATTCTCAAAATTTCATAAAAAATAGTCCCTTGAAATTAGGTGCACAAAATTCCTGCTGGGAAGAAAGAGGAGCTTTTACAGGAGAAATATCCCCTATTATGCTTAAAGAGTTGGGTGTTGAATATGTTATTTTAGGACATTCTGAAAGAAGACATATTTTTGGAGAATCTGATCAATTAATAGCTAAAAGAGTAGAAGGGGTTTATAAATTTGGACTTATTCCTATTTTGTGTGTAGGAGAAACCTTAGAAGAGAGAAATAAGGGTAAAACATTGGAAATAGTAGAAAGACAACTTTTAGAGGGTCTTTCTAAAATAAAAAATATAAAAGGAGGAGATAAAATTGTTATTGCCTATGAACCTGTATGGGCTATAGGAACTGGTATTAATGCAACTCCTGAGCAAGCAGAGGAAGTTCAATCCTTTATTAGAGAAAAATTAGAAAACCTTTATTCAGAAGAAATAAGTATGCAAATTAGAATCCTTTATGGAGGAAGTGTTACCCCAGATAATATTCAGGATTTAATGAGAAAACCTAATATAGACGGTGTTCTTGTAGGTGGTGCATCTCTTGATCCTGAAAAATTCTTTAAAATTTGTAATGTAAAGGTGGAGAAAGAGTAAAATGCCAGAAGAGACTTGTCCATTGCCTGATTATTCAAATGTTCCTGCGGAAATATTAGAAATTCCTCAAAAATATCAAAATATTGTTATAGTTGGAGCGAGCCATAATCCTGAGCGTCCAAGCTATATGGTTATGGATTATCTTCTTAAAGAGGGATTTAATGTAATTCCTGTTAATCCTGCAAGAGAAGAAATTTTGGGGAAAAAAGTTTATCCTTCCTTATCAGATTTACCTCCTGATTTTTATCCTGAAGTTATTATTATCTTTAGAAGATCTGATCAAGTATTACCAATTGTAAAAGAAGCTATAAAATTAAAGCCAAAAGTTATATGGATGCAAGAAGGAATAATTAACGAAGAAGCTAAAAATTTAGCAGAAAAAGAGGGTATAAAAGTAATTATGAACAAGTGCTTTAAAAAAATTCATATCTTAAGTAAAAAAAATTAATAAATGTCTGTTTTAGAAACATCCTTAGAGCTTTATAACATCCTTGAAGAGCTTAAAATTAAAATTTTAAAAAATAAATATGAACTAATAGAGTTAAATCTCACTAACATAGTCCTTTCTGCTCAGAGATATCTGTCTTTAGTGGGTTTAAATGAAATATTTTTAGAATTTCTGATAAGACTTTCTTCTGCTATTTATTTAAAAAGCTCTCTACTACTTAATATTTACAATGGAAATGAAGAAAAAATTGAGGATTTAGAAGGAAAATCCTTTAAAGAAATTTTAGAAGAAAAGTTTAATTATTACCAAGCCTTACCTTTTGAAAGGATTCTTTTTGAGAAAATTTTCTTAAGTAGAATTCCTTATGTTTTTGAAAGAGATGATAAAAAAAGTTTTGCAGGAGAGAAAGAAAAAAGTTTAATTTTAAGAGCTATTTTATCAGTTTTAAGTAAGGAGGAAGTTAAAGAAGAAATACTTAAAAATTTTTCTTCTCTATCTATAGATTCTTATTTAGAAAGTCTAAAAAAATATTTAGAGAAAAAACTATCTTTTTCTTTTAGGGAATTGATAAAGGAAAAAAAAGAAACCGAGTTTTTAAAAATTGCCTATTATTTTTTAGCCCTCCTATTTTTATATTTAGAAGGTCTCTGCTATATAGTTCAAAATAATGAAAACGAAGACATTATAATTTTTTCAAGGAGACATTTATGACAAATGAGGTGCTAAAAATAAAAAAAGTGAAGAAAAATTAAGAAAATTAAATAAAAATTAACAAATTTTTAAGAGAGATAAAGAATTATAAGTGTTTATCACTTTTTTAAAGCTTGACTTTTTAGTAAGCAAAATAAAAATCCAAAATAATAATCTAAAAATTAATAATCAGGGAAGGATATATGTCTTATAAAATTTCACATAATCCTGAAGTTTGTGATGGTTGTGAGGAATGTGTAAAATCTTGTGCTGAAAATCATTTCGGATTAAGTAATTGTGGGATTTACAAAGTAGGGGATAAGTTTTACTATTTTTCTTGTATGCACTGTAAAAAACCTCAATGTGGAGCTGCTTGTCCTGTAGGTGCGATAAGTATTAAAGATGGAGCAGTGACCTTTGATATGACACTTTGTGTAGGATGTAAGAATTGTGTGGAGGCTTGTCCTTGGGGGGTTCCTAAATTTAATTTTAATACAGGAACCATTAATAAATGTGATCTTTGCTATGATAAAATTATAAAAGGAGAACTTCCATTTTGTGTAAGTGTCTGCCCTAATAAAGCTTTAGAAGTAAAAAAGGTAGAAGCTAAGCCAAAACCAACGGCAGAAGGAGGAGCAAAACCAGAGGAGGAGAGTGGCTAAAATGGGACCATATTTTAA
>CAZZLG010000067.1:0-3729 GCA_964654865.1 uncultured Thermodesulfatator sp.
CAAATTAGCTTATAAATATGGTCTCACAAGACTTGATGATAGAAGAGCGCGTTTCTGGGACTACTGAGGGTTATAAAATTTTTGCTATTGGAGATATTCACGGCTGTTTGTGGGGTTTAAGATCGGAAGAGCGGTTCAGCAGGAATGCCGAGACCGATTCCCCACGCCCTCTTTTTCATCCTAAGGATCCGTATAGACCCTGTGGAGATGCCTGGAAATATCCACCTCTTGATAGAAAAATCACTAAGGAAGAGTGGGAAAGAGCACTCAAATTAGCTTATAAATATGGTCTCACAAGACTTGATGATAGAAGAGCGCGTTTCTGGGACTACTGAAGGTTATAAAATTTTTGCTATTGGAGATATTCACGGCTGTTTGTGGAGTTTAGAAAAATTGCTTAATATTCTTCCTGTAAATTGGAGTAAGGATTTGGTTATTTTCTTAGGAGACTACATTGATAGAGGACCTGATCCTAAAGGAGTAATTGAAAAGGTGTTAGAACTTAAAGAGCTCTACAGAGATAAAATTATTTCTCTTAAAGGAAATCATGAATGGATGTTTGAAAGGTTTTTAAAAGGAATAGATATAGATATATTTTTATATAACGGTGGAGAAACCACTTTAAAGAGCTATTATAAAAATGGTAAACTTGAAATTCCAGAAGACCATTTAAAATTTCTTAAAGAACTTAAACTTTATTATGAAACTCAAGATTACATATTTGTTCATGCAGGATTAAGACCAGGAAAAAAATTAGAGGAGCAAAATGAAAAAGATCTTCTCTGGATTAGAGAAAGTTTTTATTTTTCCGAATATAAATTTTCTAAAACAGTAATTTTTGGACATACCCCTTTTTATACACCTCTGATTTTAGATGATAGAATTGGAATTGATACAGGTTGTGTATATGGTGGAAAGCTTACTGCTATTGAGCTTCCGTCAAAAAAAATATATCAAATTGATTGTGGAGGGGAGATAATATGAGTAAAGATGACGAAAGAAAAAAGCTTTCTTGGAGAGAGATTGATAAGCTAAAGGACAGAAGCGGATTTAGTAAGATAAGAAAAAAACTTGAAAGAGCTAAAAAAGACTCACCTAAAAATAATTATAAAACTAAGGAAAAATACTTGAAAGAACTTGAGAAACTTTTTGCAGATAAAGAGACACTTGAAAAACAAAATTTTATTGAAAACCTTCATAAAAATTACGGAACCAAAAATTTTAAAAAACTTGCCAAAGAATTTGTGGAAAAATACGGTATTCCTGATGACTGGAGAACACTCCTTCTTTTTCTCGATCTTGATGATCGAGCCCTTGTTCTTTCAGCTTTAGAAAAGTTAAAAGAAGATTTTCCCAATAGAAATATCTCTGAAAAGCAAGGTATACTTTCTAAATTAAAAACTCTCGTTTTAACTTCTAAAGATGAAATTATAGGATTTAAGGTTGAAAAAGTTTTAAAAGAACTAACTCTTTAATGAAAGAACTTATAGAAGAATTCTTAAGTTATCTTGCGGGTGTTAAAAATTATTCCTATAACACTTTACTGGCCTATCAAGCTGATTTAAAAGATTTTGCAGATTTTTGTGGTTTTCTACCCTCTGAAAAGGAAGCATTTAAAAAACTGAGAGAATATTTAGAAAATTTAAAAAAGAAAGGATACAATCCTTTTAGCATAGCAAGAAAGATTTCAAGCCTAAGAAGTTTCTTCAAATTTTTGGAAGCAGAAAAAGGATTTAATATAAGCTTTCTTTTATTTTTAGAATCTCCCAAGTTACCCTTCAGACTTCCCAAAGTATTAAGTTTAGAAGAAATTGAAAGGCTTTTAAATTCTCCTGATATAAATAATTCCCTTGGATACAGAGATAGAACCATGCTTGAAGTACTTTATGCTACAGGTTTAAGAGTTTCAGAATTAGTAAGTCTTAAGTTTGAAAATTTAAATCTTGAGCTTGGTTTAGTTAGGGTTTTAGGAAAAGGGTCTAAAGAAAGACTTGTGCCTCTTGGAGATTATGCCTTGAGGTTTTTAAAAACCTATTTAGAAAATGTGCGTCCTCAATTATTAAATGAAAAGAGCAAAGACTTTGTTTTTTTAAATAGAAGGGGAGCCCCTCTTACCAGACAAAGATTCTGGCAAATAATAAAAGAATATGCCAAAAAATGCGGACTTGAGGATAAAGTTACTCCTCACGTAATAAGGCATTCTTTTGCAACCCATCTTTTACAGGGAGGTGCAGATCTCAGAGCCTTACAAATGATGCTTGGTCATAGCAGTTTAAGTACAACACAAATTTATACGCATCTTGATTATAAGAAATTAAAAGAAATCTATGAAAAACATCATCCCAGAGCTTAAAAGATAACCAAATGAAAAAAATTAAAATTGAACTTGAAGACTTTCTAAAGACTATTTTGCCTGATCAAAAACTTTTTAAATTTTTATCTTTAGCCCAAGACGTTTCCAAAAAAAGAGGAGAATTTTTATACTTTGCAGGAGGAGTAGTAAGAGATTATCTTCTTAAAAAGCTTTATAAAAAGAAAATCCCAAAAACTAAGGATTTAGATTTAGTATTACAAGGAGAGCTAAGAAGCTTTCTAAAAGAACTTTTTGAAAAAGTAAAAGGAGAAATTCTTTTTGAATCTCAGTTTTTAACCTATAAAGTAAAGGTAAACCTAAATGGAAAAGAATTTTTGATAGATTTTATTACTGCAAGAAAAGAAGTTTATGAAGATATTGCCAAGCTTCCTAAAGTTTTTACCTCTCACTTTAAAGATGACATTTTGAGAAGAGACTTTACCATAAATGCACTTATAATAGGTCTTTCTCCACCTTATGAGGGAATTTTAATTGATTTGGTTAAAGGAGAAGAAGACCTGAAAAAGGGTTTAATAAGACCTCTTAATCTCAATTCTTTTGTAGATGATCCAACAAGAATCTTTAGAGGAATTAGATATAAGGTAAGATTTGGATTTAATTTTTCTGAAGATTTTTTTCTTGCACTAAAGAGATGTTTTGAAAAATCTGCTTTAAAAAAACTTTCTGGGACAAGATTAGCAAATGAATTGAAACTTTATTTAACTAAAGAACCAGAAAAAAATTTGAAAGACCTTTTAATGACAACTTATGAGCTAAACATTTTTGAAGAGGCAGAACTAAAAATTGATAAGAAAAATTTTAACTCTTTAATAAGACTTTTGAAAGAATTAAAAGGAGAAATAACTGAAAAGGAAAAAGAAAAATTTTTTTTATTTGGGCTTGTTAACCCCCATTTTTTGGAAAGTCTTTATAGATTAGGATTTTTAGATCCAGAAGTAAAAGAATTGATAAGATACAAAGGATTTATTAAAGAGACTCTGCCAAACTGGGAAAAAATTTCTTTATGGGAAAAAATAAAAATCTTTGAAAAAATTCCACTCACTTATCTTCTAACTTTGGGGGTTTATTTTCCTAAAATAAAAAAGGAGGTGGTAAAATTTTTTAAAGAATATAGAAAAATAAAACCTGAGCTTACAGGAGAGGAATTGATAAAACTTGGTGTTAAAGAAGGAAAAGAAATAGGAGCTTTGCTTGATTTGATTAGAAAAGAAAAGGTAGAAGGAAAAGTAAAAAGTAAAGAGGAAGAAAAAAATTTGGTAAATCAATTTCTCTTGAAGAAATCTAAAAATTAAATTAAAATTTACCAAATAAATTAAAAAGCCCTTTTTCAATGAACGATTGGATTCAAGAATTAG
>CAZZLG010000068.1:0-3494 GCA_964654865.1 uncultured Thermodesulfatator sp.
TAATAAGAAAAGAATTGTTTTAAAGTTTCTAATTTTACTTTTTTAAATTTTTTAGTAAAAATTAGAACTTGAAAAATTTCTTTGATTTTAAAAAATCCATTATTATCAGGTATTAAACCAAATTCTTCAGGATGATGAGCTAAAATATAATTTAAGAATTTGAAGAGTAAATTATTTATCATTGAATATATAATATAAATGAATTATTTTTTAATAAACTATTTTAGAAGACCGACTTAATATTATAGCATAGAATTTATTAAAATGTGAGGGGTGATAAAAAGAAAAATGGCTTCAAAAGATTTACATGAAAAAATTGTAGAACTTGGTAAATCTGGACAGCTTACTTATGATTTATTGAATAGAATGTTACCCGAGGAGTATAATGATCCTGACAAAATGGAGGAAATTTTTGATCTTCTTGAATCTTACGGAATAGAATTAAAAGAACTTGATCCCTACGAAAGAGAAGAATTAATAGAGAAAAAGGTTCAAGATAAAATAAAAGAATTATCTATTCTTGTAGAGGGAGAGCTTGAAGAGGAAGAAACTATCTCTGAGCCAGGTAGTGAAGAGTTATTGTCTATTTATTTAAAAGAAATGGGAAAGTATGAGCTTCTAACACCAGAAAAAGAAGAGGAATTATCAAGACAGATAAGAGAAGGATTTGAGAACATAATTAAACTTATAGAAAATACAAAAATTTCTTTCAAAGAAATAAAAGAGCTTAAAGAAACTATAAAAGAATGGAAGAAAAGAGATCCCAATTTAAAGCCTAAGAAAAGTTATGTAAATTATCTTGAAAATACTATAAAAGCTTGTGAAGAGAAATACAAAAGCTTTAATAAAAAAAGTATTATAAATTTTTGTAAAGAAATTAATAAATATATTGCTCAAATTGAGAAAGCAAAAGATGAAATGGTAAGAGCTAATGTGAGATTAGTAGTGTCTGTAGCTAAAAAATATATAAGACAGGGGCTACCTTTAGCAGACCTGATTCAAGAAGGAAATCTTGGTCTTATGAGAGCAGTTTATAGATTTGATTATAGAAAAGGGAACAAATTTAGCACTTATGCTTCTTGGTGGATAAGACAATCTATTACCAGAGCAATACTTGATAAGACCCGCACTATAAGGTTACCTGTACATTTCTTGGAATTGAGAAATCATGTATTTAAAGTATTTTATGAACTTTCTAAAGAATTAGGAAGAGAACCAACTCCTGAAGAACTTGCCCAAAAAACTGGTGTACCCTATGAAAAAATTTTAGTAATTTTTGAAACTTCAAAAGAACCTGTTTCCTTAGAAACCCCTATCGGAGATGAAGATAGCACTCTCGGTAATTTTATAGAAAATAAAAAAAGCCCTTCTCCTTATGAAACAACTAGGAAAAAGGATGTATCTGAAAAATTAAAGAAATTTTTAGCCACCCTTTCTCCAAGAGAAGAAAAAATAATTCGTATGAGATTTGGTTTAGGAGAATACGGAGGATATACTTTAGAAGAAATTGGCTATATGTTTAAGGTTTCAAGAGAAAGAATAAGACAGATTGAAAAGAAAGCTCTTGCTAAAATGAGACAGCTTGCTCAAAAGGAAAAATTTGATCTTAGAGATTAAAAAAGTCCTGGTTGCTTAGGCTTTTTAGGTTTAGGAGAAAAAGTTTTTAAAGGAAAACTTTTAAAATAAGAAGAAACTCCTTTGTTTAAAGTAAAATTAAAAACTTTTCTTTCCTTTGCTGAGGTAAAGAAAAACCCACTTTTTGTTCTGGTAAGAGAAACATAAACAAGTCTTTTTTCCTCATCTTCTAAAGTATCTTCAAATAATTTTAAAGGTATTAATCCTTCTTCCACCCCTACCAATATTACATATTCTGCCTCTAATCCTTTAGAGGCATGAATAGAAAGGAAATTAACTCCCTCTTTATAGGGATTTATAAAATCAGAGGGTTCAAGAACTTTAAGATAACTTATAAACTTTTCTTTATCTTCATAAGATAAAGCCCAAAGGTTTTCTAAAAAGTTCTTTATTTCTGGATCGCAATTTTCAATAAGTTTATCTACGGGGAATGTACTTCTCTCTACCAGATTTAAAAATTCAGTAATTTTTTCAAAACAATTTAATGCATCTTCTTCTGCTACATTTATGGGGATTCCCTCTCTTAAAAATCTATTTTTTAAAGAGGAAAAAACATTTTTTATTCTTGAAAGAATAAAAATATCTTTTGGAGAGGTAGATCTATATTTCTGATTTTCTAATTGAAGACCACCTAAAAGATTCTTAACCAGATTAACAAGGTGGTCTTCTTCTTCAAAAGTATTAGGAAATAGAAATCCTTGAACAATTCCGTTTTCTTTTAAACTTTTGTAAGGTGGAACTTTCCAAGGTGCATTTTTAAAATCTTCGGCATATTTTAAAATTCTCTCAGGGCATCTAAAACTTAAAGTTAAATTAAGTATCTTTATATGAGGCTTAAAATTATACCAGAAATCATAGATTTTTTCTAAATTTACCCCTTTAAAGCTGTAAATAGATTGGTTAGGATCACCAAAAAGCAAAAAATTAGCCTTTTGAAAAGATTTAAGAAATTTTAGTATTTCTGGTGAAAGGTCTTGGAATTCATCTATTATAATATAATAGTCCTTAAATTCAGGCAAAGGAATTTTAGAGATCTCATAAAGTAAAAGTTCAAAATCAAGTAATTTTCTTGATTTGAGATATTTAAAATATACTTCCTTATTTTTCTCATCTTTTAAGGGATTCTTAATTTTTGGAAAAATATTTTTTAAAATTTTAGTTTTTTCTTTCTCTGAAATCAAAGAGGGTTGTTTGTCAAAGTAATCTCTCCAAAGGTCATAAGCAAGCCCATGAAAAGTATCAACTTTTATAAAATTAAGTTTTTCTCTCTCTAAACGAACTTTTAATTCCTGAGAAGTTTTTAGAGAAAAGGTTAAAACTAAAATCTTTTCAGGAGTATTATTATTTTCTAAGAGATATTTAATTTTATTTACAAGGGTATAAGTTTTTCCTGTTCCAGGTCCAGCTATAACTATTAAATCGCCTTCTTCAAAAATGATTTTCTTTTGTTCTTCAGTAAGATTTTCAAACATTCTTGGATATTAAAAAGCTTGTTTTTTTAAGATTATTTTATATAATCTTCCTAAATTTAAATTAAAATTGAGAATAAAAAAGATGAAAAAATTTGAACATTTATACTTATACTTGCTTCTTTTATTTGTAATTTTTTTTGGTCTCTACATAAGATTTTATGACGTAAAATTTTGGAAGGAAAAAAAAGACTTATTTTTTTATAAAGACTTACCTATTTATAGCGAATATGATTCTTATTATTTTTCAAGACTTGCCTTAGATGTAAAAGAAGGGAAATTTAAGCCAGGTTCTATTGATAATTACAGATTTTTTCCAGATAATTCATCTGGAGCGAAACTTGATGAGAAAACCAAATTTTATCCAGAATATTCAATTTCAGGTCATTT
>CAZZLG010000069.1:0-16048 GCA_964654865.1 uncultured Thermodesulfatator sp.
TAACTTTCTGCAAAAGCTTTTGCCCCAGCTCTTATATCAATATGTGGAGCAATTAAAATTTTAGGAGGTTTTGAAGAATCGGGATTACATAGTTTTAAAATGTCATCTATAAAAAACTTAGCTTCTGAAGCTGAAAGAGGATAGGCTTGTTTAGCATGAGCCATAGGTCTTAAAGGTAGAGATAACCAATTTTCGTAAGCTTTACTTTTTATTTCTTCAAAATTTTTACTCCACAAAAACCCTTTTTCATCAAGAAAATTAACGATTTTAATTATTTCTTCTAAAGGAACAATTTCTCCAAATCTTTTTGTAGCTTCAACCTGAAGATCTCTGAGATCGTGTTTGCCATCCATTAAAGGGAGCAAAAAGACTACATTTTGAGGAACAACAACAACATCCTCAATAATACCCACAGGATCTCTTAATAAAAATACGGGTTTCCCTTCGTGTTTAGCTGGAATAACATCTACATATCTCAAAATAGGCTTATAAGTAGCATCCATTATACTATTTCTCCTCCAAAATCTTCTGCAGTTAAGCTCTGACAAGCCTCCTTTACTCTTTCTACTGCAGTATAAAATTCTTCTTCAATAGTTCTTACTCTCATACCGTAAGCTTTTTGTACCGCCTTTCTTATTATTTCTCCTTTCATCAAGGCATTTTCCCATCCAAATTCAGCATACTTTTCATTTACTATTCTATTTAAATCTATCAAAACCTCCGCCCTTTTTCTTCTTTCTTCAGCAGCAGAACTTAAAGGCATAGCTAAGAAATTATCAATTTTTGAAACAAAGTTCTCGTAAAAACTAGCAGGAAATCTGGAATCAAACTCTTCTATGGTAAATCCAAAGGTAATAAATATTGGGTCTTTAAAATAAGTGAAAAGGTCTTCTTCAATCATATTAGAATCTTCTTTTAATAAATCCTGATACAGTCTATAAGCCTGTTTAGATTTCTCTTTAACATTAGGTGGTTTTTCAGTATTAAATTCAAGTATGTAATGGTAAAGACTTTCATCAACAACAATTCCCACTATTTCTCTTGCTCCAAGATCTCTCATTGCTTCAAGTCTATGTAAACCATCAACCACGTAATATTTACCATCCTTAGGTACAACTACTATAGGGGTTAAAAATCCAAGTTTTTCTATAGCCATTTCTAAGTGCTTTTTTAAACTTTCTGAAATATCTCTCTGGAAAGGAGGTTTTAATACTTCATCAATATTGAAAAGGGCTAATTTTAAGGGTTGTTTTTTTACGGGGTCTTCAAAGGTGGCAATTTCAATCACCTTACCACCCCCTTCAATCAGCGTTTCTTCTTAAAAAGGTTGGTATGTCTAAAATTTCTTCGTCAAATATATTAAAACTGCTTTGCTTTTGTTTTTCACTTTTCTTCTTTAAACTTTCATCCATTTGTATAATTTTTTCTTTCTTTTCTTCAAATTTTTCAAGTCCTGTAGCTATAACGGTAACTCTTAAAGAATCATCCAGATTCTCGTCAAAAACAACTCCCCAATAAACCTTTGCATCTGGATGCAATTCTTTAGCAATTATTCCTGTAATTACTTGTGTTTCATGAATGGTTAAGGTATCAGGGTGAACACTTATATTTAACAATAATCCTTTAGCTCCAGAAATTGAAATATCTTCTAAAAGAGGACTATAAATCGCCATTTGAGTTGCTGTTTCTGCCCTTCCTTCGCCTTTTGCTTCTCCCATACCCATTAAAGCTGTGCCCCCACCCTCTCCCATTAATGCTTTAACGTCTGCAAAATCAAGGTTTATATATCCGGGAGAAAAAATTAAATCAGAAATCCCTCTTACTGCATAATATAACACATTATCCGCTTTTTTAAACATATCTGCAAGTCTTTCCTGGGGTGATCCCAAGGTAAGAAGTTTATCATTTGGAATAGTAATAAGAGTATCTACACATTTTTTTAATTCTTCCAACCCCTGTTCTGCCACTTTCATTCTAAATTTACCTTCAAAAGAAAAAGGTTTAGTAACTACAGCTACAGTTAGAATACCTAAATCTTTACAAATATTTGCTATTACAGGAGCTGCTCCTGTCCCTGTTCCTCCACCCATTCCTGCTGTAATAAAAACCATATCAGCATCTTTCAAAACATCTCTTATTTCCTTTTCGCTTTCTTCAGCTGCCTGCTTTCCAATTTCAGGTTTACCACCAGCCCCTAAACCTTTAGTTAATTTTTTACCTAATTGTATTTTAAGAGGAGCAGGATTAAGTTCTAAAACTCTAAAGTCTGTATTTGCTGCTATAAATTCAACTCCCTGTAGTTTATTTTTTATCATATTAGCTACTGCATTTCCTCCTGCTCCCCCAACACCTATTACTTTTATATTTGGCTGAATCTTAGTTTCTTCATCTAACAATTCAAAAGAAATGCCCATTATTTTAACCTCCTCTTATAAATTTAAATAAACTTTTTCTTAATTTTTCAATTATTCCTTCTCTTTTTTCTTCTTTTATTTTTTCTTTTAAGTTGTAAACATACCAAAGCATACCTACTGAGGTAGCAAATTGAGGATGATAAATCTCTTCTGTAAGACCAGGAAGCTGTAAAGGATAGCCAATTCTTGCTGGTAAATCTAATAATTGTTCAGTTAAATAAATCATTCCAGGAAGAAGTGCCGAACCACCAGTTATTACCACTCCACTTCCAAGTTTTGATTTAATATCTAAAGTACCTTCATTCTCAAACACTTTTTCCCGCAATTCTCTTTCAATCAATTCAAAAAGTTCTTTTATTCTCAATTCCAGTATTTCTGCAAGAATTTTCTTACTTATTTTTTTTGAGGGGCGATTTCCTATTCCAAGGACCTCAATAAATTCTTCATCATCTACAAGTTCTTTTACGCAAACCCCATGTTCAATTTTTATCTTTTCTGCTTCTTTTCTTGAGGTTCTTAATCCTACAGCTAAATCGTTAGTCAAAAGTTCTCCCCCTACAGGAAGCGAAAATACGAACCTTAAAACATTATCCCAGTAAATTACTATGTCTGTTGTCCCACCACCAAAATCAATAAGAATAACCCCTAATTCTTTTTCTTCAGGAGTTAAAACACCCTCTCCAGAAGCTAATCCTTGAAAAATGACACCATCTACTTCTAAATTTAGATTTTCAAAGCACCTCAGCAAATTTTGAAGATTAGACCGATTGCATGTAATCAGCTGAACATGAGCTTCAAGCCTTACTCCTGACATCCCAACAGGTTGAAGTATTCCTCTCGTCTGATCAACTATAAATTCTTGAGGAATAACATGTAAAATAACTCTATCTTGAGGAAGTTCTATTGTCTGAGCAGAATAAAGCACCTCTTCAACTTCAGAAGGGGTTACTATTTTTTCTTTTAAAGCCACTACACCTGAGCTAAAAACCGTTTTTATGTGACTTCCAGCAATACTTACATAAGTATTTTCTATAGGAACTTTTGCTTGAATCTGGGCTTTTTCTATAGCATTTTTAATACTTTGAGTAGCTTCATCTATATTTATTATGGCTCCTTTCTTAAGACCTTTTGAAGGAGCCAATCCCATCCCTGTAACCCATACTTTTTCTTCTTTTTCTTCACCAATAAGCGCACATATTTTGGTAGTTCCCACATCCACAACCAGAATACCTTTCTCCTTCCCCATAAGTTAACCCCTAAATTTTATTAATGCCGAACCTAATGGATAATCAAATCTTATAAGTTCCACTTTTTCAATCAATTCTTTTTCATATAAATAAGCCATTATTTTATCTAAATTCTTGTAAAAATAGGTCCAATCTTTTTCAGAAAAAAGAGGAAAATAGATTTTTATACCATTTTTAGTAACAAAAATGAGCTTATCTTCTTCTAAAGTAACCATAGCTAAGTTCTCATAAACAGGTAAATAAATTTTTTGATTTTTTAACCAAACCAAAAAATTTAAAAATTTCTCTTTAAATTCTTCATTTTTAATTTCAACAACAGGATAAAATTGATAATCTTCAGGTAAAATAGGCTCTATAATAATTCCCCTTTTATCTATAAGATAGCCTTTATTATCTTGAGAAATAATTGCAATAGGTTCTTTTTCTTTTATTTTTATCTCAAGTGTATAAGGAAGATGTCTTACTATAACAACCTCTTCAATCTTAGGATTAAGAAGAATTTTTTCCTTTATTTTCCTAACCGGTATGGAAAAAAGTCTTTCTCCACCTTTTAAACCAGTTAATTCTATAATTTCTCTTGACTTAACCTTTTTATTATTTAATACTCTAATTTCTTTCAATACAAAAAGGTCTGTAAAATAAAGTAAATAAATTATTCCAGTAAAAATAGAAATTATGCTAAAAACGCCCCAAAAGCACTTATTTTTAGCTAAATTTTTTATTAAAGAGAACATCCTAAAAAATTTACCTCCGGCTCAAGTTTTATTCCAAATTTTAAAAATACCTTTTCTTGAGCTAACTTCATAAGCTGTAAAATTTCTGAAGCTTTTGCATCTCCAAGATTAACTATAAAGTTAGCATGTTTTTCAGATATTTTTGCTGATCCTATCTGATAACCTTTTAAATTACAAGCTTCTATTAATGCACCAGCATAAAGGGAGGGTGGATTTTTAAAAACAGAACCAAAGGTTTTTTCAAAAAGAGGCTGGGTCTTTTTTCTTTTCTCTAAATATTTTTTAAGAAGGTCTTTTATTTTATCCCTTTCCATTTTTTTAAATTTAAGTTCTGCACTGATAACAATACCATCTTCTTTAAATTTCCTATATTCCCAAAGATCTTCCTTAGCTTCTATGTTTTTTATTTCTCCGTTTTTAAAAATTTTTATACTTTTTACCAGTTGAGAGATAGTATTTTCAAAGGCCCCTGCATTCATTTTTATAGCTCCACCCAAAGTTGCAGGTATTCCTCCTAAAAATTCAATACCTCCAAATCCTTTTTTTATTCCCGTCCCTATAATCTCATTAATCCTTGTGCCTGCAAGTATTTTTAAAATGATATTTTCTTTGTTTTCTTTGGTTATTTCTATTCCTCTAAATTTACTAAGATTAATCACCACTCCATTAAATCCCTCATCTGACACAAGAAGCTTACTTCCTCCACCAAGGATAAAAAAAGGAATTCCTGTTTCTTCAAGAAATTTTAAAATAGAAAACAAATACTCTTCTTTCTCTGGAAAAATCATTCTTCTACAAGGGCCACCAACTTTAATACTTGTGTAAGGAGCTAAAGGTTCATCAATTTTAAAAATCACATTTAATTCCTTTAATTTTTCGTCTAATTCTTTAAACCACATTTTTTGTTCTTTCTTCATTTTCTTGTTCAAGAAGCATTTTATGTAATTTATAAATATTCCCTGCTCCCATAGTTAAAATTATCTGATTTTCTCCTGCTATTTTTTCAAGAAGTGCGAAAATTTCTTCAAAGGTTTCTCCGTAAAAAGTGGGATTAGGAGTTCTTATATTTTTAATACTTTCAAAAAAGGTAAAACCAGAAATCCCAGGAATTGGTTTTTCACTGGCAGGATAAATCTCAGTTAAAATTAGTATTTCAGGATCTTTTAAAGCAAGTAAAAATTCATCCCACAAAGCCTTCATTCTTGTGTAACGATGAGGTTGAAAAACAAGCACCAATTTTTTATCTGGATAGACTTCTTTAATGGTAGAAAGAGTGGCTTTAATTTCTGTAGGATGATGGGCGTAATCGTCAAATAAAATTACTCCTCTCCAAATACCTTTGAAATCAAGTCTTCTTTCAACACCTTTAAAATTCTCTAATACCTTTATAACTTCGGAAATAGGAAAATTTAAAATTAAAGAAATTCCTATAGCTGCTAAAGCATTTAAAGCATTATGTTTTCCTGGAAGAGAAAGTTTAAATGAGGAAAGAGGTTTGTTTAAATAATAAATTTCAACTTTTGGATAGGCAGAATCTTCAACAATTTTTCCTAAAAGATGATTTTCCTTTGTAAATCCGTAAAGTAAAAAGGGACCTGAAATATCTTTTAATATTTCTTTTACTCCAGGATCATCTCCGCACAAAACTACTTTTCCTTCTGGAGAGCATCTTTTTATAAAATTTATAAAAGCTTTTTTAATCGCATTAAAATCTGCATAAAAATCAAGATGTTCTTTATCAATGTTGGTGATAACTTCTATGTAGGGGTTATAACAAAGAAATGAACCATCACTTTCATCTGCTTCAGCAACTAAAAATTCTCTTTCACCAAAAAGAGAATGCGTTTTAAAATTATTTATTATTCCTCCTACTACTACAGTAGGATTTTTCCCAAGTTTAATTAAAACCTCAGCAATCATAGAGGTAGTTGTTGTTTTACCGTGTGATCCTGCTACTACAATACTTTTAGGATAAAGATTCATAACTTCTGATAACATCTGAGCTCTTGGAATTACCCATATTCCTAATTCTTTTGCCTTTAAAAGTTCAGGATTCTCTTGGGATATAGCTGAAGAATAAACTACAATATCAACTGAATCTAAATGGGAGGGAGAATGTTGATAATATACCTTAATTCCTTTTTTTTCCAATAATTTTGTGTATTTGCTCTTTATAATATCACATCCATCTACTTCATATCCTAAAGAATGCATTATTAAGGCAAGACCGCTCATTCCAACTCCACCAATCCCAATAAAATGGATTTTCTTTTTATGAGACATTTTTAACTAATCCCTCCATTTCTTCTATAATTATCTTTCTTGAATCCTCAACAAAATGACTTTTCATAACTTGAGACATATCTTTTAACCTTTCTTCATTTTCAAGCAAAGATTTTATCTCTTTTAGGACTTTTTCAGGAGTTGCTTCTTTTTGTCTTATTAAAATTGCTCCACCCTTTTCCTCAAGAATTTTTGCATTCTTTTCCTGATGATTTTTGGTAGCATAAGGAAAAGGAATAAAAATAGCAGGAAGTCCTACTGCAAAAAGTTCAGCAAGAGTTGTTGCTCCACATCTTCCTAAGAATAAATCAACTTGAGCATAACCCCAGCTCATATCTTCTATAAAAGGAAAGACCTTTAAACGGGCTTTATTTTCTTCTTTTATCAAATTTTTGTATGCTTCTTTAATTCTCTCAAAATCATCTAAACCAGTTTGATGAATAATTAAGAGGTTCTTATATTCATCTAAAAGCAAAGGCACTATCTTTAAAGACAACTCATTTATAAATCTTGCTCCCAAGCTTCCTCCTAAAATCAATAAACCCTTTCCAGAATGCTCTCTTGGTTTTAAATTTAATAAGTCTTCTCTTACAGGATTTCCTGAAAAGATTACTTTTTTTTCAGGAAAATATTTTTTACTTTCTTTCATACTTACAAAAATCTTATCTACCATATGGCTTAGAATTTTATTTGCTAATCCTGGCTCTATATTTTGCTCATGAAGACCGATCTTTTTACTTTTAAGCTTTCCTACTAATACAACTGGAAAAGAAATATACCCTCCTGTAGCAAAAATAATATGAGGATTTAAATCCCTAACAAGTTTATATGCAGATCTTATAGCTTTAATCATTTTTATAAAGGCTCTTATTTTATCTTTTAAGGATCTTCCTATAAATCCTTCTACATCTAATCTATAAACTTTAAAGGGCTTATTTTTTAAAATTACCTCCTCTATTTTCCTTGTCCCAGAAATAAAAGATACTTCTCTTTGCATTTTTAATAGCTCTTGTGCAATAGCTATACCAGGTATAATGTGCCCTCCGGTTCCACCAGCAACAATAAGCCACTTCAATGGAGTATCCCCTCTTTCTTTTCTTTAAAATAAAAAGGAGCTAACTCTAAAACTATTTTTCTAAAAACTTCTCCTCTTTCTTTATAATCCTTAAATTGATCAAAGCTTGAACAAGCAGGGGAAAGAAGTACCATATCTCCTGGTTTAGCAAATTTTATAGCTAATAGAGTTGCAGAACTTAAGGTCTCACTTAAATATGTTTCAGTAATTCCACTCAATTCTTCAGCCATAATAAAGCGAGATTCTCCCATTAAAATTAAAATTTTTACCTTTTCTTTTATATAAGGAATTAAAGGGGCATAAGAAGCTCCTTTGTGTTTACCTCCGAGAATGAGAATTATAGATCCTGGAAGGCTTTTTAATGCTTGCAAAGTTGCATCTACATTGGTTGCTTTGGAATCATTTATAAAATAAACCCCTCCAAATTCTCCTATATATTCAAGCCTGTGAGGGAAACCTCTAAATTCTTTTATTAATTTTTTTATACTTTCTTCAGTTGCGGAAAGAAGCCTTGCTCCTAAACTTGCTACCATAAAATTTATTTTGTTATGAATTCCAAGAAGCTTAAAACCAAAAAATGAATAAAATTCTTTATCTTCCAGATTAATAATAAAACCTTCATCAGAGGCAATATTATTAGGCTTAAGATAAGCTATGGCTTTCTCATTTTCCTTTTCATCAAAAAAGAAAATCTTACTTTTTATTAATTTACCAAATTTTTCAAACCACGATTCTTTAAAAGGTAAAATGGCATAGCCATTCTCTTTTTGACATTCAAAAAGTCTATATTTGTAATATGCATATTCTTCATAAGAATTATATCTTTCCAAATGATCAGGGCTAATATTTAAGAGAATTCCTACCTTAGGAGAGAAGGTGTTAATATTTTCCAGTTGAAAACTTGAGACTTCAAGTACAATTTTATCTACTGAAACATCTGAGACTGCAAGTTCAGATAAAGGTATTCCATAGTTTCCACCTGTAAAAACTTTATATCCTGAAAGTTTAAGAAGTTCTGAAACTATAGCAGTAGTTGTGGTTTTACCATTTGTACCAGTTATAGCAATGGTTTCTTCTTTATTTTTTAGAAATTGCCAAGCAATTTCAAGTTCACTTAATACTGATATGCCTTTCTTAATACAATCTTTGTATACTTCTCTTGGAACTCCTGGACTTGTTACAATAAGATCTGCTGAAAGAAGGGTATCCCTTTTATGTCCTCCTAATTCAAAATAAACTCCCTGTGCTTTAAAAGAATCTAAAATTTCAGAGGGAAGCTCATCTAATTTTCTTACCTCAGAAACTATAACTTCAGCGCCTTCTTTTAGAAGAAGCTTAGTTACTGCTTTCCCACTTTTCCCAAAACCTAAAACTACTACTTTTTTGCCTTTTAATTCCATAAGTTTTACCTTATTTTTAATGTACTCAAAGCAATAAGACCAAAAATTATAGAGATAATCCAAAATCTAACTACTACTTTATTTTCTGGCCAGCCTTTTAACTCAAAATGATGATGTAAAGGAGCCATTTTAAAAATTCTTTTTCCTTTAGTAATTTTAAAATAGGCAACTTGTAATATAACTGATAATGCCTCAAGAACAAATAAACCTCCTGCTATTACTAAAAGAAATTCTTGTTTTATAATAATAGCAATAGCTCCCAAGGTTGCTCCCAAAGCAAGAGAACCCACATCTCCCATAAAAATTTCAGCAGGGTAGGAATTATACCACAAAAACCCTAACCCAGCTCCTACTAAAATGGCACATAAAATTGCCAATTCTCCAGCATAAGGTACATAAGGAAGATATAAATAACTTGAAAACTTTATATGCCCAGCTACGTAACTTAAAATACTATAAACTCCGGCAACTACTATGAAAGGCACTATAGCAAGCCCATCAAGTCCATCTGTTAGATTCATAGCATTAGAACTACCAATTATTACCAGCATGCTAAAGATTAAATAAAGGCTTCCAATATCAACGATTAATTTTTTAAAAAAGGGGAAATTAAGGGTAGTAGAGAAATTTAAATATTTAAATAAAACTAAATAAAAAATACATACAATCGTAATTTGAGCTAAAAATTTCTCCCTTGCCCTTAACCCAAGATTTTTTTTCCTTTTTATTTTCAAAAAGTCATCTAAAAAACCCATAAATCCAAAGCTTAAAAGAACAAATAAAACTATCCAAACTAAATAATTGGTAAGATTGCACCACAAAAGGGCAGAAACCATAATAGAGGTAACTATAATAACACCTCCCATGGTGGGAGTCCCTGTTTTAGCTTTATGATGAGAAGGTCCCTCTTCTCTTACAATTTGTCCAAACTGTTTTTGTTTCATAAATCTTATAAAATAAGGCATAAAAATGTAAACTAAAATAAAAGCGGTTAAAGCTCCACAAATCATTCTAAAGGTTATATACTTAAAAACATTAAATATGATGGATATATCTTTTAAAGAATAAAGAAGGTGATAAAGCATTAGTTTAGCTCCTCATGTAACTTTTCTACTATCCTTTCCATTCTTAAAGCTCTTGAACCTTTTACCAAAATAATTGTTTTTTCTTTTTCTTCTTTAAATTTTTTAAAAGGAAATTTTTCCAAAAATTCTTCTACGCTATTAAAGATATCACAATTTTTATTTGGGATTTCTCTTTTAAAGCCCTCTTCATAACTTTTTGCCATCTCACCTGTAAAAATAGCAAAATCAGCAACCTTAGCTACAAAACTTCCTATTTCCTTATGAAATTTTTCAGATTTTTCTCCCAGCTCTCTCATATCTCCCAAAATAACTATCTTTTTCTTATAGTCTTTTGAAATCTCTTTTAAAAATTCTAAAGCTGCTTTAACAGAGCCAGGATTAGCATTGTAAGTATCGTCTATAATAAGAAAAATTTTTTTCTCAAAAATTTTAAATCTCTTATAAAGAGGAATTTCTTTTCCTATCAGAGGAACAATTTCCTTTAAATCAAGTTTTAAAGAAATAGCAACACAAAGACCTGCTAAAAGATTTAAAAGATTGTGTTTCCCTACATTTTCTATCTCTAAAAAATAAGAGTTGTTTTTAAAGGTTATTTCACCTTTTATTTTATTTTCAGAAAAAACTAAATTCTTTAAAGAAAGATCTGCATTTTCACTAAATCCAAAAGAGAGCTTATCTTGTGAAAAGTCTTCCACTCTCTTTCTTAAAATTTCTTGGTCAAAATTGTAAATAAGGGTACCATCTTTGTGGGTATTTTTAAATAAGCTTATTTTTTCTTCTAAAACACCTTCTACGGAACTTAGTCCTTCTAAATGGGCAGGATAGATGGAAGTTATAACTGAGATGTGAGGTTTTACAATTTGGGAAAGTCTTTCTATTTCTCCCTTTTGATTAGTTCCAAGTTCAAGTATACCTACTTCTGTATCTTCTTTTATAGAAAGAAGTGTAAGAGGTACACCTATTAAATTATTATAATTAGCATAGTTTTTGGAAGTTCTAAAGAACTTAGAAATTATGTTATAACTTAACTCTTTAGTAGTGGTTTTCCCACATGAACCTGTTATAGCTACAAAAACGGAGTTAAGTTTGTCTCTCCAGAAACTTGCAAGATCTCCTAAAGCTTTAAGAGTATCTTTTACTAAAATTATGGAAATAGTTTTTGGAATTTCCTCAAGTTTGAATCCCTTTGGGAAACGAGAAATAACTACCCCTTTAGCCCCCTTTTCTATAGCCTCTTTATAAAATTCGTGTCCATCAAATCTTTCACCTTTTAAAGCAAAGAAAAGATACCCTGGCTTAATAATTCTTGTATCTGTTGAAATTCCTTTAAAACTTATACCCATATCTCCATTTATAAGAACCCCTGAAGTAGCTTTTATTATATCTTCTGTAGATAAACTAATTTCTACATTCATTGTAAGCTTAAAACCTTTATAATTTTTAAAATTTCTTCCTGATCAGAAAAGGGATATTTTTTACCTTTTATCTCTTGATAGGTTTCATGTCCTTTCCCAGCAACTAAAAGAATATCACCCTTCTGTAAATTTTTGATAGCAAATTCTAAGGCTGCTCTTCTGTCAGGAATAATTTTATAAGGTTTTGACGAATTTATACCCTTTTCAATATCTTCAATAATTTTTAATGGATCTTCAAATCTTGGGTTGTCTGAAGTTAAAATTATTCCATCAGCAAGCATACTTGCCACCTTACCCATAAGAGGTCTTTTACCTTTATCTCTATTTCCACCACAACCAAAAAGTACAATTAGTCTATGTTCTTTAATTGAAACCAAACTTTTTAAAGCGAAAGCTAATGCTTCTGGAGTGTGTGCATAATCTACAAATATTTTAGCACCTTTATATTCAGATACCAATTCCAGTCTCCCAATAGGATTTTTAAGTTTTTTAATAGGTTCTAAGAGGTCTTCAATTCTATATCCCATAGCTAAAAGAATTCCTAAAGTGGTTGCCAAATTTTTAGCTTGATAATCTCCTAAAAGCTGGGTTGGAATTTTATACTCCTTATCTTTGATTTTAATTTTAAAACTTAATCTATTTTTCTCATTTAATATTTCACATTTAATTTCTTCATTATTAACTAAAAGGGGAGACGAATTTTTTAACTCTTCAGCTAATCTTTTGCCATATTCACTTTCTAAAGAAATAACTATTTTCCCAGTTGGTTTTAAGTAATGAGTAAATAGTTTTTTCTTTGCTTGATAATAATTTTCCATATCTTTGTGGTAATCCAAATGGTCTCTTGAAAGATTAGTAAAAACTGCTATGTCAAAGAAAAGCCCTAAAAGCCTATCTTGATGTAGAGCATGTGAGGAAACCTCAGTTACACAAGCTTTAAAATCTTTATCTACCATTTCTTTTAATAAACTGGCAACTTTTAGAATTGAGGGGGTAGTTTCAAGGGCAGGAATAATTCTATCTGTTTCATAAAAAAGAGTTCCTATGTATCCACATTTAACACCTAATGAATTTAAAATATTTTTGGTAAAGTAGCTTACCGAGGTTTTCCCATTTGTCCCTGTAACACCAATTAAAAATATCTTTTTTTGAGGATTTTCAAAAAAATTTAAGGAAAGAGTAGACAAAGCTTTTTTAATATCTTTAACCTGAATCTGGATTGTTCCTGGATAAACTTCACTGAGATTTATATCACTTTCTCTAATAACCACTAAAGCTCCGTTTTTAATAGCTTCTTCAATAAAAGCTTCTCCATCAAGATTAGTTCCCTTTCTTGCAACAAAGATAAATCCGTCTTCAATCTCTTTAGAATTTTCAGAAATTCCCTTTATTTTTAAAAATTTATAAGGTGCAAAATTTTCTATAGGTTGGCTCCCGTAATAAGCTTTTACAATTTCCAAATTTTTGATAAGTTCTCCTAAGGGTTTCATAACATAGAAATTAAATAATTTATTATTTTTTTATTCTTGTTTAGTAAATCTTTCTCTTGGGAATCAAAAACAAATAAGGAAAGAATCAATTTATCATCCTTAAAAGCTACTGTAATAAATTTATTGCCTAAATTGTAAATATATTCTTTATTTTCAGAAGAAGCTAATCTTGGTTCGCAGATCTTTGTTTCTTTACGCAAAATTGTAGGAATAACGGGTCTATCACAAACTTTATCCATATACCATTTAGCAACATGCCAAATATTTATTTTTGTAGTATCCATTTCTTTAAGTACTAAATTTTCTCCTAAAACCCATTTAAAATCTTTTATTTCAGAAGGTGGGATATTAAATAAGTTTAAAGGATAGTAACTATCAAAAAGTTTTGAATTTTCATTTTCTAAATAACAAAGCAATTCACCAGTTTTAAGATCAAAAATAGCTATTCCAAAAGATAAAATATTTAACTCATAAATAATATTGTAAACCTTTTTTTCTAAATTTAAATCAATAGATAAGACAAGTGGATTCCCCATACTTAGGTGTTCATTAAAGATCTTTTCCAGTCCTGATACACCATGTCCATTAAAGGTTTCTCCTATGAGGAATTTTAAATAGAGTTGTAGAACTTTTCTTTCAAAAGTCTTTTCAATTATTACATTTTTTTCTTTTTTTAAATTTTCAACCTCCTCCAAGCTAAGGTCTTCTGAAAGAAAGATAATTCCTTTTTTAGATAGATTTATAGTAGAGCCTAAATATTTATTAAGAATGTTTATATCTGAGGAACTGAAAAGAGTATTATCCTTAAGTAGATAATAGGCTTTATAATTTTCTAAAGATATAGCAAGAGGGTTAAAGTTTCTATCAAATATGTAACCTCGTTTAATTCTATATTCAGGAGGTTTTCCAGTTACTCTCTCTGCTGAGAAGTTAATTAGGAGAATTACTAAAACTAAAAAAATACTTAAGAATAATAAAAAATTTTGTTTCTTTTCCATTTATTCTAACCTAAACATATCTTCTTTTTGAGGCGGGGAAAGCCCAAGAGTTTTTGCCTTCTCCAAAACCACTTTCTTTGAAGTTAAAAATTGATGTTCCTTTTTTAAAATTTGGTTTTCCTTAAGTAAAGAAACTTTTTCTACTTTTAGTTTTATAAGAAGATAGGTATTATAAGCAATAGCGACACTTAAAACAAAAATTAAGATACCCAAGAAAAAGATAAAACTATCGGTTATAAATTCTTTTATCCAGTCTTTAAAAGAAATAGCTTCATCTTTGCTTTTATCCTTTTTATTTTTATAGTTATACTCTATGGTTGGTCTATAAATTATGGTTTTATTATTCATATCTTTTCCCCCACTCTCATTTTTGCACTTCTTGCTCTTGGGTTTCTTTTTATTTCTTCTTCTGAAGGAGTTATAGGTTTTTTGGTAAGGACTTTAATTCTGGGATCACTTTTAAAAAAAGTTTTGACAATTCTATCTTCTAAAGAATGAAAAGAAATAATTACTATTCTTCCGGAGGATTTTAAAACATCTGGAAATTCTTTTAGGGCAATTTCTAAGTTTTCAAGCTCCCTATTAACTTCTATTCTTAAACTTTGAAAAACAACTGCCAACAAATCTTTTTTAGAAGTTTTATAAAATTCCTTTATGGCTTTTACTAAATCCTTTGTAGTTTCAAAGGTTTTTTTCTTTCTTTTTTCACAGATAAATTTGGCAAATTTATCTGCCTTAGGAACCTCCCCCTTTTTAAAAACACTGCATAAGCTTACAAAGTCGTAATTATTTAAAATATCCTTAGCAGTAAGATTTATGGAAAGATTTATTCTCATATCAAGTGGTTCATCTTTTTGAAAGGAAAATCCTCTTTTACTCCCTTCTAAAAGAAAAGAAGAAATTCCAAGATCTAAAAGAATTCCATCTACTAAAATACCTTCTTTTTGAAGAATTTCTTTTATAAAAATGAAATTTTTATTAAAAAGTTTTACCCTTTCTCCATATTTTTTTAATCTTTCTTGAGCTATTCTGAAAGAATCTTCATTCCATTCAAAGCCATATAAAATACCTGATGGTTTGGAAGCTTCTAAAATTGCAGAACTATGCCCTCCTAATCCAACAGTCCCATCTACATAAATTTTATTTTCTTTCACATTTAACCACTCCAATACCTCTTTTAATAATACAGGCTCATGATGATAAATTTTTTACTCCTGTAAGATAAGGATTTATAATTTGCATAACTTGGCTAAAGTTTTCTTTAGTTTCTTTAAATTTAGATTCCAGATCCTTAGGATTCCAGATTTCAAAATGGGTTAACATTCCTAAAAGGACTACTTCTCTTTCAAGTTTAATCTCTTCTCTTAAAGATTGGGAAAGAAGAATTCTTCCTTGTTTATCAGGTTGATATTCCTCGGCAGCACCTAAAAAATATCTTACATATTGTCTTACTTCTGGAATGTCCCAAGGAAGAGATAATAATTTATTTTCTATCTTCTGCCATTCCTCTAAGGGATAGGCTACTAAACAATCTGGATAATTGGTAACTACTAAATTTTCACTTCCATATTTAACTCTCAGGATCTCTCTAAATTTAGCAGGTAAGCTAAATCTTCCTTTTTCATCAAGAGTGTGTTTAAACTTGCCTCTGAACATTTTATACCACTTTATACCACTTTATACCACTAAGATTATTTAAAAAAAAAATAAAAAGTCAAGACCTATTTTACAAATTTAAACAAATTTTATTTTATAACCATTTTAAAATATACCACTTCCGAAGTGGTAAAAATATACCACTTCCGAAGTGGTAATTTGGGTGGGATAGTTTGAAAATTTTGGGAATGTTTTTAAAATAAAATTGTGCTTTTAGAATTAAAAATTAGTAATCTTGTGCTTATAGAAAA
>CAZZLG010000070.1:0-10248 GCA_964654865.1 uncultured Thermodesulfatator sp.
CTGATGAAGTTTATTTTAAAGAAGTTATTAAACCAATGCTTAAAAGCCCCTGGGTAGAATTTATTGGAGAAATTGGAGAAAAAGAGAAAAATGAATTTTTAGGTAATGCTTATGCATTAATATTTCCTATAGATTGGCCAGAACCTTTTGGATTAGTTATGATAGAATCTCTTGCTTGTGGAACTCCGGTTGTTGCTTGGAATTGTGGAGCTGTTCCAGAAATTATAAAAGATGGTAAAACAGGTTTTATTGTGGATAATATAGATTCAGCAGTTTATGCTCTTAATAAGGTTGTAAATCTTAATAGATATGATTGTAGAAAAGAATTTGAAAAAAGATTTACAGCAAGAAGAATGGCTGAAGAATACCTTCGCATTTATCAAAGAATTACAAAAAAAGAAATTTTACTTAAAGCTGGATAAATTTCTACATGAAAGAAAATTTTTTTATAGAAAGCTACACTCTAAAACATGAAGAAAGTTTTGCAATTTTTGATCTTTACGGAAATATAGATATTGGGGAAAATAATGAGGAAGGAATCTATTACGAAGGTACTCGATTTCTTTCCTATTGGAAATTTTACCTATTTGATGAAAGACCTATTCTTTTAAGTTCAGCAGTCAAAGAAGATAATTCCCTTTTAACAGTAGATTTAACAAATCCAGATATAATAAAAAATGGAGAAATTATAATTCCTGAGGGTAATATTCACATTTTAAGAACTAAATTTTTATACGAAAATTGTTGTTATGAAAAAATTTATCTCAAAAATTTTTTTCTTTGTCCTGTAGAATTAGAATTAAATTTTTATTTTAATAATGATTTTGCAGATATATTTGAAGTTAGAGGATATAAAAGAGAAAGAAAAGGAAAATTTTTACCGGTAGAAGTAAAAAAGGATAAAATAAAGTTTATTTATGAGGGACTTGATAATATTACAAGAGAAACACTCATTTCTTTTACTCCGCTTCCTGGGGATATTTTTTCTACTAAAGTAACTTATAAAATTAAATTAAATCCAAAAGAGAATTATACTCTTTATTTAACTATTAAATGTTTAATAGAAAAACAAAATTTAACAAAATGCTCTTATAAGAAAGCTCTTTATTATATAAAAAGACGTGTAAAGGATTGGGAAAACAAAAGTTGTAAGATTTATACATCTAACGAACAATTTAATCAATGGCTTAAAAGATCATGGGCTGATATAGTAATGCTTACTACTTCTACAGAATATGGAGTTTATCCTTATGCAGGTATCCCATGGTTTAACACTATTTTTGGAAGAGATGGTATTATTACCGCTTTAGAGTGTTTATGGATAAATCCTTCTATTGCTAAGGGGACTTTAGCATTTTTAGCACATCATCAAGCTAAGGAATTTAATCCTGAACAGGATGCAGAACCTGGTAAGATTATCCATGAAATAAGAAAAGGAGAAATGGCAAGAACTGGAGAAATTCCGTACGCTAAATATTATGGGAGTGTTGATGCAACTCCTCTTTTTGTAATCTTAGCCAGTAAATATTTTGAAAGAACTGGAGATATAGATTTTATCAAAAGTATTTGGGAAAATATAGTATTAGCAATTTCTTGGATAGATAATTACGGAGATATAGATGGAGATGGATTTGTAGAATATTTTCCTTCTAAAAAAGGATTAACTAATAAAGGATGGAAAGACTCTGAAGACAGCATTTTTTATGGAGATGGAACATTAGTAAAACCACCTATAGCTTTAGTTGAGGTTCAGGGATATGTTTATAAAGCAAAAAGAGAAGCCTCTAAATTAGCAAGAATTCTTGGAGAAAAAGAATTAGCTTTAAAATGGGAAAAATCTGCAGAAAGAATAAAAGAACTTATTGAAGAAAAGTTTTGGTGTGATGAAATTAATTGTTTTGTTTTAGCTTTAGATGGAGATAAAAAACAATGCAAAGTAAGAACAAGTAATGCAGGGTATCTACTTTTTAGCAAAGCTATTACCCCTTCTAAAGCTCGTATACTTGCCTCTCTATTTTTTGAAAAACACTTTTTTTCTGGATGGGGAATAAGAACTTTATCTTCTTTGGAGATTCGTTATAATCCTTTATCTTATCATAATGGTTCTGTATGGCCTCATGATAATGCACTTATTGCTTTTGGTCTTTCTTTATATGGATTTAAAGAAGAGGCTATAAAAATACTAAAAGCTCTTTTTGAAGCCAGTACTTTTTTTAAACTTCATAGAATTCCAGAACTTTTTTGTGGATTTGAAAGAAGACCTAATGAAGGTCCCACTCATTATCCGGTTGCTTGTCATCCACAGGCTTGGTCTGCTGGAGCTGTGTTTTTAATTCTTCAAGGATGTCTCGGGCTTTCTTTTGAAAAAAATGAAATAATTTTTAAACATCCCATGCTTCCCAAATTTCTTGAGGAATTATGGATAAAAGATCTTATGTTAAAAAATGGTAAAGTAGATCTCTATCTTAAAAGATATGGAGATGATGTAGTTGTTAATATAGTTAAAAAAGAAGGGGAAGTAAAAATTTTTGTTGAAAAATAAAAATTAGGCTCTTACATATTGATAACCTTCATTTTGCCATTCAACAAGTGCCACAATTCCTGCTGGGACTGTTTTTCCACCTTTTGGAACTTTCTCAAAAGGGATATTAAAAACTTTTAAGGCATTTTCACAGAAATATACCTCAATATCAAGAGCTAAAATTTCTTTAAAAAGACTTTCAAAAGGTTTAAAATTATTTAAAATAGTTATTCCTTCAAAATTTACAAGAATTTTTACTGAAAAGGAGTTGATATTTTTTACACTTGTAACAAAATTTTTAGCCATTTTCAATCCAGCTTCAAATCTTTTAGAATCTGGAATATGCATAAGAAGTTTTAGTTCCATACGAATAAATTATTATAACTTTTTACAACTTCAAGTATTAAGTCTTATTTCAGTTTTTTAATTTTTGATAAATACTGCTAAAAATTCTCAAATTCTTTTTTGAGGGTTCGAGATAAAAGGCGGTTTAGAGAAGCTTTTGGAGATTCATTTTCATATAGAACTCGATAAACTTCTTCGCAAATGGGAAGCTCAATCTCAAATTTTTTGGCAAGCTCTTTAACAACCTTTGCAGTTTTAACTCCTTCTGCAACCTGTCTAAGGTCTACTAAGATTTTTTCAAGCTTTTCTCCTTTCCCAAGTCTATAACCTACTTGATAATTTCTTGAAAGGGCTCCTGTGCAAGTTAAAACAAGATCACCAACTCCTGCGAGACCATAAAAAGTATAAAGTTTTCCTCCAAGCTTAGTTCCTAAGCGAATTATTTCTATGAGCCCCCTGGTAATAAGACTTGCTCTTGCATTAAGTCCCAGTTCCAGTCCATCACTTATTCCTGAGGCAATAGCTATAATATTTTTTAAAGCACCTGCTATTTCCACTCCTGCAGGATCATCACTTCTATAAACTCTAAAATAAGGCATAGCTAAAAGTTCTTGTATTTTTTGGGTGTCTTCCTCTTTTTCTCCTGCCAGCACTACAGCTGTAGGTAGTCCCAAGGCTACTTCTTTAGCAAAAGAAGGACCTCCTAAAACAAAAATCTTACAATCTTTGGGTAAAGTTTCTTTTAAGATACTAAAGGGTGTTTTTTTAGTTTCCCAATCTATACCTTTTATACCAGAAATATGATAAGAGATTTTACTTGCGTAAGTTTTTAGATTTTCTAAATTTTCTTTTAAAGTAAAAGAGGGAATAGTCCAAAGTATTACTTGAGAATCTTTAAAAGCCTTTTTTGGTTCTAGTTCAGCTTTGACTCTTTCAGATAGTTTAATACCAGGTAAATAGAAGGGGTTTTCTTTTTCTTTATTTATGGCTTCATAAACTGCTTCTCTTCTTACCAAAATGGAGACTTCAAATTTTTTTTCTCCTAAAATTTTAGCAAGGGCTGTTCCCCAACTCCCTCCACCTATTATAGTAATCTTCATCTTAACTAACCTCTTTTAAATTAAAATAATTCTAATTTATCTCACTTACGAAGTGCGAAAAGGTAGGTTTTAGGGTATTAAATATTTTTGCATATTTTTAGGAACCCACCATTTTTCTATATTATATCCAATCCCTATGGGAGAGACTTTAATTCCTTTAAATCTTTTATGAATAGCTTCTAAACTCATAGGTATATATAAAAAAGTATAAGGCTGGTCTTCTGCTAAAATTTCTTGGATCTGGTAATAAATTTTTTTTCTTTTCTCTGTATCTAAGGTATATCTACCTTCTTCTAAAAGTTTATCAAGTTTAGGGTTACAATAGCTTATAAAATTAAGTCCCGGAGGTTTTGTTTTAGAGCAGTGAAAAATGTCATAAAGATCAGGATCAGGACCAGTTGCCCATCCTAAGATTACTGCGGAAAATCTTCTTGTATCTATAAACTGGTGAATAAGAGTAGTCCATTCCATTACCCTTATATTTACCTTTATTCCTATTTGAGAGAGTTGTCTTTGAATAGTTTGAGCTGCAAGGAGTCTTGCAAGATTTCCTTGATTTATAAGAATAGTAAATTCAAAAGGATTACCATCTTTTTCTAAAATTCCATTTTTTCCCTTCTTAAAACCAGCAGATTTTAATAATTCAAGTGCTTTTTGGGGGTTGTAAGGACAAGAATTTTCAATATTTTTATTATAAAACCAGGTATCAGGTTTATAAGGTCCATATGCAGGTATCCCCTGACCTAAAAGAGCACCCTTTACTATTTCTTCTTTATTTATTGCATAACAAAGTGCCTTTCTTACCCTCTTATCTTTGAAAAATGGGTGATTTAAATTATAACCAATATAAGTAAAGGAAAAAGAAGAATATTTATAAATGTTAAATTGGCTTTTTAGTTCACTTTCTCTTTGGAGTTTTAAATATTGTAAGGGGGTAAGAGAAATCCAATCAATACCACCAGATTTTAATTCCATAAACAGTGTTGAAGGATCAGGAATTATTCTGTAAATTAAATAATTTAAAAAAGCTCTACCCTCATAATAAAGAGGATTATATTTTAAAAGTATTTCTTGTTGTGTTTTCCACCTTTCTAATTTAAAAGGACCGTTTCCCATAGGATTTCTTCCAAAAACATTTCTTAAATAATCTAAGCTTTTTCCTTCAAGAATGTGCTTAGGTAAAACAACTAAATTCCCCCAAGAAGGTAAAGCTAAGGCAAAAGGTCTTTTATAAGTTACTTTAAAAGTATAGAGATCAATAATTTTAAATTCTTTTACTTCTAAAAAATCACTTGCATAAGGAGAGGGTATTTCAGGGGAGGTAATAAGTTTAAAGCCAAAATGGACATCTTCTGCAGTTACTTCAACCCCGTCTGCCCACTTAACCCCCTTTTTTAGGTAGAAAGTTATAGTTTTTTGATCAGGAGATATTTCAAATTTTTCAGCAAGCTCCCCTATTATTTTAAGATCTGGTGCATACTTTACTACACCTAAAAAAATGCGTCCTGCCACTTCATGACTCATTACATCAGTTGCTATCATTGGGATAAGAATACTTGCATCAGCTATAGAGCCTATAATTAAAGCATCTCCATAATCAGGGGTGTCTTTTGATAAGTTTGGTTTTTCAGTTGCAAAAGAAGAAACAAGAAAAAAGGTAGCTAAAATAATTAATAAAAAAATTTTAGTTTTCACGGGGGCTCTTTTTCTCTCCTAAAGGTATAATTTTTAAAGGTGTATATTTAGGACCAGAGGGGAAGAGGTCACTTTTAAAAATTATGATTTCTCTTACAAAAAAGGACCTTCCTTTTAATTTTTCAGAAGCCCTTTTAAGTTCTTCAAAAAATTTTTTTAGAGCTACCGGATCTGTTTTTTCTTTGACTCGGAGTAAAGTTACATGAGGATGAAACTCTTCTCTTTCTTCTTTTAATTTTAAAGGTTTTAAAGTTTTTTTTAATAAATTATCAAGTTTAAGAAGATTATTAGAAGCTGAATCTATTCCAATCCATATTACTCTTGGAGTACCTTTTAAAGGAAAATAAGAAACAAGACCAAGGGTAAGTTCAAAAGGTTCTATCTCTTTACAAACTTCTTTACATTTTTCATAAATTTTTTCTACTAAACTTTCTGAGATATTTCCAAAAAAACGGAGAGTAAGGTGCAAATTTTCTTCTTCCACCCATTTTAGTTTTAAACCTTCATAGTTGAAAGTTTTACTTAGATTAAAAAGTTCTTTCTTTAATTCCTGTGGCAAATCTATAGCTAAAAAAGCTCTCACCATAAAGAAGATACCTCCTTAAAATATCAAGAGAGGTATAACTTGCTAAAAGCTGAATCTGATTTCTATCTCCTGAGAGACTAAATCTAAAAGCTTTTATTTTATTTTTATAAGAAAATCCTATGTAAACTGTGCCTACAGGATTTTCAGGCGTTCCTCCAGTTGGACCAGCAAAGCCTGTTATACTTAAAGCATAATCAACTTTTGTTTTTTTTCTTACCCCCTCTGCCATTTCCATAGCAACTTCATAACTCACTATATCAAATTTTTCTATAGTTTCCTTTTTTACTCCCAAGAGTTCTGTTTTGCTTTCAGGACTATAGGTAACAAAACCTCTATCAAAATAAAGAGAACTTCCAGAAACAGAAGTAATTATTGAAGCAAGCATTCCACCTGTGCAAGACTCAGCAGTAGCAAGTTTTTCTTCTCTTTTTTTTAAAAGTTTTCCAACTACCTGAGGTAAACTTTCATCTCTTTCACTTATTAGATGAAGTAAAAAAGTTTCTTTTAATCTATTTATAAAAACCTCTAAATCCTTTTCCTTTTTTCCTTGTAAAATTAATTTAAGTTCCGGAAATACTGGATAATAGCCTATTTTGAGAGGAGAAAGAAGATCTTCTGGCAAGCTATTTATAACCTGATTAAGATCAGTTTCATTAAGATCAAAGAACCTTAAAGTTTTAATAATTCTTTTAGTTCTATCAGGAAATAATTCTAAAAGTTTTGGGATAACTTCTGTTTGGAGAAGATTTTCAAACTGATGAGGGACACCTGGTAGGAAAAAAAGAGGTTTATTTTTTATTTTTAAAAAATATCCTGCTGAAGAAAAATTTTTTGATAAAGGAAGGGCACCTTCTGGAAGTAAAGCCATCTTTTTAGCTATTTCTTGAGATTTTCTATATTCTTTAGCTAAATAAATAGCAGAGAGAAAATCTTTATTTTCTTTTAGTTCTAAGTTAAAAGCCTTTGCTACAGCTAAATTGGTTAAATCGTCATCAGTAGGTCCAAGTCCACCACAAATTATTAGGAACTTGTATTTTTTTATAAGATCCTTAAGGTATTTAGAGATAAATTCAATCTTATCTGGCAGGGTAACAATTTCACCAATTTCAAATCCATAGGAGGTTAATATTCTTCCCGCAAAAACACTATTAGTATTCTCAATGGCACCACAGATAAGTTCATCCCCAATAAAAATTAAAGCTCCAATCATTTTAAAATTAATCTTATATTAGACTTAGATATTTGGCAATATATATAAGAAGGGTTACAAAAAAATTAGTTAAAATTCCTGCTATTATATCATCAATCATAATTCCCCATCCATGAGGAAGTTTTTCAACCATTTTTAAGGGATAAGGTTTTTTAATATCTAAAATTCTAAAAATAATAAAAGCAAGTATATACTCAATTAAAGTATTTTTACCCACAACACTTATCCACATTCCTGCAAATTCGTCTATTACCACAAAATCAGGATCTTTGTCTTTTGAAAATTTAGAGACTAAAGTAGAACTTATTGTTCCGATAGCAATAATTCCTAAAGTTAACAATAACTGGTAAATTAAAGAAAATTTTTTTAAAAACCAGAAAATAATTAAACCTCCTAAGGAACCAAAAGTTCCGGGACAAGGAGGTAAAAATCCTATCAGGGCTCCTGAAGAAATAAAAATCCAGAAGAAATTTTTGTCAAACTGATTAAAAGGGAGGATTTTGTAATTCCTTTTCAAATTCACTATAATTTTCCAAATCAATAAGATTTCTTAATTTCCATAAATAAAGGTTTATTTTTAATTTTTTTTCTTCAGATTTTGTATTTCTAAGAACTTCCTCTGCCACTTCTTCCATTTTTTTGTATTTTTTTAAAGCTGAATTTCTTAAACTTTCTTTATAAGCCTTAACCTTTTCCAAAAGCTCTTTTGCCATAGAATTAACCTTTTTTAATTCCTTTTCTGCAGTTTTATAGTATTTGCTTTGATAGAGTTCTTTTGCCTTTTCCCAAGCACTTAAAACTTTTTCATATTCATCTTTGAAATATTCATTAGCTTTATAAATTTTAAGTTCATTTATCAAATTTTCTGTTTCACTATAGAGTTCCTTTGGAGCTGGGTAAAGAGTAATATATTTTTTAATATAAGGAATATTACTTAATAAAACCTTTATTTTTTCAATTGTTCTTTCTTTGAATTCATAAGAATATGATTTTAAAGGGGAACAGGAGTTTAAAAAAATTAAAATCAAAAAAAGAAAAAAAATTTTTTTAAACTTAATAATTTTCATAGGGATTTTTTAATCAAATTTTCTAAAGCATCCTCAATGTTTTCAAATTTAAATTTAAAGCCTGCTTCTAAAAGGTTTTTAGGATAAGCTTTAACGCTTGAAGTTATAACATTTGCCACCTCTCCAAATAAAAATTTCATAACAAAAAGAGGAACTTTAAAGAAAGCAGGTCTTTTTAATATATTTCCTAAAGTTTTAGTAAATTCTTTATTAGTTACTGGTTTTGGAGAAACAAAATTATATATTCCTTCTTTTTCGTGCTTGATAAGAAACAAAATAGCAGATACGAGATCATCTATGTGTATCCAAGAAAACCATTGATTACCTTTTCCAAGAGTTCCTCCAAGCCCCCATTTAAAGACTGGCAAAATTTTAGAAAGCATTCCCCCCTTTCCAAGGACGATACCAAATCTGGTAATAATTACTTTTCCTCCTTTTTCTTTAGCCTTTAAAGCGTTTTTTTCCCATTCTATACAGACTTTTGCTAAAAAATCATCTCCAGGAGGGCTTTCCTCTGTGACTAAAGTTTCTCCCTTATCTCCATAATATCCAATAGCTGAAGCATTAACAAGGAAAGCTCCTTTTTTTAGAGAAGAAACTATATTTTCTGTAGATTTTACTCTGCTTTCTAAAATTAGTTTTTTATAATTTTCATTCCATCTTGAAAATATATTTTGTCCAGTAAGATTTATTACTATATCAGCATCATTTAATTGAATTTGCCAATCCCCTTCTTTTGTTGGATCTCCAAAAACAACTTTACAAGTAGAAGGAATTTTTTTAGCTTTTTCTTTATTTCTTACCAGTACATAAACTTCAAAATTTTCTTTTAAAAGATTAGAGACTACATAACCTCCTATAAAACCTGTTCCACCTACAATAAAAACATTTTTCATAACATAACTCTCCTAAAGCATTTCTTTTTCACCTATTGAAATTTGAGAAAGAAGATTGAGATTTTCAGAGTTTCCTATTCCAATGATTATGTCCTCAGCTTTTATAATAGTATCGGCAGAGGGGTTAAATTCTATTTTCCCATCAGCTCTTTTAATACCTACTATTAGGACTCTTAATTTTTCCCCAATTTTTGCCTCTTTTAAAGTTTTTCCTACAAGTTTAGAATTTCTTGAGACTAAAATTTCTTCCATCTGAATATCTTTAAATTCTGAGCCTGTAGCAAACTCTAAAAAATCTATTACATTTGGTCTGAGAACAGATTGAGCAATTCTTAAGCCACCTATGTAATAAGGACATATAGCTTTGTTTGCACCAGCCATTTTTAATTTAATTCTTGCTTCTTCATCTGTTGCACGAGCAACTATAAATATTTCTGGATTTAAAAATCTTGCACTAACAACAACATAAAGATTTTCTGCATCAGAAGGTAAAAGAGAAATTATTCCTTTTGCTCTTTTAATTCCTACGGATTTAAGAATTTCATCTTTTGTTGCATCACCTATGAGATAAAGAAGACCCTCTTCATCTTTTACATTTTCTTCAAATTTTTCAATTACTACAAAATCTACATTATTAGCTTTAAATTCTTTGCAAAGTATTTTTCCCATTCTTCCATATCCACATACAATATAATGGTTGTTTAAAGCGGAAATTTCTTTTTTCATTTTCTTTTTTTTAAACACCTCCTTTATTTCACCTTCTATTAATATTTTTACACCACTTGTCATAGCATAAGCAAAAACACCAAAGCCACTAAAAATAAGTAT
>CAZZLG010000071.1:0-10264 GCA_964654865.1 uncultured Thermodesulfatator sp.
ATTTTTGGATTTTCTCTTTTTAAATAGGAAAGAGGAATTAACATAGGATAGATAAAGATGTATGAAAAAATAATAAAAAGTGAAATACCAATTAAGATTTTCAAAACTTTCATTTTAAAGTCCTTAACAGATTTTTAAAAAATACTAAGTATAATCTCAAAATAAAAAAACTAAAGTTTTAAAATGAAAAATTTCTAGTGAAGCACCCTTCAGAACGTAATCTTTGACACTAATCGAATTTAACTAAGGAGATTTTACTAATTGTGACCACTTTTCAGCAAGCTCATCCCTTCGCGGTTTATATACAGCTTCATAAAAATATCTTTGTGAAAGCAAAACTCCTTTATCATAACTTTTAACAATATTTATTGCCTCTTTCCATGCTTCTTCAAATTTTCCCTTAAATCTATCCTCTATTTGTTTTTTAAAGTCCTCAGGAGTTTGTAGATCATCTCCTATTAAGAAATATTTTCTATCTCCTAATTTTACACAATAAGCTATCTCATCTCCTAATTTTTCTATAAAGAAGCTCTTTTCTATTTTTTCAATTTCTTCTTTTGGGAATTTACGAATTAATTTCCATTTAGGTAGCTTTATTTCTTCTCTCACTCCTTTCATAGATTTAAATCCCTTTTTTGCTGCAGCATAAAAAATAGCTCTATTTAAACCGAAACTTTTTGCTTCTTCTAAGGAATACCCTAAAACATAAGCTCTTGCTGCTTGTAAAGTTGCCATTACTTGAAATCTTCCTATCATATTTTTATCCTTTTATTTTTCTCCAATGATGAGTTGCCATAGGAGCAGATTTAGAAATTAAATAAGGCGAGTCAAGATTTTTTATTACTATGCCTTCAAATCCCACTTTTAGAGCTTCCTTTAAAGCAATTTTCCAATTTTCTAAGGGTTTATATTCTAAAAAATAAAAGGGTGGGTTTAGTAATAAATCCATTAAAAGCAATTTTCTTTCTCTTAATGGTTTATTACCCATAAAAACCCCTTTTAAAAATACCACGTCAAACACGTAAATTATAGGTTTTGCTAAATTTGTTCTTGCTATTACAGAAGGAATACCTCTTCTTCCTTTTGAAGAATAAAGTTCGCTATCAAGCAATGTTCCTGGAGGTATTTCTTTTAAATAAGGAATTAAATAGGAAAGATTTTTTGTCCAATTAGGGTTTTTTTCTAATCTTCTACCCCAAAATTCAACTCTTCCATCTTTATATTTTATTATTTGTAGTCTCCATCCATCAATTTTTGGTTCAAAAATCCACTCTCCTTTTATTTCTTCCCCAAAGTAAGGAATAGGTTGCATAGGAAAAATAGGAGATATTTCCATTGTTTTTAAGATTTTTTAATTTTTTCTTTAATTATAAGTTTTCCTTCTGCTTCAGCTATTATAATATTTTTAGAATCTTTTATTTGAGCTTTTGCTTGAATTAATTTTGATTTTATTTGTTCTGCGGATGCCTCTATTATGATTTTTTCTCCAACTTTTAGAATTTTTCTGTATCTTATTTTCATCTCTGCAGTAACAGTATAATATCCCAAAGAAATACCTGCATAGGCACAAGCTTCATCAAGAAGTGCTGCAATGATGCCTCCGTGAATAATTCCACTATAACCTTGGTATTCCTTATCAAGGATCATTTCTGCCTTTGCTTTTCCATTAGAAGAAATAAATTTTGCTTTTAAACCTTTGGGATTTTCTTTACCACAAACAAAACAATAATTATTAGTTTTCAATCTTTCATTTTTGCCCATTTTTCTATTTTATAATTATAAATCAAATTTTTGTCAATAAAAACTTAAAATTACTTGATAAATAGGGCAAAGGGAGAAAGTTTATAAGATTAATTAAAGAAAGAGTTCCTTAAGGGTTAACCATTCTTTATTTATATTTTCAATTATTCCATTTATTTCTGAGGAAGAAATTTCAAAAAGGTTAAGCATTTCTAAATCTTCTTCTGAAAGAATTTCCTGTTTTCTTTTATCAAACTCTTCTGGTAAGTTAAAATATGAAAGAAGATTAGCAATGTATATGCATTTTATTTCTATACCATTGTTTTTATTAGCTATGGGATTATGATGAGAACTTATGAGCTTAACAAGTCTTTCAGGGAATAACCATGCTTTTGCGATTTTTTCTCCTAATTCTACATGATCAGTTCCAAGGATTTCGCGTTCTTTCTGTAGCCCAGCTTTTCCTATTTTATGGGTGTATAAATATCTCAAAATTTTCTTTCCAAACTCTCCTTCTCTCACAAGAAATTCTGCAATAACTGTCTTGCCAAGGTCATGCACTATTCCAGCAGTGGCAACTTCAGAAATACTTTTAAGCTCACTTATCTCAGCAAGAATCCTTGCACCAGTTCCTACTTTAAAAGAATGATCTTCAAGATGGGGAATAAATTGTCTGCTTTTTCTTAATACAGGAAGAGTAAGGATAACTGCCCTTAAAGCCTTCACTCCTAATAAAAGCAAAGCTTGTTCTACTGAGGTTATTCTACCAGAAAAGCCAAAAACAGGAGAATTGGCAATTCTTAAAAGTCTTATACAAATATTTCTGTCTTTTTCCACTAACCTTGCTATTTCTTCAAAGGTTGTCTCTTCAATATTAATGGTTGAAAGCAACCTTATTATCTCTTCAGAAGGGGTAAAAATTTTATTTAGCTCAAATTTTTCAAAATGTTTTAATTTTTTTTGCAAATTTTCTAAATGGTGCTGATATTCGGTAAAAATGTTATTGTCCATTTGTATTTACATTAAATCTATACATACATAAAAATTTTATTTATATTTTAATTTATCAGCTATTTTTTGAAATTTTTAATATTTTATTAATATTTTTAGAAAAGTCAAAAATTTATTATGAGCTCCTATAAACCATTCTTATTAAGATTGAGGTGTGATATAATAAAAAGATAGATGAAATGGGGGAGGGGATTAAGATGCTTAACTTAAGGGGGCATCATCTTATATGTTTAAATTTTTTTAAAGGAGAAGGATATAATGAGTTATTTGTAAAGAATTTAGAAGAAATTTTAGGCAAAATTGAAAAAGAAAATATAAAGATTATAGAGGGTTTTGACGATGTTTGTAAAAGTTGTCCCTACCTTAAAGAAGGTAGATGCGAATATGAGGAAGGAGCAGAGGAAAAAATAAGAAAACAGGATAAGACTGCATTAAATTTACTGAATATAAGAGAGGGTGAAATAATTACTTGGGAAGAAATAAGAAATAAACTTTCTGAGGTATTTTCTCAATGGTATGAAACCTACTGTTATGCTTGTGATTGGTTAAAGGTATGTGAGAGTCATCAATACTTTCAGAGTCTTACACAGATGATTTTTTCACCAGATAAAAAAATACTTTCCATATTTTTAAAAGTTAGAGAAAATTTTCCTGAAGTTAAAGAGTCTGTGTCCTTACTTAAACCTTATGCTAACTTACATTATACCCAAATTGAGGACAAAGTTCCTTTTCTAAGTATGTATTATCAGTTACATTTGTATTCACCTTCCTGGATTATAAAAAGAGAAGAATTTGAAAGGATAATGGGATTTGAGCCAGAGCTTATTTATAAAAGTTCAGAGAATACTTTTATAATGTCTGTAGTTTACAAAGTTGACGATTACGTAACTGAGGGAATAATTGCTCATGAATTTTCAGAAGCGCTTGCCTTAAGTAGGGGTATAATTTTAACTCATGAAGAAGTTGATTTTATATGTTTTCAAAGGGGATATGGAAGACAGCTTTTACTTGCTCTTCAACATGATCTTTTTCCAGGAATGGTCACCAAACTTTTTGTTGATAGAGAAGACATTCAGAGAAGAATAGACCATTTAAAAATGCTTTTGGGTTATGCGTCCTAAACCTAAAATAGTAATTAGCAGATGTTTTTTTGAGCCAGTCCGTTATGATGGAGGTATTACGTCAGACCCTTTTGTGGAAAAGTTAAAAAAACATATTGAGCCTATAACCTTTTGTCCAGAAGTGACTTTGGGGTTGGGAATTCCTCGTCCTCGAATTTTAATTACTAAAATAAAAGATACAGAAAGACTTATACAGCCAGAAACTGGAAGAGATTTAACAGAAGATATGATTAAGGTTTGTAAAGAAGCTTTAGCTGAGTTTAAAGAGGTAGATGGTTTTTTACTTAAAGCTAAATCACCTTCTTGTGGAGTTAAGTCTACCAAGCTTTATCAAAATGAGAGAGTTATTGGGAAAACAAACGGATTTTTTGCAAAACTTGCTTCACAATATTTTCCTTATTTACCCTTAGAGGACGAAGGGCGTTTGAGAGATTCTAAAATAAGAGACCATTTTTTAACCCGTATTTTTGCTTTTGCTGAATTAAGAAAATTACTTCAAGATCCAAGCCCATCTAAATTAGTAAGGTTTCACACCCGATATAAATATCTTCTTATGAGTTATCACCAAGAAGTTCTAAAAAAACTGGGACAAATTGTAGCTTCTCCTAACAATTCTTTTCAAGAAAAATTGTTGCTCTATAAAGAATACTTTTATAAAGCCTTTCAGAGAAAGACTAATGTGCGAAGGCACATTAATACTTTGCAACACATTTTTGGGCATCTTTCAAAAGGACTCACTTTCAAAGAAAAGAAACATTTTTTTGAATTGCTGGAAAAATTTCAGAAAGGGTTTATAGAATTAACTACTTTACTTGAACTATTAAGAAGCTGGGCTATTCGCTTTGAAAAAGATTATTTTCTTTTTCAAAGCTATCTTGAGCCTTATCCAGTAGAATTATCGTTTACTATTTGAGAGGAAATTACAATATAAGGAAAATAATTGAGAAATATAAAATGAGAATACTTCATACAGCAGACCTTCATTTAAAGGAATATGGAGATGAACGGTGGGAAGCACTTAAAAAATTGATTAATATTGCCAATGAAGAACGGGTTGATCTTTTTGTGATATGTGGAGATCTTTTTGATAAAGAAGTTAAGGCTGAGCTTTTGAGATCTAAAATAAGAGAAATTTTCTCAGGCAATAATTTTAAAATTATTTTACTTCCTGGCAATCATGATAAAGAGGTATATGAAAGTAGATTTTACTTTGGTGAAGATGTAATTCTCTTAAACAACCTAAATGAGCCTTTTGAATATAAAAACTTAATGATATGGGGATTACCTTTTGAACCTGTAGAAGGAGAAAAAGTTTTCGCTAAGCTTTATTCATTGGCTAATAAATTAACTTCAAATAAAACTAACATTTTACTTTATCACGGAGAATTACTTGATACATTTTTTTCAAGAAAGGATTTTGGAGAAGAAGGAAAAGAAAGATACATGCCAGTAAAACTTTCCTATTTTAGTGATTTAAATATTAAATATGTGCTTGCTGGGCATTTTCATTCAAGGTTTGAAGCTTGGCAATTAGAAAGTGGAGGATATTTTATTTATCCCGGTTCTCCTGTTTCAATAACAAAAAAAGAAACAGGAAGAAGGAAAATTAACCTTTTTGAAATTGGGAAACCACCTAAGGAATATTTTCTTGATACACCCCATTTTGAAGAAGTACTTATTAATCTTGATCCATTTTTAGAAAAAGATCCTTTAGAAATAATAAATGAAAGCCTTACAGACGTTCATCCTCAAGCCAAAATTATTTTAACTGTTAAAGGATATATTAATAGTAACAAAATTAAAAAGAGTGAGTCTGAACTCGTAGAGGAGATAAAAAGGTTTGTAAAAGAGAAATACTTTATTGAAGAGCTTAAAATAGAATTTAAAGATCTCTATAAAATTCTTGAAAAAGATCTTTTTAAAAAGTTTATGGAAAAGCTTGAAAAAGCTTGTTATGAAGAAGAGAGGAAGAGACAAATGTGTGAAGTATTAATAAGAGCTATGATAGAGGCAGAATTGTGAAGATAAAAGAATTTTTAATAATCCGTTACGGACCTTTAAAGATTAAAAAGCCCATTTTACTAAATAGTTTTAATTTACTTTGGGGAAAAAATGAAGAGGGTAAAACACTTACTATAGATGCACTTATAAAATTGTTAATAGAAGGGGATATCAAAAGTTTTGAGAATATAGATAGAGTAGAAGAAAAACCAGAAGGCTATGTGATTATAAGAGATGCAAGTGGTAAAGATATTAAATTCCCAGAAAAAAGAAAAAAGACTAATTTAAATCAACTTACTAATTTGACTTCCCAAGAGTTTCGTAACATTTTTATAATAAGAAATAGTGATCTTTCAATCTCTAAGGAGAGTGAATTTTATACCAACATCACTGAGAAACTTACAGGTATTTTAAAAACTAAAGATATTTTGAAAATAAAAAATAAATTACTTGAAATAGGTAATTTAACACCAAGCGGGGAATTTAAAGATGATAAACCCGAAAAGTTAAAAACAAGGTTAAATAATGCACAACAGTTGATAGAAAAAATTTCAAAATTGGAGAGAAAAATTAAAGAGAACAGGTTTGATGAATTGGAAAAGGATTTAATAAAGTCAAAAGAAGAGATAGAAAAAATTAATAAAGAGCTTGAAATTTTAGAAATTGCAAGAAAAAGAGAAAAGTACGAGATCGGGAAAAGAGCACTGGATAAGTTAAAAGAATCCTTTGAAAAGCTTAAGAATTTAAAAAATTATAATGAGAGGGATTGGGAGATATGGAGAGATTGTGAAAATAAAGTAAAAGATTATGTTTCTCAAAAAGAAGAGGGATTGAAAAAAGTTGAAGAAAGAGAAATTAAATTAAAAGAAGTAGGTGAAAAACTAAACGAAATAGAAAGAGATTTTAAGATTTTTGAAGAAAGGAAGAAAAAAATAGATAATGAGATAAAACCAGAGCTAAAAAATTACCAATACAAAAGTGAAGAGATTGCTCAACAAAAAGAAAAGGATAAGTTTTTTACCTATTTAGGAATAGTTTCTGCAACTTTATTGGGTATCTCTTTAATCGGGAGCATTTTTAGTTCATTACCATTATTTTATATTTTAGCCTTAGGGTTTTTAGTTATAGCAATTATTTCAGGACTTTTTAAATTTCAACTTATTAAAAATAAAGCTCAACTTGCAGAAAGATTTGAAAAAATTAGATTTTCTCTTTTAGAATTGGGAATGGAGGCAAAAAACATAGAAAGAGTACTTTTTAACCTTGAGAAATTTGAGGAAGAATATGGAAAAATATATGAAGAATTTAATCAAATGAAAGTGAAAAAAGAAAAGATTGAGGAAGAAATAAGAGAATTGCGTGATAAAAAAATTCCACATATAGAGGAGGAAATCCAAAAGACTAAAGAAAATATAGAAGAAATAAAAAAGAAATCCGGAGAAGAGTTGTTAGAAAAATATAAAGAAAATCTTAAATTGAAAGAAGAGCTTGAAAAAATTATAGGAGAACAAAGGGGCATATTGAAAACTTATTTCGGAGAAATAGGTGAAAACTTAGAGGATAAGATTGCATATTGGGAAAAGGAAATAAAAGAGTTCGAAAAGTATGTAGATAAAGCAGTAGATATTAAATACAGTGAAACTTTAGAGGAGGCTTTGAAAAATAAAAAAAGAGAACTTGAAGATAAGGTGAAAAATTTAACTAATAAAATTGAAAATCTTAAGGGAGAAATGAAAGAAATAGAGCGGGAGATTAATACAATTTTTCAATTAGATGAATATTTGTATTGTAATACGTTGGCAGATTTAAAAGAATTTAAAGAGAATTTGCAAAAATTTGTAGAGGAAAATAAAAATAGACGGGATACTGTTCTTGAAGTCAAAAGAATTTTTGAGGAGATAGAAACTGAAGAAATAGAAAAAATTTCTGGAATTTTTGGAAAGGAAAGTCTTATATCCAAATATTTTGCTGAAATTACAGAGGGAAGATATGAAGAAGTCATTTTTGATCAGGAAACAAGGAAAATTAAGGTTAAACTTAAAGAGGGAGCTTTATTAGAAACTGAAAAATTATCAGGTGGTGCTTATGATCAGTTATATTTTTCCATTCGCCTTGCTCTTGGGGAAAAGCTTTTAAAGGGAGATAAAGGTTTTTTTATCTTAGATGACCCTTTTATAAAGTCTGACCCATATAGGTTGAAAAAACAAGTTGAAATGTTAAAGAAAATTTCTGAACTGGGATGGCAAATTATTTATTTCTCTGCAAAGGGAGAAATAAGAGATATTTTAGATGAAGAAATTAAAAGCGGAACAATTAAATATATTGAAATTCAAGAAATATTGGCTTAATTCTTAAGGTCCTCCTCTTGGCTTAACTCTTATGTAAAATTAATCTTGGTAAATTTTTTATCTGAAGTATAGTTAAAATTAGATATGAGAAATAAAGGAGAGTAAAGATGAGAAAGGAATTAATAAAAGTTTTATTAGAAATGGGATGGATTAAAAAAGCACTTAAAGGAACAAATTTTTTAGAAGAATCTGAAAGAATTGAGATGTTAGAGGAGATATTTGATAAATGTATTGAAGAGGGATTTCTTTATAAAGCTAAAAAGATATTAGAATTACTTCCAGATTCAAAAAAGAAAGAAGGGTTAGAAAGGATATACGAAAGGTGTATAGGAATGGGATTAATTGATGAAGTAGAGAGGTTGGCAAATTTGCTTCATAAAGAGCTAACTGTGGAAGAATTAGAAAAAATGTTAATAAAATGTATTGAGGAGGGATGGCTTCCTAAGGTTAGAAGGGTAGTAGAACTTCTTCCAGAATTTAAAAGAGTAGAAGTATTGGAAAGAATTTTAACTCAACGGGAATGGGTTGAAAAAATAGTAAGAAAAAGTGTTGAAGAAGCTTGGGTTTCTGAATTAAAAGAAATTGCAGAGCTACTTCCTGAAGATAAGAAAAAAGTTTGGTTAGAAAAAATTTTGTTAGCCACTGAATGGTTAGAAAAAGCATTAGCTAAATGTTTTGAGGGAGACTTTATTCCCAAAATAAGAAAGGTTGCTGAACTCCTTCCAGAGCCTAATAGAACAGAAGGTTTGGAAAAGATACTGATAAGGTGTATTGAGGAGGGATGGATTTTACAGGCGAAACAAACTGCCCAACTTCTTCCAGAACCTAATAGAACAAAAGGTTTAGAGATGGCATTAGAAAAATGTATTGAGGAAGGATGGATTGATAAAGCAAGAGATATTGCTGAGATGTTTTTAGAACCTGAAAGAACTAATAAATTAGAAAAAATTTTGGAAAAATGCGTTAAAGAGGGATGGATTTATGAAGCAGAAGAAATAGCCAAGTTACTTCCAAGAAAACTTACTTTAGAAGAGTTAGAAAATATACTAAAAAGGTGTGTAGAGAATGGATGGATTGATGAAGCAGAAGAGGTAACAAAATTAATAGGAAGAAAACTAACAGCAGAGGAATTGGAAAAGATATTAATAAGATGCGTAGAGGGAGGATGGATTTATAAAGCTAAAAAAATAATAGCGAATTTTTTGGAATCAAAAAGAATTGAAGAATTAGAAAAAGTTTTAATAAAGTGTGCTGAAAACGGATGGATTTTTGAGGTCAAGAGAATCGTTGATGTTTTACCGGAATCCAAAAAAATTGAAGGATTAGAAAAAGCTTTAATTTCTTGCTTAAAAACCAGAGAAGGGTTTATTCAAGCTAAAGAAATTGCAAAACTTCTTCCAGAACCATTAAAAACTCAATATCTTGAAACACTGAAAGAAACAGAATAAATAAATTTTTAAAATTACTTTTGGACTTTCTCTCTCAATTGAAACCAATCTTTATTTGCAAGAACAACAGAGGTCTGGATTTGTAAATCAGGGAGAGACCAGTATTTTTTTAATAACTTATCCTTTTCTTCTTGAGAAACTAATTTAAAGCCATTTTTTTGATAAAAACGGATTGCCCAATTAGCCTTAGCCCATGTTCCAATAAGAATAGGTTTGTCAGTAAGGTTTATTAAATGATTTAGTAATTTTGTGCCAATTCCTTGTTTTTGCTTCTCTCTAAGAACATAAGCATGTCTTATTAAAGTTACATCCTTTACATGCTGAATTCCCATTACACCTACAGGCTGACCATTTTCCTCATATATCCAAAAATTAACTCCAGCCTCTACTTCTTCCTTTAGTTTATCTTTTGTTATGTAAGGCTCTTTATATAATTCATCAGGAATAACTCCTTTGTAAAGTTTAGCAGAATCATTGATAATTTCACAAATAACATCGTAATCTTTTTCTTCACAAGGACGAATCATGTTTAAATCCTCTCAAATTGAATTATATTTAATTTTATGATAAAAATCCCAAAGGTAAAGGTAATTTC